>NZ_DATJYB010000155.1:0-12686 GCF_035499775.1 Mycobacterium sp. | reverse complement strand
ACCGAGCCGAAGTGATGCAAGGTGGCGGCGTCCACGGTGGCCGCGGTGAAGAACAGCCGCCGCATCATGTGTTGCGGCACCAGCCGGGACAGGTGCGTCGCGGCGCCGAGCGCGCCCCTCTCCACCTCCGGCAGCCCGAAGACGGCGTCGTCGGAGGCGACGATGACGTCGGCGTTGCCTACCAGCCCGATACCGCCGCCGACGCAGAATCCGTTCACCGCCGCGATCACCGGCACTGCGCATTCGTACACCGCGCGGAACGCGGCGAAGCAGCCGCGGTTGGCATCGAGAAGGGCGGTAAACCCCTGAGTAGATCGAGTCTTCTGCATCTCCTTGATGTCGACGCCGGCGTTGAAGCCGCGGCCCTCGGCCCGCAGGATCACGGCGTGGGTTTCGGGGTTGTCGCCGGCGGCGGTGATGGCGTCGCCGAGCTCGAACCAGCCGCGGGACGGGATGGCGTTGACGGGCGGGTAGTCGACGGTGACCGCGACTATGCCCGGTTCAAGGGTGGTGGAGGTAATGGTCATGGCACTTCCTGCTGGGGTCAGCTACCTAAGCAAGCACTTGCTTGGTACGCTAGCACAGTGACCCGCCCCGAATCAGGTCCCCTTGCCGGGGAACCCATCAGGTTGGGACTGAACGGGCGGGTGGTGCTGGTCACCGGGGGAGTCCGCGGGGTGGGCGCCGGGATCAGTTCGGTCTTCGCCCAGCAGGGCGCGACCGTGGTGACCTGCGCCAGGCGCGCGGTCGAGGGCCTGCCCCATGAGTTCCACTCCTGCGACGTGCGCGACGAGGAAGCCGTCAAGGCGCTGATCGACTCGATCGTCGAGCGGCACGGACGGCTCGACGTGGTGGTCAACAACGCCGGAGGCTCGCCGTACGTGCTGACTGCGGAATCGAGCCCGAAGTTCAACCGCAAGATCATCGAGCTCAACCTCATTGGTGCGCTGCTGGTTTCGCAGTACGCCAACGAGAAGATGCAGGACCAGTCGGACGGCGGGTCGATCGTCAACATCTGCAGCCTCAGCGGCCGGCGGCCGTCACCCGGGACCGGCGCTTACGGGGCGGCCAAGGCCGGCCTGGAAAGTCTGACCCAGACGCTGGCGGTGGAATGGGGGCCCAAGGTGCGGGTGAACGCTTGCGTGGTCGGCATGGTCGAAACCGAACAGGCCGACCTGTTCTACGGCGACGCCGAGTCGATCGCCGCGATCTCCAAGAACGTGCCGCTGGGCCGGATGGCCCAGCCCGAGGACGTTGGTTGGGCCGCAGCGTTTTTGGCCTCCGGCGCGGCGTCCTACATCAGCGGCGCCTCGTTAGAGGTACACGGCGGCGGTGAGCCGCCGCATTATCTGGCCACCACGAACGCGAGCGCGATCAAATAGAGGAGACAGAAACAATGGGGCTAGTTGACGGCCGCGTGGTCATCGTCACCGGAGCGGGCGGCGGTATCGGGCGCGCGCACGCGCTTGCCTTCGCGGCCGAAGGCGCGCGGGTGGTGGTCAACGACATCGGGGTGGGCCTGGACGGTTCGCCCGCCGGCGGGGGCAGCGCCGCGCAGGGTGTGGTCGACGAGATCACCGCTGCCGGTGGCGAAGCCGTCGCCGACGGGTCCAACGTCGCCGACTGGAACCAAGCGGCCGGCCTTGTTCAAACCGCCGTGGACACGTTCGGCGGCCTGGATGTCCTGGTCAACAACGCCGGCATCGTGCGCGACAGGATGATGGCCAACACCAGCGAGGAGGAGTTCGACGCCGTCGTCGCCGTGCACCTCAAGGGTCACTTCGCCACCATGCGGCATGCCGCGTCGTACTGGCGGGGACTGTCCAAAGAGGGCAAAAGCGTTGATGCGCGGATCATTAACACCAGCTCGGGTGCGGGCCTGCAGGGCAGTGTCGGGCAGGGTAACTATAGCGCCGCCAAGGCGGCCATCGCGGCGATGACGTTGGTCGCGGCCGCCGAAATGGGCCGGTACGGCGTGACCGTCAACGCGATCGCACCGTCAGCCCGCACCCGCATGACCGAGACCGTCTTCGCCGAGATGATGTCGACGCAGGGCGACGATTTCGACTCCATGGCGCCGGAAAACGTGTCGCCCCTGGTGGTCTGGCTGGGCAGCGTGGAATCACGCGACGTCACGGGGAAGGTGTTCGAAGTCGAGGGCGGCAAGATCCGCATCGCCGAGGGCTGGGCGCACGGCCCGCAGATCGACAAGGGCGCGAGATGGGATCCTGCCGAGCTGGGGCCCGTCGTCACCGACCTATTGGCGAAGGCGCGCCCGCCGGTTCCGGTCTACGGGGCCTGATTCCGCGTATGGCGCGCTAGCGGGCGGCTTCTCCTGCTTGTCGAGTGCGGCGCTGCTCGAGCGTCGATCGCAGCACTCCGCGAACCAACCCGGCGAGGTTTGGTTCGTCCGCCCGGGCTTCGCTCGCGGCGGTGATCAGCGCATCGAATGTGGTTGAGCCGCTTGGCGATGCGCTCGTCCGCACGATTCGTTCGAGGATGTCGAGCGCTTCGCTCAGTTGGGCGGACGGTTCGGCGATCTTGAGTGCGGCCCGCCACCGCCCGCCCGGGCGCGCGTCTGCCACTAGATCGAGCACTCGCTCGGGCGCGTAGGCAAGCGTTTCCGCGACTGCCTGGGCCCAGCCGGTGAGGACGGTGAGCTCCTCGACCTCGAGCGTGGGCCGAGGCGGCGGCCGGGTCTGCTTCGGTTGTGGTTCCGAGGGCGTTGTGGAGGCGCGGATTTGGTGCACGGCCACGTCGAAGTAGTAAATCGAGTTGTCGATGGGCTCGCGGCTATCGGCAGTGCGTCGCAGCGCACGGTCCCCGCAGATCGTCAGCAGCACGCCGTGCGCACCGGCCTCGAGTGGCACCTCGCGGATTCCGCGGACCGGGTCCTTCCACAGGCCGACCACCGGGGAGGGAGGTTGCCCGGGAGGTCGGCATCGCTGCACCATGCCGTACGCCGATAAGGTCGCGACGGCCGAGCCGGGGTCGTCGGCCAGCACGCTGGCGTATCGGGCCGCCCAGCGCGACGTCAGCTGAGGTCCGTCGAGCAGCGGTGTGAAAACCAGCGTCGGGCCAACCGACCGGACGACTTCGGCGACATCGTCGTGCTGGGCGAGATCTTCACACACCAGGCAGACAAGGGTCAGTTCTTCCCCGAGTTCGACGAATTGCACCGTCCGGCGAGCGACGTCCATCGCTTCCCACCAAAGGATGTGCGGATGCAGGGCACCACCCAGGTGGTACTGGTAGATCTGTGATTCGTCGAGCGACCATCGATGGTGTTTGTTCTGGCGGACGTGGAACCACTGTTCGCGAGCTGAACCTGTTGCGGCGGCACGCTTTTCAAGTATCGAGCTGACTCCGATGTGCACCCAGTTGCCGGGTAGCCGCCCGGGTTGCGGTGCCGGCTGGCGCACACCGGTCATGAGCATGGTGACACCGTGGTGATCCAAAACCGCCTCGAGGTCGTCGATATCCGCCTCGTCGACGGCGCTCTCGGGCAGCACCACCACGTCGACGCCGCCGACCTCGTCTCGGGCCGCGAGAACCGTGCGATCCACCAAGTCCAAATCGAGCGGTTCGGCCGGCGCGAACTCGAAATAGCCGAAGGGCTCGGTGGTCAGGGTGCGCACCGAGCCTTCCACCGGGTGGAAGTCCGACTCGCGCACCCGCAGCGGCCAGGGCAGCAGTAGCACGTTGGCGTACTCGGCCTGGGGATTGGTGCCGCGGTGCCGGGCGGGGATCTTGGACCACCTGACCTGGGCACCGGGACGATGGACGCAGGCGTAGCGTGCGAACGAACCCAACGAGGTCCCGTTGGGCGAAGTCCGCACCTTCGGTAGTACCCGCAACAGATGTGGGTGGATTCGGGCAAGCGACCCGGTCCTCGCCAACAGCTCACGTCCCCGGGCGCGGTAACCGCATCCCTCTGCGTCGGACCGACCCAGGGGGATGCCCAACCCCGCGCAAGCCTCGTCCGCGATCGCATGAAGCGTCAGCAGTGCCTCACACATCTGCCAGTCGCGGCCCTCGGCCAGATGTTCCAGCGGCATCTCGACGTGCTCGCGAAAGATGGTCCACTCCTGGGCGAGGAGATCGGGGAGCGCGCCCTGCTGGTTCACGACCCAGCCGCTCCAATCCCGGCCCGCGTCCTCCACCGCACCGGCCCAGTCGGCGAAGCGATCGGGCGGCCATGTCGCCTCGCCGGGCGGGGAGAACACGAACCGGTAGGCCTGTGTGAAGTCCAGGATCACGTCGGTCAGGGCGAACAAATCGGGGGGCCATTCGAGGACTTCGTCGGTGACCGGGCGTCCGCTCAAAGCCAGCCAGGTGGACGCCGCAGTCGGATCTCCCGAGCCGTACGGCGACTCGTCGTCCGTGCTCATCGAGTGTCCGAAATCAGACGGTCGGCGATGCGGGCTACGGGTCGCAGACCACGAACGGGATGGTCCGGTCGGTCCAGGACTGGTAATCGTCGTACGACGGGTACATGTCCACCAATTGCGGCCAGTACTTGGCGCGTTCGTCGTCGGTGGCGTCCCGCGCGGTCAGGTCGAGCACGTCCTTCTTGATCTGTACCTGAACCTTGGGATTGGCCTTGAGGTTGAGGTACCACATCGGGTTCTTCGGGGTGCCGCCCTTCGAGGCGGCGACGACCACCCGGTCACCGTCACGCAGGAAGTACAGCGGACTCACCCGGGGCTCCCCGGTCTTGCGGCCGGTGGTGGTCAGCAGCGCCACCGGAATGTTCTGGACGGTGCCGCCCAAGCCCTCTCCGCCGCTACGGCGGTACAGGAATGTGTTGATGCGCGACATCCATTTCAGGGCGAAATCGCTTCTCATGAACCACGGCGGTGATTTCGGCATGGCGCCGATCCTAGTCAGCGCTGAATAAATGGCTTGAAGCGAACCTTGATGCGCTGGATCTCGGCCTTGCCGGTTGCACTCTCGGCCGGGATCACGAAGGTCTCGTCGACCCGTCCGGCGATCCGCCGGCCGCGGAACGCCGCCTTCGTCAGCACGTCGTACAAGGCGTGCACCTCGTCGCCGACGATGCGGTAATTCGGTGGTGTCGCGTCGGCGATCACCCAGTATTGCGGACCGCGATTGAGGCTGCGGCGCAAGTGATTTCCGGAGAACCCGTTCTTGATGCCTTGCTCGACGCGGGTGCAGCCGGTCGCGAACGGAACCGCGTCCCCATCGTGGCTGACCAGCGCGTCGATGTAGGCCTGGGCAGCCTTGATGCGGCTTTCTTCGGAGACGATCACCAGGGCTGAATCCGGACTAGATTCGTTCGATGATGGTGCCGGTGGACAGGGCACCGCCCGCGCACATGGTGATCAGCGCGGTGGTTTGATCGGTGCGCTCCAGCTCGTGCAGCGCAGTGGTGATCAGGCGACTGCCGGTAGACCCGACCGGGTGGCCCAGCGCGATCGCGCCACCGTTGACGTTGACCCGGTCCATGTCGGGTTCGTGGACCCGCGCCCAGGACAGCACTACCGACGCGAACGCCTCGTTGATCTCGGTGATGTCGATGTCGCCGATCTTCATGCCGGCCTTTTCCAGCACCTTCGCCGTCGACTGAACAGGCCCGTCCAGGTGGTAGTAGGGCTCGGCACCGACGAGGGCCTGGCTGACGATGCGGGCCCGCGGCCGCAATCCGAGCGCCTTGGCCTTGTCCTCGTCCATCCACAGCACGGCCGCCGCGCCGTCGGAGATCTGTGACGACGTGCCCGCAGTGTGAATCCCGCCCTCGAGCACCGGCTTGAGCTGGCTGAGCCCTTCCAGCGTGGTGTCGCGCAGACCCTGGTCCCGGGACACCATCTGGCGCTCGGCGGTGGGCTGCTTTTGCTCGTCGAGCACGGGGGCCTCGATCGGTGAGATTTCCCGGTCGAAACGGCCCTCGTCCCAGGCGCGCTTGGCGCATAGCTGGGACTGGAATCCGAACGCGTCGATGTCTTCGCGGGTGATGCCCCGTCGCTTGGCGATCCGCTCGGCAGCGGTGAACTGGTCGGGCAGATCGATGTCCCATGACGCGGGCCGCAGGATGCTGCGGTCGGGACCCGCATTGGCGCCGAGCCCGACGCGGCTCATCGCCTCGATGCCGCACGCGATGCCGATGTCGATGGCGCCCGCGGCGATCAGGCCGGCCACCAGGCCGTTGGCCTGCTGGCCGCTGCCGCACTGGCAGTCCACGGTCATCGCGCCGACATGTTCCGGCAGCCCGGCGACGAGCCAGCTCACCCGGGTGATGTTGTTGGACTGCTCGCCGAACTGCGTGACGCAGCCGCCGACGATCTGTTCGACGTCGCCCGCATCGATGCCGGCCTTGTCGACCAGCGCCTTCTGTACCGCCCCAAGGAGCTCGGTGGCATGTAGCCCTGACAGCCATCCGTTGCGCTTGCCAATCGGGCTGCGGGTGGCTTCAACGATTACCGGGTTACCCATGGGGCCAGGCTAGAACACGTTTCATTACTATGACAAGCGACGATGCCTCGGCGCCTTTTGTATGCGGTGGAGGCATGTTTTACTGGCAACAGAGTGTCACTAGGAGAACTAGTGACCACATCACCAGTCATAGCCGACTGCAGTTGAAGGAGAACAAGCGTGCCCAGCCCCAATCTTCCACCCGGGTTCGATTTCACCGACCCCGACATCTACGTCGAGCGGGTACCGGTCGAGGAGTTTGCCGAGCTGCGGGCCGCCGCGCCGATCTGGTGGAACGAGCAGGCACCCGGCGAAGGCGGGGGATTCCACGACGGTGGCTACTGGGCCGTCACCAAACTTGCCGACGTCAAAGAGGTGTCCCGGCGCAGCGACATCTTCTCCAGCTTCGAAAACGGCGTCATTCCCCGGTTCAGCAACGACATCGCGCGCGAGGACATCGAGGTGCAGCGGTTCGTGATGTTGAACATGGACGCGCCGCACCACACCCGGCTGCGCAAGATCATCTCCCGGGGCTTCACCCCGCGTGCTGTCGGACGGCTGCAGGACGAACTGCAGCAGCGCGCTCAGAAGATTGCCAAAGCGGCGGCAGCGGAGGGGTCAGGCGACTTCGTCGAGCAGGTGTCGTGTGAGCTGCCGCTGCAGGCGATCGCCGGTTTGCTCGGTGTGCCGCAGGAGGACCGCGGCAAGCTGTTCGACTGGTCCAACGAGATGACCGGGACCGACGACCCGGAGTTCGCCCACGTCGACCCGAAGATGTCGTCGGCACAGTTGATCGGCTACGCGATGCAGATGGCCGAAGAGCGAGCCAAGAATCCCGGCGACGACATCGTGACGCAGCTGATCGAAGCCGATATCGAGGGTGAGAAACTTTCCGACGACGAGTTCGGATTCTTCGTGGTGATGCTGGCGGTGGCCGGCAACGAGACCACGCGCAACTCCATCACGCACGGGATGATCGCCTTCTCGCAGAACCCCGAGCAGTGGGAGCTGTACAAGAAAGAGCGCCCGGAGACGGCCGCCGACGAGATCGTCCGCTGGGCCACCCCGGTCACCACTTTCCAGCGCACCGCGCTCGATGACTACGAGTTGTCCGGCGTGAAGATCAAGAAGGGCGACCGGGTGCTGATGTTCTACCGGTCGGCCAACTTCGACGAAGAGGCCTTCGAGAACCCGTACAAGTTCGACATCCTGCGTAACCCCAACCCGCACGTCGGCTTCGGCGGCACCGGTGCGCACTACTGCATCGGCGCCAACCTGGCCCGGATGACGATCAACCTGATCTTCAACGCCATCGCCGACAACATGCCCGATCTGAAGCCGGTTTCGGAACCCGAGCGACTGCGCTCGGGTTGGCTCAACGGCATCAAGCACTGGCAGGTCGACTACACCGGCAAGTGCCCGGTCGACCACTGATGGGCTTGAATACCACGATGGACTTGAACACGACGATGGACTTCGACCTCAGTGCAGAGCAGCAGGCCGTCGCCGATGTCGTTACGTCGGTGCTAGCGCGGGAGCTGTCGTGGCAGGCGCTGGTCGACGGCGGCGTGACGGCACTGCCGGTGCCCGAACGTCTCGGCGGCGACGGCGTGGGCCTCGCCGAGGTGGGCACGGTACTCACCGAAGTCGGGCGCCACGGTGCCGTCACGCCGGTGCTGGCAACGCTGGGGTTGGGTGTGATGCCGCTGCTCGACCTCGCCACCGATGAGCAACAGGACCGCTTCCTATCCGGAGTCGCCAGGGGCGGGGTGTTGACCGCGGCGCTCAACGAGCCCGGCACGGCGTTACCCGACCGTCCCGCAACCAGTTTCGCCGGCGGACGGCTGTCCGGCACCAAAATTGGTGTGGGATATGTCGAACAAGCCGATTGGCTGCTGGTCACGACCGACAACGCCGTTGTGGTGGTGTCGCCGAAGGCCGACGGCGTGCAGCTGGTTCGCACGCCGACGTCGAATGACTCCGACGAGTACACGGTGACTTTCGACGGCGTGGCGGTTCCCGACTCCGACGTTCTGGCGGGTGCGGCTCCACACCGGGTCAATCAGCTGGCACTGGCCATGATCGGCGCGTTCGCCGACGGCCTGGTGGCCGGGGCGCTGCGGCTGACCGCCGACTATGTGGCCAACCGCAAGCAGTTCGGCAAGCCGCTGTCGACCTTCCAGACCGTCGCAGCGCAACTGGCGGAGGTCTATATCGCCTCGCGCACCATCGATTTGGCGTCCAAGTCGGTGATCTGGCGACTGTCCCAGGGGCTTGATGCGGACGCCGATTTGGATGTCCTCGGGTACTGGCTGGCCTCGCAGGCTCCGCCGGTGATGCAGATCTGCCACCACCTGCACGGCGGCATGGGCATGGACATCACCTATCCGATGCACCGGTATTACTCCACGATCAAGGACCTGGCCCGGCTGCTGGGCGGGTCTTCTCTACGCCTCGACCTGGTGGGAGCGCAATGTTCATAGACTTGACTCCGGAGCAGCGACAGCTGCAGGCGGAGCTACGGGAGTACTTTTCGAATCTCATCTCGTCCGACGAGATGAAGGCGATGGAGGAAGACCGCCACAACGCCGCATACCGCGCGGTGATCCGGCGGATGGGCAAGGACGGCAAGCTCGGGGTCGGGTGGCCAAAGGAGTTCGGCGGCCTCGGCTTTGGGCCCATCGAGCAGTCGATCTTCGTCAATGAGGCGCACCGGGCCGACGTGCCCTTGCCCGCCGTCACGCTGCAGACCGTGGGCCCCACTCTGCAGGTCTTCGGCAACGAGATGCAGAAGAAGAAATTTCTGCCGGCCATTCTGGCCGGCGAGGTGCACTTCGCGATCGGCTACACCGAGCCGGAAGCGGGCACCGACCTGGCGTCGTTGCGCACCACAGCGGTCCGGGACGGCGACCACTACATCGTCAACGGCCAGAAGATCTTCACCACCGGCGCCCACGACGCCGACTACATCTGGCTCGCCTGCCGCACCGACCCGGAAGCCGTGAAGCACAAAGGTATTTCGATCCTGATCGTCGATACCAAGGATCCGGGCTATTCCTGGACGCCGATCATCCTGTCCGACGGTGCCCACCACACCAACGCCACGTACTACAACGATGTGCGGGTGCCGGCCGACATGCTGGTCGGCGAGGAGAACGGCGGGTGGCGGCTGATCACCACCCAGCTCAACAACGAGCGGGTGATGCTGGGCCCGGCCGGCCGGGTCGCCGGGATCTACGATCGGTTGCATACCTGGGCGTCCAAGCCGGGTGGCGACGGCGTCACGCCGATCGACCACCAGGACGTCAAGCGAGCGCTCGGTGAGATTTATGCGATGTGGCGGATCAACGAGTTGTTGAACTGGCAGGTCGCCGCCGCCGGGGAGGACATCAACGTGGCCGACGCCGCGTCGACGAAAGTTTTTGGCACCGAGCGTATTCAGTACATCGGCCGGCTGGCCGAGGAGATTGTCGGCAAGTACGGCAACCCGGCCGAGTCCGACACCGCCGACCTGCTCAAGTGGCTCGACTCGCAGACCAAACGCAACCTGGTCATCACCTTCGGTGGTGGAGTGAACGAAGTCATGCGTGAGATGATCGCCGCATCCGGCCTGAAAGTGCCGAGGGTGCCTCGATGACCGGGATCGGGGAGCTTGGAGAGGCAATAGCGGAGATCACGAACACCGTCGTCGCCAAGCCCCGCGCGGGCCGGGACCCGGTGAACCAGCCGACGATCAACAATTGGGTCGAGGCACTGGGGGACGCCAACCCGATATACGTGGACGAGGCAGCAGCCCGCGCGGCAGGACACCCTGGAATTGTGGCTCCACCGGCGATGATTCAGGTGTGGACCATGTTCGGACTCGGTGGAGAACGTCCAACCGATGACCCGATGGGCCCGATGATGCGACTGTTCGACGATGCCGGCTACGTCGGAGTGGTCGCCACTAATTGCGAACAGACCTATCACCGTTATCTGCAGCCCGGCGAGGAAGTCAGCATTTTCTCCGAGATGCGCGATGTCGTCGGCCCCAAGAAGACCGCGCTCGGTGAGGGCTGGTTCATCAACCAGCACATCACGTGGCGGGTCGGTGACGAGGATGTCGCCGAGATGGAGTGGCGCATCCTTAAATTCAAGCCCGCCTCCGATGTTCCGGCCGCCACCTCGGTGCCCGCCGACCTCGATGCCGACGCCATGATGCGTCCTTCGTCTTCGCGTGACACCGCGTTCTTCTGGGACGGGGTCAAGGCCCACGAGTTGCGGATCCAGCAGCTTGCCGACGGCAGCCTGCAACACCCGCCGGTGCCGGCCGTCTGGCAGGATCCGGCAGAGCCGATCAAGTATCGCGTCGCCGGCGGCAAGGGCACCGTGTTCAGCTTCGTGGTGCACCATGCTCCGAAGGTGCCCGGCCGCACGCTGCCGTTCGTGATCGCCTTGGTGGAGCTTGACGAGGGCGTTCGCATGCTGGGCGAGCTGCGCAATGTCGAGCACGCCGAGGTGAAGATCGGAATGCCGGTCCGCGCAACATATATCGATTTCCCGGCCGGTGCCAGCGGCCCGGAGTGGAGCCTCTACGCATGGGAGCCTGACACATGAGCGCGCCGGTCATCGAGGTGGGGACGCAGCTGCCCGAGCTCAAACTCTACGGCGATCCCACCTTCATCATCTCAACGGCCTTGGCCACCAGGGACTTTCAGGATGTCCACCACGACCGCGACAAAGCTGTCGCGAAGGGCTCCAAGGATATTTTCGTCAACATCCTCACCGACACCGGGCTGGTGCAGCGCTACATCACGGACTGGGCCGGGCCGTCGGCGTTGGTCAAGTCGATCGGGCTTCGGCTCGGGGTGCCGTGGTACGCCTACGACACGGTGACCTTCTCCGGTGAGGTGACCGCTGTGCGGGACGGCCTGATCACGGTGAAGGTGTTGGGAGCCAACAGCCTTGGCGATCACGTCATTGCGACGGTGACGCTGATGATCGGGGGTGCGTAGTGCTGTCCGGTAAGGCTGCGATCGTCGGCATCGGCGCCACCGACTTCTCCAAGAACTCCGGCCGCAGCGAGCTGCGGCTGGCTGCTGAGGCGGTGCTTGACGCCCTCGACGACGCCGGGCTGAGTCCCGCCGACGTCGACGGGCTGACCACCTTCACGATGGACACCAATACCGAGATCGCCGTCGCGCGGGCGGCCGGCATCGGCGAACTGAAGTTCTTCTCCAAGATCCACTATGGCGGCGGTGCCGCGTGCGCGACCGTCCAGCACGCGGCGATGGCCGTTGCCACCGGCGTCGCCGACGTCGTGGTGGCATACCGGGCGTTCAACGAGCGCTCCGGCATGCGATTCGGCCAGGTGCAGACCCGGCTGGTGGGAGATGCTGGCACACAGGCCGATTCGACGACTGCCGACAATGCGTTCTCGTATCCGCACGGGCTGTCGACGCCGGCGGCGCAGGTGGCCATGATCGCTCAGCGATACATGCACCTGTCCGGCGCGACGAGCCGCGACTTCGGCGCCATCTCGGTGGCCGACCGCAAGCATGCCGCCAAGAACCCGAAGGCGTATTTCTACGAAAAGCCGATCACCATTGAGGATCACCAGAATTCACGGTGGATCGCTGAGCCGTTGCGGCTGCTGGACTGCTGCCAGGAGACCGACGGCGCGGTCGCGATCGTGGTGACTTCGGTTGAGCGTGCGCGCGGCCTGAAGCAGCGTCCGGCCGTCATCGAGGCGGCGTCGCAGGGCTCCAGCCCCGACCAGTACACGATGGTCAGCTACTACCGGCCCGAACTGGGTCTGCCCGAGATGGGTTTGGTGGGTCAGCAACTCTGGCAGCAGTCGGGCCTTTCGCCGGCCGATATTCAGACCGCGGTGCTGTATGACCACTTCACGCCGTTCACGCTGATTCAGTTGGAGGAGTTGGGATTCTGCGGCAAGGGCGAGGCCAAGGACTTCATCGCCGACGGTGCTGTCGAGGTGGGCGGGCGGCTGCCCATCAACACGCACGGCGGTCAGCTCGGTGAGGCGTACATCCACGGCATGAACGGCATCGCGGAGGGGGTGCGCCAGTTGCGAGGCACCTCGGTCAACCCGGTGCCCAACGTCGAGCACGTGCTCGTCACGGCCGGCACCGGGGTACCCACGTCAGGCTTGATCTTGGGTTAACGCTCGGCGAGAGGCGTTGCCACAGCGCGAATGAAGTTAACGGCGAAGGCCTCGCACACGACGTCGACGTCTGGGAGGGTGATGCCGGGAA
>NZ_DATJYB010000154.1:0-6320 GCF_035499775.1 Mycobacterium sp. | reverse complement strand
CACCCTGCAGGAACTCACCACCGGCGCCGGACGCGCGGTCACCGGCGCGGGCACCGTGCTACCCATGCGCGATCTGATCCGCATGGCCCGCCACTCCCACCACTACCTGGCCGTCTTCGACCAACACACCCGCCGCCCGCTCTACCTGGGCCGCACCCGGCGCATCGCCTCACCCGACCAACGTGTGGTGCTGTACGCCAAAGACCGCGGCTGCACCCACCCCGGCTGCGACGTCCCCGGCGACCGCTGCCAAGTCCACCACATCAACACCTGGGCCACCGGCGGCTCAACCGACGCCGACACCCTCACACTCGCCTGCCCGCTCAACCACAAACTCATCGACCAAGGCTGGAAAACCCGAAAACTCCCCAACGGCCAAACCGAATGGATCCCACCACCACACCTCGACCACGGCCAGCCCCGCACCAACAATTACCACCACCCCGAACGGCTCTTCGAAAAAGACGACCCGGGTTGACGCACGCCTACAGCTTGAACCGCCCGGCGAATCCGCGCAGCGGCAGGTCGGCGCTGGTGATCAGCCCGGGACGCGCCTCGATGACCGACCTGATCGCGCTGAGCGCCGGCATCCCGGTGACCGTCATGCCGATCGACGCGAAGTTGTCCGGGTTGGACAGGTCGATGCCGGGCTTGGGGAAGATCATGTGCTTGTTGTAGACACACGGGTCGCCTTGGATCCGAGTGATGTAGCAGCCCTTGATGTTCCAGCTCGGGTCGGTGTGCGGGGTCATCTGCCACTCCAGGTGCGTCTCGACCCGCGGGACGCCGTCCACCATGCCCTGGTATTTGATGTAGTTCGCGCCCAGCGAGCCCTTGGGCAGGATGTACCAGCCCAGGTCGACGTCCTTGGTGCACGCACCCAATTCGTAGGTGAACTTCACTTCGTCGAGCGCTAGATCGAAGCAGTCGGCCATCATCAGCACGCTGTCGGCGAAGACGCGGGTGTACTTCTCCAACTTCGACGGGATCTCCGGATCGTCCACCGGATGGCCGTAACCGACCTCGATCCAGGTGTCCCTGGAGTGGTGGCATGACACGTCGACGGACTCGATGGTGGTGACGTTTTCGATCTCGGCGACGTCGGCGGAGCACACCACGCCGAGGATCTGGTTCAGGCCGGGATTCATTCCGGTGCCGTAGAACGTCGCACCTCCCTTCTCGCAGGCCTCGGCCAGCAGTTGAGTCACCGGCTTGCCCGACGGGTGCGGGTGGTTCGTGTCGCGGTGCCACCCGGTGATCCAGTCGGCGGTCGTGACGATATTGATGCCCGCCTCGAGGACTTTGACGTAGAGATCCTCGTCGGGAAACACGCCGTGGAAGGTGAGCACGTCAGGCTTGGCCGCGATGATTTCCTCGATTGTGCCCGTCGCTGTCACCCCGGTGAGTCCGATACCCGCGAGCTCACCGGCATCACGCCCCACCTTCTCCGGCGAATAGCAGTGCACGCCAACGAGTTCGAGGTCGGGGCGATGGGCGATCCGCTTGATCATCTCCGAACCGACGTTTCCCGTGCCGACCTGGAACACGCGAGCGGGTGAATTCATTGAAGTGTCAGCCTTTCTGCGATGCTGCGTAAACTTCGGCGGCGCTGCCGCCGATGCCGTCGGGATAGAACTGCTTGGCCCACTTGCGAATTGCCGTGAAGCCCTCGTATTCCTGGGTAGCCAGCGCGGGTGGATCGGAGTAGCGCTGGTGCTGCCAGATGTGGACGTCCTGCTCGAACTGCCGGATCACTTCCCGTCCGAATTCCTGCGCCCTGATCTCGGCTCGTGCCGCATCTTTCGCAGGCTTGCGGCCGATGTAGACCATGAACCGGACATCGGAGGTGAATTCGTCGACGGGCGTGATCGCGGAGATGGTGCGGTTGTCGACCATGCCCCAGCTCTTGGTGACCGCGACTCCCAGGCCGCCGTTGATCGCCTCCACGCCGCTGTTGACGTCCTCGATCCGCTGACCGTCGTCACCTTCGAAGGTGATGGTGAAGTCGACGAACGACACCGGTTCGTCGAAGTCGTGACGGGTGAAGACCGGCACGATCGGCGTGTTGTGCACGTACTTGAAGTGCGCGAAGTCCACCCCGTTCTCCAACACGTACTGCGGGTGCAGCTCCAGGCTCTGCCGGTACAGCCGCTGCTGCGGGTAGTAGTCCGCGGCACTGCTGCCGTCGCCGAAGGCGGCGAACACATCCGGCGCGTCGAAGAACGGCTCGCGCCCCTGAGCGTCGTGCCAGATGTAGACGGACTCGTTGCGCTCGACGACGGGGTGGGTCCGGACGCGACGGCCCCGGTTGGGCCGATCCTGGTAGGGGATGCAGACGTTGCGCCCCTCTTGGCTCCACCGCCACCCGTGGAAGGGGCACTGCAACACCTCGCCGACGACCTTGCCGCCGTAACCAAGGTGCGCGCCCAGGTGTTCGCAGTACGCGTTGAAGACGGTGAGCTGGCCGGACTCGGCCCGCCACGCGACCATTTCCTGGTCGAAGTACTTCATCGTGTGGACGTCGCCGACGCCGATCTCGTCGGACCAGGCGACCTGGAACCATCCAGTCGGCTTCATCGACAGCGGTGGCTTGGCCATAGACATTCACAGTACCCTCTATGAAAAAGTTAGTCGAGACCTTAGGATTGATCGAATGACAGGGCGGGCTAGCGCGGCCGGCGTCGAGGGCCGGCGTCCCAACCGGCGCGGCAACGCGACTCGCGAGAGCATGCTCGAGGCCGCGCTGCGGTCGCTGGCATCGGGCGAGCCGGGTTCGGTGTCGGCCAACCGCATCGCGAAGGACATCGGTGCGACCTGGGGCGCGGTGCAGTACCAGTTCGGCGACACCGACGGCTTCTGGGCGGCGGTGCTGCACCGCACCGCCGAACGACGCGCCGCAACCTTCTCGACCCTGTCGACACCGGTCAAGCCGGACGCGCCCTTGCACGAACGGGTCGGGGTGATCATCGAAACCCTCTATCACGGCCTGGCGTCACCGGATTCACGCGCGATCGAGAACCTGCGGGCTGCCCTCCCCCGGGATCCCGTCGAACTCGAACGCCTCTACCCGCGCACCGCGGCCGAGCTGTTCTCCTGGGGCAAGAGCTGGCTCGAGACCTGCCAGAACGCCTTCGCCGGTCTCGATGTCGACCCGGACCGGGTGCGCGAGGTCGCCGCGCTCATTCCGGGCGCCATGCGCGGCCTGGTGTCGGAGCGCCAACTGGGCTCGTACGCCGATCTCGATATGGCACGCCGAGGTCTGACCAACGCACTGGCCGTCTATCTGGAGGGTGCGTAAATGGAAGCGTTCCGTCTCGACGTGGCCGAAGCGCAACTCGACGACCTTCGTCATCGCCTCGGCAATGCCCGGTGGCCGGCGGAAATCACCGGGGCGGCTTGGGATTACGGTACCGATCAGTCGTTCCTGAAGGGCGTCATCGACCATTGGCTGCAGCACTACGACTGGCGTCGCGTCGAGGCCGAGGTCAACGCGATCGGATCGTTCGTCACCGGCGCGGCCGGGCAGCGCGTGCACTTCCTGCACGCGAAGTCGGACGACACACAAGCACTCCCCCTGGTGATCACGCACGGCTGGCCCGGCTCGATCGTCGAATTCCTGGACGCGCTGCCCATGCTGCGGCAGCGATTCCACGTCGTGCTGGTGTCGATGCCCGGCTACGGCTTCTCCGGACCCACGCGCGAAAAAGGAGTCGACGTAGCATGTATCGCCGCGGCGGTGGCTGACGTGATGTCCCAACTCGGGTACGAACGGTTCATCGCGCAGGGCGGCGACTGGGGCGCCCTGGTGACGCGATACCTCGGGCAGCACCACACACCGCAGGTGGCCGCGATCCACACCAACATGATGTTCTCGCCACCGGATCAGAACGACCCCGAACTGCTGGCCAACGTCACCGAACAGGAAATGGCGGCCATCACGTCCAGCGTCGAACAAGTCCGGGACGGCACCGCCTACATGGAAGTGCAATCGACGCGGCCACATTCACTGGGGTACGGCCTGGACGACTCGCCGCTGGGCCTGGCCGGCTGGATACTCGAGAAGTTCCACGCCTGGTGCGACATTCGCGAGGGCATGCCCATCTCCACCGATCGGCTGATCGACAACCTGATGTTCTATTGGCTGACCCGCACCGCGACATCGGCGGCGCGCCTGTACTGCGAGTCGACGCGGGCCGGCACCGACGCGCGCAGTGAGTGGACCGGACGCGTCGATGTCCCCACCGGATACGCGGTCTACCCCCGTGAGCTGCTGCAGACCCCGCGCGCCTGGGCGGCCGCCCGATACAACCTGGTGCACTACGTGATTCAGGACCGCGGCGGTCACTTCGCCGCCTTCGAGCAACCCGAAGCCTTCGCCACCGACTTGGTGAACTTCGCCGACGTGCTCACCGAAAGCGGCGTCTTCTAGGCCTCGATGACGACCCGGTCGCCGTTCGCCCGGGACACGCAGACCAGCATCTCGTCATCACCCACCAAGGTGCGGCCCCGGTGATCGACTTGTCCGGCAAGCACTTTGACCTTGCAGGTCCCGCAGAAGCCCTGCTGGCACGAGTACGCGGTCGTCGGATCCGCATCGAGCATGACGTCGAGCGCCGACCGATTCGCCGGCACGGTGAGCACCCGCTTCGATCGTTCGAGTTCGAGTTCGAAGGGAATCCCGTCGATGACCGGGGGCGGGCTGAAGCGCTCGTAATGCATTGGCGCATCAGCGTGTTCGTCCCGGGCCACCCGAACCGCCTCCAGCATGGCGCTGGGTCCGCACACATAGACGGCGGTCGCCGGCCCGGCCCCGGCGAGCAGGTCCTCGACGCCGGCCAGCCGGCCATGTTCGTCGTCGGCCCACACGGTGACCCGGTCTGGCGCCACCGACGTCAGCTCGTCCAGAAACGGCATGTACTCCCGGCTACGACCGGCATAGATTGCCCGCCAATCGATTCCGCGCTGCTGGGCCACCCGGATCATCGGCAGGATGGGCGTCACGCCGATACCGCCGATCACGAACAGCACGTCGCGCTCGGTGCTGCCGAGATAGAACGCATTACGGGGACCTTCGAACATCAAGGTGTCGCCCACTTGGTAGGCGTCGTGCATCTCGATCGAACCACCGCCGCCGTCGGCGATGCGGCGAACGGCGATGCGGTAGTCGGTGCGGCGCCCGGGCGGACCGCACAGCGAGTACTGGCGGCGCCGCCCCGAGGGCAGCTGGACGTCGATGTGTCCGCCGGGTGTCCAGGATGGCAACAATCCGCCGTCGGGATCGGCCAACGTCAACGCGACCACGTCGGGCGCGACGAGTTCGCGTGTGGTGACCACCGCGGATAACGTGCGGCGCACCGGCACTATCCGCGATGGCGTCCACCGCGAAGTGGCGGCGAGGCCCCCGAACAGCGTCCGCACGCCCCACAGCACCGTCGCGAAGCGGTCGCGGTCCCGACGGCCGTACAGGTCGGCCGGCCTGCTGGTCCAGATGCTGTCCGACACGGCTACTTCCGCCGGATGTCGATGCGCGCGAACAGCCGGACCGCGGACGGGCTGATGCGGCGCATGGCGTAGCCGAGCCGGGAGTCCGCGGCGACCGGCACCACCGGCGAACCAGTCCGGACGGCCTTGACGATCGCCTTGGCGGTGGCTTCCGGCGTGAAGTTGCGGCGCCGGTACGCCGCATCCGCCTTCTCCCGGGCGCGTTCCTGTTGTTCGGCGGACATGCCCGCGTAGACAGTGCTTTTGGCGATGTTGGTGTTGACGAAACCGGGGCACACGGCGGTCACGGTGATGCCCTCGTCGGCCAGATCGGCCCGCAAGGTTTCGCTGAAACCCAGCACCGCCGCCTTCGTCGTGCTGTAGGCCACCATCGATTTCGACGGCAGGAATGCGGCAGCCGACGCGATATTGATGATCGTCCCGCCTTCGCCGCGTTCGACCATCTGCGCGCCGAACACCCTGCTGCCGGTGATCACGCCGCGGACGTTCACGCCCATGATGGCATCCCAGTTGGCCGAGGTCGTTTCCAGGAACCGGCCGGCCATTCCGATGCCGGCGTTGTTCACCAGGATGTCCACCACGCCGTGTTCCTTAATAACCTGCGCGGCAAGGTCATTCATCGCGGCTTCGTCGCTGACATCCGCCTGGTATGCCGCGGCCTCAGCACCCGCTGCACGTACCGCATCAGCGCTGTCTTTGGCTGCGACCGGGTCGAGATCGACGATCACCACCTTGCCCGCGCCCTGCCGGGCCAGTTCCACGGCGGTGGCCCGGCCGATGCCCGCGCCGGCCCCGGTGATCAGCGCGAGCTTGCCGCG
>NZ_DATJYB010000153.1:0-17973 GCF_035499775.1 Mycobacterium sp. | reverse complement strand
GAAACCATGTCCCGACCGGTCGTCATTTCGCTATGGTGCGGGCATGGCAATCAAAGAAACCCGCGACATCGTCATCGAAGCCAGTCCCGAGGAGATCTTGGACGTCATCGCCGATTTCGAAGCGATGCCCGAGTGGTCCGAGCCCCACCAGAGCGCAGAGATCCTCGAGACCGGCGACGACGGACGGCCCAGCAAGGTCAAGATGAAAGTCCGGACGGCGGGCATCACCGACGAACAGGTGGTGGCTTACACCTTCAGCGGCAACGAGGTGACCTGGACGCTGGTCAGCTCCGGCCAGCAGAAGTCCCAGGATGGGAAGTACACCCTGGTGCCCAAGGGGGGCGACACGCTGGTGAAGATGGAGGTCAGCGTGGACCCGAACGTGCCGCTGCCTGGCTTCGTGCTCAAGCGGGCCGTCAAGGGGTCGATCGATTCCGCGACCAAAGGGCTGCGCGATCGCGTGCTGAAGGTCAAGAAGGGTAAGTAGCGATAGTGGTTGGTGGGGGGCCGCTGGCCGGGGTGAAGGTTATCGAATTGGGTGGCATCGGACCTGGGCCACACGCGGGAATGGTGCTTGCCGATTTGGGGGCTGACGTGGTGCGGGTGCGGCGGCCCGGCGGTCTGCAGATGCCGTCCGAAGATCGCGACCTGCTGCATCGCGGGAAGCGGATCGTCGACCTGGACGTCAAGACGCAGCCTCAGACGCTGTTGGACCTGGCTGCCAAGGCCGATGTGCTGCTGGACTGTTTCCGGCCCGGCACTTGTGAGCGACTCGGCATCGGACCCGAGGATTGCGCGGCGGTCAATCCGCGACTGATCTACGCGCGCATCACCGGTTGGGGACAGGACGGGCCGCTGGCCCCGACCGCGGGTCACGACATCAACTATTTGTCGCAGACCGGCGCGCTGTCGGCGCTGGGCTACCGTGACCGGCCACCGATGCCGCCGCTGAACCTGGTCGCCGACTTCGGCGGTGGCTCGATGCTGGTGCTGCTGGGCATCGTGGCCGCGCTGTACGAGCGGGAACGTAGCGGTCGTGGTCAGGTCGTCGACGCCGCGATGGTCGACGGGGTGAGTGTGCTCGCCCAGATGATGTGGACCATGAAGTCGACCGGCGCGCTGCGTGACCAACGCGAATCGTTCCTGCTCGACGGCGGCGCCCCGTTCTACCGCTGCTATGTGGCCTCCGACGGCAAGTATCTGGCCGTCGGCGCCATCGAGCCGCAATTCTTCGCCGCGCTGCTGGCCGGGCTCGGCCTGTCGGCCGACGAGGTGCCCAACCAGCTCGACATCGGGTCCTACCCGCAGATGCACAGCCTGTTCGCCGAACGGTTCGCCAGCCGGACTCGCGACGAGTGGACACAGGTTTTCGCCGGCACCGACGCCTGCGTAACCCCGGTGTTGACCTGGAGCGAAGCCGCCGCCAACGACCACCTGAACGCGCGGTCCACCGTGATCACCGCTCACGGCGTCGAGCAGGCCGCGCCCGCACCGCGGTTCTCCCGAACACCGTCCGGTCCGGTCGGTCGGCCGCCGGCCGCCACCACACCGATTACCGAAATCGACTGGTAACAAAGTAATTGTGCCAAACGGGCACACGAGCGGGACTGCGTTGCTAGCTTGGCAGTAGTGGCTGTACAAGCATCGCGTGAAATTGTGATTGACGCGCCGCCGGAAGTGATCATGGGGGCGTTGTACGACGTTGATGTCTTGTCGGAATGGTCTCCGCTGCACAGACGGGTCGAAGTACTCGACCGGTACCCGGATGGTCGCCCCCACCACGTCAAGGCCACCGTCAAGATCCTCGGGCTCGTCGACAACGAGATCCTGGAATACCACTGGGGCCCTAACTGGGTGGTATACGACGCCAAAGAGACATTCCAGCAGCATGGTCAGCACATCGAATACCGGGTACAACCCGAGGGTGCCGACAAAAGCCGGGTGCGTTTTGACATCACCGTCGAACCGTCGGGCCCAGTCCCAGGTTTCATCGTCAAGCGTGCGGCCAAGACCGTGCTGGACGCCGCGAGCGAGGGCTTGCGCAAATGGGTCGCGAATAACGGGGCCGGCCAGGACGGCGAGGGCTGATCGTCAGTGTCTATGCAGCAATCACGCTGCTGATTTGTACCAGTGGCCGTTCAAGCATCACGAGACATCGTCATTGATGCGCCGCCGGAAGTGATCCTCGACGCGCTCGCCGACGTCGGCTCGGTGCCGTCGTGGTCTTCGGTGCACAGGCGAGCGGAGGTCATCGACACCTATCCCGATGGCCGGCCGCGCCTCGCCAAAGTCACCGTCAAAGTGATCGGCATCGTCGATCAACAACTGCTCGAATTCCACTGGGGGCCTGACTGGATGGTGTGGGACGCGCTGAAGACCGTGCATCAACACGGCCAGCACGTCGAGTACACGCTGCACCGCGAGGGCGAGAACAGGACGCGGGTGCGGTTCGACATCACGTTGGAGCCGTCGGCGCCGCTGCCGGAGTTTCTGCTGAGCCGAGCGCGCAAAAAAGTGTTGAATGCCGCCACCGAGGGGCTGCGGGACTTCGTTATGAACCGCTCGACGTAGCGTCGCGCAATGCGCCCAGTCGCCTGATCGCCTCGTCGAGAGTGTCGTCGGTTTTGCAGAAGGTGAAGCGTACGAGGTGATTCCACACTTGGGCCTGATGTGCAGCATGGCCCGCCGTGGGATCGCAGAACGCCGACATCGGGATGGCAGCCACCCCAACCTTTTCCGGTAGTGCCGCACAGAACGCGGTGCTGTCGTCGTAACCGAGCGGGCGTGGGTCGGCACACAGGAAGTAGGTGCCGTGGCTGTCGTGAACCGCGAAGCCGATGCCGGCCAGCGCTGCCGCCAGCCGATCGCGTCTGGCCTGAAGGCGTGCGCGCAACCCGGCCACCCACTCGTCCTCAGTGTTCAGCGCCAGCGCCACCGCGGGCTGGAACGGCGCGCCGCCGACATAGCTCAGATACTGCTTGGCCGCGCGTACCCCGGCGATGAGTTGTTCTGGGCCGCAAGCCCATCCGATCTTCCAGCCGGTGCAGTTGAACATCTTGGCAGCGCTCGAGATGGTGATGGTGCGTTCGGCCATACCGTCCAAGCCCGCGAGTGGCAGGTGCTGCCGGCCGTCGAAGACCAGATGTTCGTAGACCTCATCGGTGATCACCAAAAGGTCTGCGGCCACGGCGATCTCGGCGATTGCCGCCAGCTCGGTCGTGCTGTACACCGCACCGGTCGGGTTGTGTGGGGAGTTGACGATCAACGCCCGGGTCCGGGGTGTCAGCGCGCGCCGTAGCGCGTCGGGGTCCAACGCAAAGCCGCGTCCATCAGGGACCAGCGGCACGGCCACCCGGTTGGTACCGGCCATCGCCACCACCGGCGAGTAGGAGTCGTAGAAGGGCTCGATCAGCAAGACCTCCGAGCCGGGTTCGACGAGGCCGAACACTGCTGACGCGATGGCCTCGGTGGCCCCGACCGTGACGAGCACCTCGGTGTCGGGGTCGTAGTCGATCCCGAAGTGCCGGTGGCGCTGGGCGGCGATCGCCTGGCGCAGCGGGGCGATGCCGAGGCCCGGTGGGTACTGGTTGACGCCGTCGGCGATGGCGTCTTGGGCGGCTGTCAGCATCGCCGCCGGCCCGTCCTCATCGGGAAAGCCCTGCCCGAGGTTCACCGCGCCGATGCGCGCGGCCAACGCCGACATCTCGGCGAACACCGTGGTTGCGTAGGGCCGCAGCCGCGACACCGTCATGCTGGTCGAGCTTAGGGTGCCGCCCCCAGCGGCTCGCGAGTGTGCGGCCAGCCGCACGTTCGACGCCGACTGTGCAGCCGACCGCACGCTCGGCGGGGGCCGGGGGCCGGGGGCGAGGGGCAAGGGGGCGGGGGCGAGGGCCGGGGCTCAAGGGGTCTGGCCAGCTAAGTCCCGCCCAACCAACAGGTTGGCCGACACCCCTGTTAGTGTGCCTCTACTGGTCCTAGTCTTTAACACGGATCTAACACACCCTTTTCTGGCGAACAGGAAGTCGACATGTCCGAAGAAGCCTTCATCTATGAGGCCATCCGCACGCCGCGTGGCAAGCAACGGAATGGCGCGCTGAACGAAGTCAAGCCACTGAACCTGGTCGTCGGCCTGATCGAGGAGCTACGCAAGCGCAATCCCGACCTCGACGAGAACCTGATCAGCGACGTCATCCTGGGGTGCGTCTCACCCGTCGGCGACCAGGGCGGCGACATCGCCCGTGCCGCGGTGCTGGCCTCCGGCATGCCGGTCACCTCCGGCGGCGTGCAGCTCAACCGGTTCTGCGCGTCGGGCCTGGAGGCCGTGAACACGGCCGCGCAAAAGGTGCGCTCGGGCTGGGACGACATGGTGCTGGCCGGCGGTGTGGAGTCGATGAGCCGGGTGCCGATGGGCTCCGACGGCGGCGCCATGGGACTGGACCCGGCGACTAACTATGACGTCATGTTCGTCCCGCAGGGCATTGGCGCCGACCTGATCGCCACCATCGAGGGCTTCTCCCGCGAGGACGTCGACAAATACGCGCTGCGCAGCCAGGAGAAGGCCGCCGAGGCATGGTCGGGCGGTTACTTCGCCAAGTCTGTGGTGCCGGTCCGCGACCAGAACGGCCTGCTGATCCTCGACCACGACGAGCACATGCGGCCCGACACCACCATGGAGGGTCTGGCCAAGCTGAAGTCGGCCTTCGAGGGCCTTGCGGCGATGGGTGGCTTCGACGACGTCGCTCTGCAGAAGTACCACTGGGTGGAGAAGATCAACCACGTGCACACCGGCGGCAACAGCTCCGGGATTGTGGACGGCGCCGCCCTGGTAATGATCGGCTCCGAGGCCGCCGGCAAGTCGCAGGGCTTGACGCCGCGGGCGCGCATCGTCGCCACCGCGACCAGCGGGGCCGACCCGGTCATCATGCTGACCGGACCTACTCCCGCCACCCTGAAGGTGCTCGACCGCGCCGGCCTGACCGTTGACGACATCGACCTGTTCGAGCTCAACGAGGCGTTCGCGTCGGTGGTGCTGAAGTTCCAGAAGGACCTGAACATCCCCGACGAGAAGCTCAACGTCAACGGCGGCGCCATCGCGATGGGCCACCCGCTGGGTGCCACCGGCGCGATGATCCTGGGCACCATGGTCGACGAGCTGGAGCGCCGCAACGCCCGGCGCGCGGTGGTGACGCTTTGCATTGGCGGCGGCATGGGCGTCGCGACGATCGTTGAGAGGGTCTAAGCGCATGGCAGACAATACGATTCAGTGGGACAAGGATGCCGATGGCATCGTCACACTGACCCTGGACGACCCGTCAGCGTCGGCCAACGTCATGAACGAGGGTTACATCGAGTCGATGGGCAAGGCCGTGGATCGCCTTGTCGCCGAGAAGGATTCGATCACCGGTGTGGTGATCACCAGCGCGAAGAAGACCTTCTTCGCCGGTGGTGACGTCAAGAGCATGATCCAAATCAGGCCCGAGAATGCCGGTGAAGCCTTCGATCTGGTCGAGACTGTCAAGAAGCAGCTGCGCACCATCGAGACTCTCGGCAAGCCGGCAGTGGCGGCCCTCAACGGCGCCGCGCTGGGCGGCGGCCTGGAAATCGCGCTGGCGTGCCATCATCGCATCGCGGCGGACGTGAAGGGGTCGCAGTTCGGCTTCCCCGAGGCGACGCTGGGGCTGCTGCCGGGCGCGGGTGGCGTCACCCGCACGGTGCGCATGCTGGGTATCCAGAACGCGTTCGTCACCGTGCTGTCGCAGGGCACCCGGTTCAAGCCGGCCAAGGCCAAGGAACTCGGGCTGATCGACGAGGTGCTCCCGACGGTCGAGGAACTGGTGCCCGCCGCCAAGGCGTGGATCAAGGCGAACCCGGATTCCCACGAACAGCCTTGGGACAAAAAGGGTTACAAGATCCCCGGCGGTACTCCGTCGTCGCCGGCACTGGCCGCCGTCCTGCCGTCGTTCCCGGCGCTGCTGCGCAAGCAGATCAAGGGCGCGCCGATGCCCGCGCCGAAAGCCATCCTGGCTGCCGCGGTCGAGGGCGCGCAGGTCGACTTCGACACCGCCAGCCGCATCGAGAGCCGCTACTTCACCACGCTGGTCACCGGCCAGGTTTCCAAGAACATGATCCAGGCGTTCTTCTTGGACCTGCAGACCATCAACAACGGTGGCAGCCGTCCCGACGGCATCGAGCCGGTCAAGATCAACAAGATCGGTGTGCTCGGTGCCGGCATGATGGGTGCCGGGATTGCCTACGTGTCGGCCAAGGCCGGCTACGACGTGGTGCTCAAAGACGTCAGTCTGGAGGCCGCGCAGAAGGGCAAGGGCTACTCCGAGAAGCTGGAAGCCAAGGCGCTGGAGCGGGGTCGCACCACGCAGGAGAAGAGCGGCGCCTTGTTGGCGCGCATCACGCCGACGGGCGACGCAGCTGATTTAAAGGGCGTGGACTTCGTCATCGAGGCGGTGTTCGAGAACCAGGACCTCAAGCACAAGGTGTTCCAGGAGATCGAGGACATCGTGGAGCCCAACGCGGTCCTGGGGTCGAACACGTCGACGCTGCCGATCACCGGCCTGGCGACCGGCGTCAAGCGGCAGGAGGACTTCATCGGGGTCCACTTCTTCTCGCCGGCCGACAAGATGCCACTGGTCGAGATCATCAAGGGCGAGAAGACATCTGACGAAGCCCTGGCTCGCGTGTTCGACTACACCCTGGCCATCGGCAAGACCCCGATCGTGGTCAACGACAGCCGCGGCTTCTTCACCTCGCGGGTCATCGGCACCTTCGTCAATGAGGCGTTGGCGATGCTTGGCGAGGGCGTGGAGCCGGCCAGCATCGAGCAGGCCGGCTCGCAGGCGGGTTACCCGGCGCCGCCGCTGCAGCTGTCCGACGAGCTCAACCTCGAGTTGATGCACAAGATTGCGACGGCCACCCGGAAGGCCGTTGAGGACGCCGGCGGCACCTACGAGCCGCATCCGGCCGAGGCGGTCGTCGAGAAGATGATCGAGCTGGGTCGGGCCGGGCGGCTGCACGGTGCCGGGTTCTACGAGTACGCCGACGGCAAGCGGACCGGGCTGTGGCCGGGGCTGCGCGAGGCGTTCAAGTCCGGCTCGTCGGAGCCGCCGCTGCAGGACATGATCGACCGGATGCTGTTCGCTGAGGCGCTGGAAACCCAGAAGTGCCTTGACGAGAACGTGTTGACGTCGACGGCCGACGCCAACATCGGGTCGATCATGGGCATCGGATTCCCGCCGTGGACCGGTGGCAGTGCGCAGTTCACCGTCGGCTACTTCGGTCCGGGCGGCACGGGCAAGGAAGCCTTCGTGGCCCGGGCCCGCGAGCTGGCGGAGAAGTACGGCGACCGTTTCCTACCGCCCGACTCGCTGACCTAAGTTAGGGCGAGCAGACGTAAAAGCACCCGACACCAGCGTAAGAGGCTTTAGTCAAGGGTTGGGGGGCCTACCCGTTCCTCGCCTCTACGTAGCTTCAAACGGGGTGTGGTTCCCGACGGCGTGCAATCGAGTTCGGTGAGGAAGGGGTGGGGCCTGCTCGTGGTGTCGGTCGAGGTGGTCCTCTACGCCGGGTGGAGCTTGGCCCCAACCTGTTCGGGGTGGGGTGGTTAGGCGGCGGTGGCCAGCTTGTCGGCGCCGGCGGCTGCGGCGTCCCAGGGGATGCGGCCGGTGGTGATGGCGTGGATCCAGCGCGGCGGCCAGGGCGGCGCGGGCCTGTCCGTCTTTGAGCTGATTGATGTTTCGGGTGGTCAGGTGTTGGTAGCGGGCGGCCATCACGGGATTGTGCGGTAGGGCACCCCAGACCGCGCGCCAGGCGGCCAGCCGCAACCCGGGCCTGCCGCGTCGGGAGATTCGCGATTGGCCGCTGAAGGTGCCGCTGGTGTTTTCCCGCGGGCACAGTCCCGCGTGTCTGACCAGTGCCCGGGCACTGTCGAAGCGGGTGGGGTCGCCGATTTCGGCGAGCATCGCCGCCGACCCGACCGCGGAGATCCCCGGGATGCCGGTCACCAGCTCGGTGAGCGCCAGCTGGTCAAGGATGGCAACCATGCGGGTTTCCACCTCGAGCTTGCGGGCCGTGGTATGGCGCCGCTTTCGCGCATATCGACCTCGCGATGCACCTGGTGGCGTCGGTCAGCCCGCAACTGGCCGACGCGACC
The DNA here is from genome assembly GCF_035499775.1 of Mycobacterium sp. Lineage (GTDB taxonomy): Bacteria > Actinomycetota > Actinomycetes > Mycobacteriales > Mycobacteriaceae > Mycobacterium. Next base: position 9,809 of record NZ_DATJYB010000153.1, on the reverse strand, counting down.
GCGGGTGCGCTGCTGTTCGACCAGCGCCCGGCGCGCAGCGTCCAAGCCGCCGACGCATATCTGTCGTCCACCGACCGGCTGCTCGTCGATTTCGAAACCTGGATACGCGACAACCTTGACCGCGAAATCACCATTCCCGATGCGGCTTTCGCGATCGGGACCACCCGCCGCACGCTGGAGCGGCGGGTTCGCGAGCAGCTCGGCCTCACGCCGTATGGACTCGTTCAACGGCTGCGCGTCGAGCGGGCGCAGCACTTGCGCAAGACGACGTCGCTGAGCCTGGACAAGATCGCCGGAATGGTTGGCTACGGTAGCGCGTCGGCCCTGCGCCAGGCGCAGAAATCGCTGCACTGATTGCTCGCCCTCAACAAGCGGCTGCGAGCCGGCGCCATTGCTCGCGAGGGAATTCGCGCGGGTCGGCCGTCACCACTTGGACGCAAACATGGTCGGCGCCGGCCGAACGATGTTCGCCGACCCTTCGCATGACCGCCTCCTCGTCGCCCCACACGATGATCGCGTCGATCAGACGATCGCTGATCTGGGTCAAGTCGTCTTCGGTGAACCCACTGCGCAGCAGATTGTCGGCGTAGTTCGGCAACGCCAGATACGCGCGGAGCCAACCGGTTCCGATGCGACGCGCCTCGTCGGCGTTGTCGCACATGATGGCGGTCTGTTCCGGCAGCAGTAACGGGCCCTGGCCCAAAGTCGAACGGGCAGAAGCGGTGTGCTCCGGCGTGACGAGGTACGGGTGTGCGCCGCGGGCGCGGGTTGCGGACAATTCCAGCATCTTCGGGCCGAGCGCGGCAAGGACCCGCCGGTCGGTGGGCACCGGCCGCGGCGCGGCATCCAACCCGTCCAGAAATGACGCCGTCGCCGCCAGCGGTTTGCGGTACCGCCCTGGCTCGCCGGCGTCGATCAGCGGCGCGTGGCTGACTCCGATTCCCAGCAGGAAGCGGTCGCCGTGCTCGGCAGTGAGCGACGCGAAGGATGCAGCGACATCCTCGGCCGAGTGCATCCAGAGGTTCAAGATCCCTGTGGCGATCACGGTGCGCTTGGTCGCGGCAAGCAGGTGACCCACCGCGTCGAACACCGGTCCGCCGACGTCTGGAATCCACAGCGCTGAAAAGCCGAGCTCATCCAATTCCGCTGCCGCTTCAGCGGATTCGGACGCATTGCCGAAGCGCAGTTGACTGCTCCAAATGCCGACACCGGTAAGTTCCATCCAGATCAGTCCTCTCGGGGCGGGTGCTTTTGCGTCTGCTCGCCCTACACGGGGGAGTACTCCTTGAACTGCATGGAGTCGTAGAGCCGCACACCCTTGGTGTTCAACTTCGCTACGGCCTTGGTGAGTCGGGCGGGCAGCAGTGAGATCAGCTGGGCGCCACGGGTCAGCGCCCATAGACCGGCCGCGGAGCCGGGGACGAGGGTCTTGGCAATGGTGCGCGCAAAGGCGCGGCTGCGGAGCACCGGGTCGCGCATCTCCTGCTCGTAGGCCGCGAAAGCCCGCGCGTAATCTCCGTCTGCTTGCGCCAATTCGCCGGCCAGGATGTAGGCGCCGAGCACCGCGATGCTTGTACTGCCGCCGACCGCGGGCCCCGGGCAGTATCCCGCGTCTCCGACCAGCGTGACTCGCCCGCACGACCAGCTGTCCAGCTGCAGTTGGGTGATCGAGTCGAAGTAGAACGCGGGCGTGCGGTCGAGTTCCTCCAGCCAGCCGTCCACCTGCGGATGCATCCCGGTGAACGCCTCGCGCAATAACTCCTTTTGCCGCACGGCATCTCGATAGTGGTATTGCAGCTCATCTTTGCTACGGAACATGAACAATGAGCGTGCGTCGTCGAGGGGCTGCGCGGTATAGATCCCCGCGAGGCGGCCGACGCTCAGATGGACGACCATCTCTCGGTCGCGCGCAAGCGCCTTGGGCACCGACTGCACCGCCAGGTACCCGCCGAGGAACTGAGTGCGTCCGGCGTCTTCGCCGAAGACCAGCCGGCGGACGTTCGAGTGCAGCCCGTCGGCGCCGATCACGACATCGAATGTGCGTGCCGCCGTGTGCTCGAAAGTTACTGTGCCGTCTGGTGATATCGCGGTGATCGAGTCACCGAACAGGTACTCGACGTCGTCACGGCCGGCGTTGTAGTAGACCTCGCTGAGGTCGTCGCGCATGATTTCGACGTGGCGATCGGAGGTGGCCGCAGTGACCTTGGTGATGTCGATGTGTACGGGTCGACGGGCGCCTTGGCGATACATGGTCAGCTCGGTCGTCCCGGTGGCCAGCGCCTCGATGTCTGGCAGCACGCCCATCTTTTCCGAGATCTCCATGGCCGGGCGGAACAGGTCGACGGCGTGGCCGCCGGTCTTTCGCAGTTGGGGTGCGCGTTCGACGATGGTGACGTCGACGCCGCGCCGGGTGAGCCAATACGCCAGGACCGGGCCGGAGATGCTGGCCCCCGAGATCAGAACACGCATGGCGACCTCCTTTGACCGTTGGAAGTTAGGTCAGCCTAACACATGGCTTACCTATCGGTAAGTCAGTTAGGCTGTTGAAGTGACCAAGCCCCGGTCAGACACCCGACAGCGTATCCAAGAGGTCGCCCGCGACCTGTTCGCGCAGCAAGGGGTGCAGCGCACCAGCCTGCAGGACATCGCGGACCGGCTGGGGATCACCAAACCCGCTTTGTACTACCACTTCGCGTCGCGGGAAGAGTTGGTGCGCAGCATCCTGGTCCCGCTGATCGACGAGGGCGAGCGATTTGTCGACGATCAGGAGCGTCACGCTGACCCGGACCCTCGCAGCTTGCTGGAGGGGTATTTCGATTTCCACTACCGGCACCGCCAGGACATGGTGCTGGTGCTCGCCGAGCTGACGATGCTGGCCGACCTCGGCCTCATCGACAAGGTGCTGGCCTGGCGTGATCGGCTAGGCAAGCTGGTCTTCGGCACGGAGCCGACGCTGGCGGAGTCCACCCGAGCGGTAGTGGCGTTCGGCGGTCTGCAGGACTGCTGCCTACAGTTTCCGGACACGCCTTACGAGGCGTTGCGCGCGACTTCGGTGGAGGCCGCGCTCGACGCGCTGGGTGTGTGACCCGGGATGTGGGGGTTAGCGTCAGGCAGCCAGCGTAGGTGCTCGTAGGGACCAAGCATTTCCAGCCGTCGCCACAGCACGCTAGTTGGCAACGCCTGACTGCGATGCTCGCGTACCGCCTGGTATTGCCGAGATCGGTTCACGCGCACACTCAAGTCGATGTCACCGGGCGAGTGTCCGCTGAACCCCGCGGCGTATTCGGTGTTCAGTGCACCCGCTACCCTGGCGGGCACCGTCCATCCGAGCACCGGCAGCCCGACCTTGGCTGCAGCGGATCGCGCTGCTGCGGTCGCATGCCGGTGGTCGGGGTGCCCGGTGACGCCGGTGGGATCGAATACCAGCAGGCCCTCCACACCCAATCGCTCCGCGAGATCGACGACCGGGACGGCTAATTCGTCAAGGGGCGTATCGGCTAACTGCCCGTCTGGATAGCGCAAAAGCTCGACCGTGCCGACACCGAGCTCGGCGGCCGCGGCCGCCAGCTCTTGGGCGCGTATTTCACCGAGGTCGCCGGCGACGCCGTGTAGCGTCGACGCCTCACCCTGGGTCAGGCACAACACCGCAAGCTCTGCTCCCTGCTCAGCGAACGTGGAAAGGATTGCGCCTAAACCAAACGACTCGTCATCGGGGTGGGCGACCACGGCGAGAACAGATCGCCATGCGGGAAGCCGGTCATCGACCATCAGAGTCCTCCGAAATCCGGATGGCGGATTCGACTTCGTCGACCGGTAGATCCTTGGTGCAGAAGAACCAATCCTCGCAGTGCGCGTCGTCGGCATGTCCGTCCATTCGCTCTCGTGCGGTGCCGCAAGTGCCGGGAGCGGGCAGGATTACCGGTTCGCCGGGGCGCCAGTCGGCTGGCGTTGCGACGCCAAAATGGTCGGCTGTCTGCAGCGCCTTGACGACGCGGAGCAATTCGTCGAAGTTGCGCCCGAGGCTTAGCGGGTAGTAGACGATCGCTCGGATGGCTCCCTTGGGGTCGACGACGAAAACCGCTCGCACCGCCTTGCTCGAATCTTCGCCAGGCATGATCATCCCGTACTTCTTGGCGACATCCATGGACACGTCTTCGATTACCGGGTAGTCGATTTCGACGTCCTTGAGAGCACGGAAGGAGATCTTGTCTTTGATCGTTCGTAGCCAAGCGATGTGGCTGTATAGTCCGTCGACCGAAAGTCCCACCAGTTCGGTGTTGTAGGCCGCGAACTGGGCGCGCATCGACGCAAAGGTCATGAGCTCGGTTGTGCAGACCGGAGTGAAATCGGCTGGATGCGAGAAGAGGATGACCCATTTACCTTCGTAGTCGCCGGGGAAGTTGATCTCGCCCTGGGTGGTCAGAGCGGTGAACGCGGGCGCCGTGTCGCCGATACGTGGCATCGACGTCGTCGTGGCGCTGGCTTCTGTGGTGGTGGTCATCGTGACCTGTCCTTTCTTTACCGCTAAGGTCGCCTATACCAGGCGGGGTATGGTCGCCGGCCATAAGTTGTGGCGGCTCATATCGTCACCGCCTTGCAGCATGCATCCGAAGCCCCGGCGGTGCGTAGGGCCGAAGGTCATTGAGCCACGGGTGCTGGTCCACCATCGTCCGAACATATGGTCGTAAAGCGCTGTTGCAGTTCGATGTTGGCAGCCGGGCAGCATATTGTTGTTTCTCCTATCCCGGGGGCCGTCATTGCAAGTGCACCGTTGGTCTGCCGGCACTGACTTCATGACGCGGTCGGCGTGCTGACCGCAGCCCGCCCATGTGGTCTTGCCGCAACGAGGGCACCGCACCGGATAGCACATATTGGATCGTCAGCTGTGAGTCGAAGTGATCGAGCGTTAGACCTTTGCGGCCGCTTTGCGCTCGGCGATTTGAGCGCGCACCCTGGCCATGTCGAGACCCTTGATCTGGCCGATCAAGTCCTTCAGCGCCGCCGGAGGCATCGCGCCGGGCTGGCTGTACACGAGGATCCCGTCGCGAAACGCCATAATCGTGGGAATGGATCGGATGCCGACCGTTGCCGCGAGTTCGCGCTCGGCCTCGGTATCGACCTTGACGTGAACGACGTCGGGGTGGTCCTGCGCGGAGCGTTCGAAGACGGGTGCAAAGGCCCGGCATGGGCCACACCAGGACGCCCAGAAATCGACCAGCACGATCGGATTCGCCAGGATCGTCGATTCGAAATCGGTTGCAGTGACGGTTTTTACTGACATTTTACTTTCCTTTCGGTACTTGCAGCGGGAAGTGACCCGCAGCGAGTGACTATTGGAGCGATCTCGTGCCGGGGGTTGCGTCGGCGAATTCGCAGAACGCGTCATAAGCTCGCGCGCCGTAGATGGTGGCCGGCCCGCCGTGCATGAGGATGCTCACGCCAATGGCTTCAGCGGCTTCCTCCTTGGAGGCTCCGGCGCGCGCTGCGCCCTGGGCATGTGACGCGATGCAGCCGTCGCAGCCGGCAACAACCCCGATGGCCAGCGCGATGAGCTCCTTGAATTTCTTCTCTAAAGCCCCTGAGGTCAGTGCGCCGTTGCTCATCTCGGCAAATCCCCGGTACACGTCGGGGATCATCTGACGTAGGGCGCGATGCTTCGGATTGAGGTCGTCGAGGACGTCGTGGTAGTGGCCGTGTTCGCTCATGTCTTATATAATAGCAATACCCCCATGGGTATTCCCGGAGCCGGCATAGACTTCCGGCGATGCCCAACCTGGTATACCCTGGGGGGTAACGTGCGGGCATAGTCGAAGGAACTAGGAGCTCGCGGCACGGAACTGCCGCAGAGACAAACAGAGATTGGGAAAGGATTTCGATGACCTCGGGTCTGAGCGCCAAACTGGACACCTCGTTCGAGGAAGCGGTCGAACGGATCACTCGAGCTCTGGCAGACCAGGGCTTCGGTGTCCTGACCACCATCGACGTCAAGGCGACACTGAAGAACAAGCTCGGCAAGGACATGGAAGACTATCTGATCCTCGGTGCCTGCAATCCGACGTTGGCACACCGCGCCCTCGACATAGACCGCCAGATCGGCCAGCTGTTGCCGTGCAACGTCGTAGTGCGAACCGATCCAGACAGTCCGGGCGACACGGTGCTGGTCGAGGCGATGGACCCGCAAATCATGGTCCAGGTGGTGGGCCAGCCGGCCCAGCTGCAGGCCGTCGCCGATGAGGCCGCCGCCAAACTGCAAGCCGCGATGAGTGCGGTCGTCCAGACAGCTCAAGCGGGGTAGCCCGTCCGCAAAGCGGTCCGAGGGCGTTCACCTTCGCCGCGTCGCCACACGTGCGCTCGGTGTGGACGCATTCCGCAGTCCACCTTGAGTGCGGCTTCTGCTCAGCTTTCCTTTCAGTTGTGCCTCATCTGTGATGGGGCCATACGTGCGATGATCACCGGAATACGGGCGGCGTTCACAACTGCGGTGCTGACCGAGCCCAGCAGCATGCCGGGAAACCCGCCGCGCCCGTGGCTGCCCACGACGACGAGCTGGGCCTTCTGAGTCTGCTCGAACAGGCGGAATGCGGGCCGATCGCACACCACGACCTTGTGCACAACGACATCGGGATACTGTTCCTGCCATCCGCACAGGCGTTCGGCAAGGACTTCTTTTTCTTGGTCTTCGATATTTCTCCACTCGATGGGTGCCCAATTCGTGCTCGGAAACCCGAGTGGACCCATGTCGCTCCAGGCATGCAGCGCAACCAATTCCACACCCCGGCGCGATGCTTCGTCGAAGGCGATCTCGGTGGCCAACTCGGAAGTGGGCGAGCCGTCGATGCCGACCACCACCGGGGCCTGCGCCGAGTGCGCCGTGAGCGGGCTCTCATCGTGTATGACCGCGACAGGGCAATGCGCGTGGTGTGTGAGCCCGGAGCCGACCGATCCCAGTAAGGCTTGGGACACCGCGCCGTATCCGCGGCAGCCCACGACCAGCATGTCGGCCTGCTCGGACACTTCGACTAGGGCGGGCACTACCCGGGCGTGCAGCACCTCGCTCGTAACGTTCGGTGCGCGGCCTGGCGAGGCGGCTTCCGTGGCAACCTTGTGTGCCTGTTCGACTATTTGCTGCGCTTGCTCTTGCTGCAACCGCACATACTCGGCAGATGCCGCGATATCCAAACTCCCCACTCCTGCGGTCACCATTGGAGCCACGACATGCACCAACTTGATTGGCACATTCCGTAACTCGGCATCCCGGATCGCCCATTGGACTGCCGTGGTCGACGATGGTGAGCCATCGACACCCACGACGATTCCAGGATGCGTGTGTTTTTCTGACATGTGATTCTCCGTCCTCGAATGCGTGTCGTAAGCCATTCAGAACCACCGCTCACGTTAGGCAACCAGCGCGGTCGAAGCAGGAGTCATTGGTCCCCAACTGATGGGTGCTGGTGCCCTGGGGGTCGAAGGCCAGACTTGAGCGTTCAGGCGCCTGCCCACCGTTTGAATACGCGGCCTTATCTTCGTCCGGAGTGAGTCCCTTCAGCGACGGGCCGTTGTCCATTCAAGTCTGTCAGCCCGGAATCGGCGCTCGACGGAATCTGTGGCTTGGTAGCTACGCCATCCGCTTCTTCGCCGAGTAGCAGCGAACGCACTAGTCGGCGCGGCCCGAAGGGTCGCAGCATGTAGCTGGCCGGGCGGGGCCGTACGTTTTGTGGCCACCAGAACCACCGCCCGAGCAGTGCGGCGACCGAGGGGGTCATGAGCGAGCGCACGACCAGGGTGTCGAACAGCAGCCCCAAGCCAATTGTGCTGCCGGCCTGACCAATCGAGTGCAGGTCGCTCGCGGCCATCGACATCATGGTGAAGGCGAACACCAGGCCTGCCGCGGTGACGACACCACCCGTTTCGCCCATGGAGCGGATGATCCCGGTCCTTAGTCCCGCGCCGATTTCCTCCTGGAATCGGGAGACGAGCAGCAGGTTGTAGTCGGATCCCACGGCCAGCAGAATGATCAACCCGAACACCGGCGCGATCCAGTTCAAGTCCAGGCCGAAAATGTGTTGCCAGACCAGCACGGACAGCCCGAAGGCGGCGCCAAGCGACAGCAACACAGTGCCGACGATTACCAGGGATGCAACCAGGGCGCGCGTAATGATCACCATCACAGCGAATATCAGCGTCATCGCAGCGATTCCAACGATCATGAGGTCGTATTTCGAGCCGGTTTGTATGTCGTTGTAGATCGCCGCGGTCCCGGTGAGGAAAAACTTGGCATCCGCCAGGGGTGTGCCCTTCACGGCTGCGTGCGCTGAGTTGAGTTCCGGGACGACGGCCGAGATGCCTTTGGGTGTCGCCGGGTCTGCGTCGTGGGTGATGATAAACCGCGCCGCCTTGCCGTCCGGCGACAGGAAAATCTTGAGGCCGCGTTGGAAGTCGGGGTTGTCGAATGCTTCTGGCGGCAGGTAGAAGTAGTCGTCGGCCTTGGATGAGTCAAAGGCCCGGCCCATCGCGCTGGCAGTGTCCGTCATCCGGGACATCTGCGTGACCAGGCCGGAAAAGCTGCTGTGCAGGGTTAGCAAGGTCCCTTGCATGGACTGCGCGACCGCGATGATCGGCGGGAACTGCGCGAGCATTTGGGGCAGGAGCGAGTCGACACTGTGCATGTCTTTGAGAAGCGTGCTCATATTCTCGCTGAACTTGTCCACGCCGTCGATGGCGTCGAACACCGACCTGACCGCCCAGCAGGCCGGAATGTTGAAACAGTGCTGTTCCCAATAGAAATAGTTGCGGAGCGGCCTGACGGCATCGTCGAAATCCGCAAGATGATCCCGCATCTCATCCAGCGTTGCCTTCATGTCGGTCATGTCGCCGACCATGTGGTGCGTTGTGCCGCTCAGTTGGCCCAGCAAGCCGTACATCCGCTGCAGGGAACCGATCATGACCCCAAGATCGTCGCTCATCTTGAGCATGTCGCCCATTCGGTCTTTCATGAACTGCAAGTTCTCCTGTATCGGAAGCGCTTGCATGCTGACCTGGAAGGGTATCGAGCTATGCTCGATCGGCCCGCCCAAGGGCCGGGTGATGTTTTGGACTCTCGCGATGCCCGGTGTACGGAAGATGTCCTTGGCGATCCGGTCGAGGATGATCATGTCGCTCGAATTTCGCATATCGTGGTCGGCTTCGAGCATGAGGATGTCGGGATTGAGTCTGGCAGCGCTGAAATGCCCTTCCGCCGCAGCGTATCCGACGTTCGACGGGAGCTTCGAGGGGATGTAGTAGCGGTCGTTGTAGCTGATCTTCATGCTGGGCACGACGAGCAAGCCGACGAGGGTGATGAGTAGTGACGCCACGAAGATCGGCCCGGGCCAGCGGACGGTTGCAGTGCCAATGCGCCGCCAGCCGCGCGTCTTGATCATCCGTTTGGGATCGAGCAAACCAAATCGGGTCGACACCGCAATGATGGCCGGGGCGGCCGTGAGCGCCCCCGCGACGACGATGAGCAACCCCAGGGCGGACGGGATGCCAAGGGCCTTGAAGTACGACAACCGTGCGAGATGAAGGCAGAACGATGCTCCGGCGATCGTCAACCCAGAGCCCAAGATGACGTGATAGGTTCCGCGGAACATCGTGTACCAGGCCGTTTCTCGGTCTTGACCGGCCTGACGTGCCTCTTGATAGCGTCCGATGAGGAATATCGCGTAATCCGTTCCCGCGGCAATGGCCAGTGACGACAGCATCGCGACGACGAACGTCGAAAAGCCCAATAGGCCGCTGTTCCCGAGGATCGCGACGACCCCTCGGGCGGT
>NZ_DATJYB010000152.1:0-18528 GCF_035499775.1 Mycobacterium sp. | reverse complement strand
CCGCGCTACCTCGCCGCCGGCGAACGACTCGACAGCTGGATCACCGGAATCGGCGAGCTGCACCAAACATTCGTCAATGACGTGCGGACCTCCGCCGAGGACGCGCAATCATGACCCTCGTTCATTGCGCCGAAGGCCTCGGCCCCAGATAGTCACTTGGCGTTAAGGACTCCGTAACCCTCGGGCGGGTACTCAATACCTAGATGCCGGTAGCACATCGACTGCCCGGCTCAATACCGGCGCTGCCTCAGAAGCGTTGATAAGTAAGCACTTTCAGGTGATACCCGCCAAGTTAGTTGCTCAATTGTTCACTATAACTATAGTAGCATAAGGCTACTATTGCTATATGGGGTTGCATCCGCGGAGCGCGGATTCAATTGGGGGAGAAGGGGTGTTGACAGTGTCAACCATTAGGAAGTACTGGAACCGCTCAAAGCTGGAAACGGCAACCGTCGCCGGCGGCCTTCTGGTCGCGGTCGGGGCGCTGGCGGGTGGCTCGGTGGGGGCAGCAGCGACCGCTCATGCCGACGCCAACGACAACAAATTCCTGGCACAGCTGAAGTCCGAGGGCATCACCGACCATGTGTCTCCCAGCCACGCGATCGAGGCCGGTCATATGGTCTGCCAGAAACTTGACAACGGCATGTCGCCTACCGAGGTGGCCTATGACGTCCTGAACAGCAGTGTCATGCCCGCCTATCATTCCGGCTACTTCGTCGGCGCCAGCATCGAGGCATATTGCCCGCAGTACACGTCCAAGATCAATCAGCCGAGTCCCGACGGGAAGAGTTAGTCCGACAGAACGGGGAGTTGCGGATAGGGCTGCGCTGCTATGTCGGCGCGGTCAGGTAGTCTTTCGACAGCGCCAGCGCGGTAATGGCGGCGACAACCAGCAGGTAGACCGGCAGCAGGTGCTCGAAGTGGGTGTAGCCCACCGCGAAGTGAATGATCAGCACGGGAACCGTGCCGAAGGCGCACCCCAGCAGCAGACCCCACCACACCCAGCGTTGCCCGCGCCGCCAGCCCCACATGCTGATCAGCAACACCGCCAGGCCGGCGCCGACCAGCGCGCCACCGAAGCCGCCCCGGTCGTGAGCGATGAACGGCAACAGATGGGCGTTCGCAGACCGAAGATGCTCGGCGTGGGTGCCCATGAAGTCCAGATCGGTGGGCACGAATACCGACGTCATCCCGACGGTGGAGATGACGCCGCCCGCCACGGTCAGACCCCCGCCGACGCCGATCATCAGCAACTGGCCCCACAGCGCCCGATGTCGTTGCGGCTCAGGCCCTTCCACGACCGGCGGCCAGTGCGGGCCGGGGAGTTGCCGGCACAGCGCGATCACCAGCATCGGAAACAGCGCCGCGACGACCAGTGTGTGCAAGGGCTCTATGAATCCGCCGGTTCCCAGAAAGTAGAAATAGCTGCCGAATGCGACGAGCCCGGAGACCGCCAGTGTCCGCCGAGCCCACCGGTAGCCCTGCCGCATCGCCTGGGCCAGCGTGAGGTAGAGGATTCCAATGCCGATCATGTTGCCCGCCATCGTGATTCGGTCATGCTGGAGGAACCCGATCAGGTGGGGATTGAGGTCATGCAGATCGGAGACGGTCGCGCCGAGGTAGTCGCGGTCGTACCAGAGCAGCACCGGCCCCAGCGTGATCACCGCCGCACCGATGCCGGCCACGATCAGTCCGATACCAACCAGCGCCGCCCACAGCCAACCGGGCCAGCGCCGCGGATCCTTCGAGATGCTGCGCAACGGGTCCGGCGGCGACGTGGGTGTGGCCGCCTCGATCACCCGGTTGAACCAGCCAGGCCCGGCGGCGATCAATACCGAGGGAGCGGCCAGCACCGTCGTCGTCGGATCGGCCAGCGCTTGTGTCGCCGGCGCGAGTTCGGGTGTCGAGAGCCGTACCGGGGGATGGTCGGGGTCGCCGACCGTCGCGACGTCGACATCCTTCGCGATCGCTTCGCAAGCCTCGGTGCTGTCGGCGACGACGGCGACCCGACACCGTCGACCGGCAGTCGCTTGCCGGACGGTGTCGACGTCGCCCATCCCGACCGGGTTGATCTCGATGACGTCGGCGCCTTGGACCGCGAGCACCGGGATGGCGTCGGTCGCGATCCGCGGCGGAACCGAGGCGCCGAAGCGGCCCGACCAGAGCGGCGGCAGGCGAGGGTAGTCGAAAATCGCCGGGATCCACTTCCGGCCGCCCGCGTACCTGATCAGCAGCGCGAGCGATCGCAGCGCCAGGACTCGTGTGCGATGTTCGCCCAGCAGGGCCTCGGCGAGTGGGCGCAGCGGTTGATAGGTCCAGTCCGGCACGTCGACAATCTTCACACTTGGACCGAACTCGATGGCAGTCAGCGCTGGTCGGTGAACCGCAGAGCGTTGGCCCACAGGCGGGTCACCGTGGACACCAGAGTCTCGAACTCGACCGGTTCACTATTGGCCGTTTCACCCTCACCCGGCGTGAAGACGCTGTACGCAAGCCGGCTCACCATGCCGGACAGCGCCCGCGAGGCCAGCAACGGATCGATGTCGGCGTCCGCGATTCCGCGCGCCTGCAGGTCGGCGATTCCGCGCGCGTTGCGGCGGATGAATGCATCCGCGCGGCGCATCCGGAACTTGCTGAACTCCTGATCCACGTGGGAGACCTGCTCGAGCAGCGCCATCAATTTGGCGTTGCGCCGATACGCCTCCAGATATGCGCGGTTGCTCGCCTCGAGCACCGCGTACGGGTCATCGGCGTTACTCACCCGGCCCATGCCCGGATGCATCATGTCCTCCTGCGCCTGCTCGAGGACAGCGGCGAAGATCTCTTCCTTGTTGGCGAAGTAGGTGTAGAACGACCCGGTCGCACACCGCGCTTCCTTGGTGATGTCGGCGAGCCTGGTGTCGAGGTAGCCGTCCCTCTCGAAGACCGTCCGCGCGGCGCTGATCAGCCCGGCCCGCGTCCGTACTCCACGCGGGGTCGCCGGTGGCTGGCGGGACGGGGGGGCCATCGAGGGCGCGTTCTCCTGCGTGCCGGGCGCGGTCACATCCATCTGCCTCCGAACTTGAATCTGAATCCGGATTCAACTATACATAACAGAGGCCCGCTTCGTACCTCGCGTTTGTCCGTGGGCCGCGATCCGTCTTGGGAAGGGAATGTGCTTGTGAAGGTTGCCGACAAGGTGGCCATCGTGACCGGCGGTGGCGGTGGCATCGGCGGTGCGCTGGCCGCGAAGCTGACGCAGGCCGGCGCGCGGGTCGTGGTCGCCGACATCGACGCCGACGCCGCCTCGGCGGTGGCGGAACGGATCAATGGCGACCAACCCGGGACCGCTGTCGGCGCGGACGCGGACGTATCCGACCGCGCCCAGATCCAACGGCTGATCGACCTTGCCGAAAGCGAATTCGGCCCAGTGGACCTGTATTTCGCCAACGCGGGCATCACTGGCGCCCTGGGCCTCGACGCGAGCGAGCGCGAATGGGACCTATCCATCGACATCAATCTGCGCGCCCACATCCGCGCTGCGGAACTGCTGGTGCCCACCTGGGTTGAGCGCGGCGGCGGTTACTTCGTAAGCACCGCCTCGGCGGCGGGCCTACTGACCCAGCTCGCCTCCGCGACCTACTCGGTCACCAAGCACGCCGCCGTCGGTTTCGCCGAGTGGCTGAACATTGCCTATGGGGACCAGGGCGTTCGGGTGAGCTGCCTGTGCCCGATGGGGGTCAACACCAAGCTGCTGTACTCCGGGCGGGATACCGGCGAGCCGCTGGGCGAACTCGCTACCCGGCAGGTTACCGCCTCCGGTGACGTGCTGCAGCCCGCCGAGGTCGCCAACGTCGTGCTGAAAGCGATTGACGAGGAACGCTTTTTGATCCTTCCGCATCCGGCCGTCCTGGACATGTACCGGCAAAAGGCCGCCGACTATGACCGTTGGCTGAGCGGCATGCGCCGCTATCAGCGCAGCCTGCTAGACCACCGTTGATTTCGCCGATAGCCGTCAGGAGCCGTCATGTCGTTATTCGAAGTATCAGATCGCGCCAAGAAATACCAGGAAGACCTGCTGGAGTTCATGGACTCACACGTGTACCCGGCCGAAGCGGTATACGACGAGCAGATGCGGGAGTCCGGTGATCCGCATTTCCAGCCGCCCGTCATCGAGGAGCTCAAGGCCGAGGCCCGAAAGCGGGGCCTGTGGAATCTCTTTCACCCCGACCCCGAATGGGGACCTGGGCTGACCAACTTCGAGTACGCACCGCTCGCGGAGATCATGGGGCGCAGCCACATCGCTTCTGAGGCGTGCAATTGCAACGCCCCCGACACCGGCAACATGGAGGTGCTGACGCTTTTCGGCAGCGACGAGCACAAGGAAAAATATCTCAAGCCGCTGCTCGACGGCACGATGGCCTCGGCGTTCGCGATGACGGAGCCGCGGGTGGCCAGTTCGGACGCCACCAATGTCGAGCTGTCCATGGTGCGCGACGGCGACGAGTATGTGCTCAACGGCCGGAAGTGGTTCGCCTCCAACGCCTTACACAAGAACTGCAAGGTGCTGATCGTGATGGGCAAGACGGACCCGACGGCCGCCCCGCACCGGCAGCAGTCGATGATGGTCGTTCCCATCGACGCGCCCGGTATCACCGTGATGCGTGGTCTTCCGGTGTTCGGCTACCAGGACCGTGAGGGCCACGCCGAAATCGACTTCAACGACGTGCGGGTGCCGGTCACCGATGTCCTCAAGGGCGAAGGGGAGGGGTTCGCGATCAGCCAGGCGCGCCTGGGCCCCGGCCGCATTCACCACTGCATGCGGGCTATCGGCATGGCCGAGCGCGCACTGGAGCTGATGTGCAGGCGCGCCGAATCCAGAGTCGCCTTCGGCAAACCGCTCAGCGAGAACGCCAACATCCGGGACTGGATTGCCGAGGCGCGCATCGAGATTGAGATGATCCGGTTGCTGACGCTCAAGGCCGCCTACCTGATGGACACCGTCGGTAACAAGCAGGCGCAGACCGAGATCGCCGCGATCAAGGTCGCGGCCCCCAACATCGCGCTGAAAATCGTCGACCGCGCCATCCAGGTGCACGGCGGAGCCGGCGTGACCGACGATTTCCCGCTGGCCATGGCCTGGGCCCATCTGCGCACACTGCGGCTGGCCGATGGCCCCGACGAGGTCCACAAGCGCGCCATCGCCCGTCACGAGCTGCGGAAGTACCGCGACCACGCGCCTGTCGCGAACAGCTGAACGACAAGCAGCCGGATACGAACCTAGGGTGGTGACGCCCCGCGACGCATTTCGGCAGCGGCGGCCCGCGCCACGGCCGCGTCAGCGGCATAGCGTGCGGCCGCCACCTCACTGCGCGCCCGCGCCTCTGTAGCGGCGACTTCGTCGGCCGCGCTGGCGCGCACTGCCTCGATCTGGGCGTGGGCTAGGGTAATGGCTTCCTGGGCCTCGTTGCGTGCCCGGGCCACGGCTTCCTCGGCGGCTTGGCGGGTGGCCGCGACCTCGCCGTTGGCCCACGCGTGTGTGGCGGCGATTTCGTCGGCCGCGCTGGCGCGGGCTGCCTCGATCTGGGTGTGGGCTAGGGTAACGGCTTCCTGGGCCTCGTTGCGTGCTTGGGCCATGGCCGCGTCGGCGGCTTGACGGGTGGCCGCGACCTCGCTGTTGGCCTGCCCGTGGGCCGCCGCAATCGCGGCGGCCGCCTCAGCTCGCAGCCGCTCCAGCTCGCCGCGTACCTGCTGCAACTCATGCTGTGCGGTCTCGCGTTCGGCGGCCCGTTCTGCGGCGCGTTGCTCGGCGCGTGCTTGCGCGCTACGGACTTGTTCGTGGGCTGCGGCCAGTTCGGCTGCGGCGTCGGCGCGCACCTGGTCGAGCTGGGCGCGCACCCCTTCGAATGCTTGCACGGCCGCCTGGCGTTCCGCGGCTCGTTCCGCCGCGCGCTGCTCCGCGAGCGTGTGGGCGGTGCGGAGTTGCTCGTGGGCTGCCGCCAGTTCGGTCGCCGCGTCAGCGCGGACCTGCTCCAGCTCGGTACGCAGGCCTTCGAACGCTTGCAGCGCGGTCTGGCGTTCAGCCACCCGTTCTGTGGTGCGCTGATCGGCGCGTGCTTGGGCAGCGCGGGCTTGTTCGCGGGCCGCGGCCAGTTCGGTCGCCCCGTCTGCGCGGGCCTGCTCCAGCTCGGCACGCAACCCTTCGAATGCCTCCAGGGCGGCGTGGCGTTCGGTGGCCCGTTCTGTGGTGCGCTGATCTGCGTGCGCTTGGGCGGCGCGGACATGTCCATGCGCCGCGGCCAGTTCAGCGGCCGCATCTGCGCGCACCTGCTTCAGCTCGGCGCGCACCCCTTCCAATTTTTCGTGGACGGCCCCCAACGCGGCAGCCCGTTCCCTGTCCTTCTGGTCGGCCTGCGTCTCCAATTCGCGGAGCCGTTCCCGCGCCGCGACCGCGGCCTGCGCGGCTTGTTCGGCTTCCGCGCGCGCCATCGCCGCCGCCGCTTCGGCGTCCCGCCTGGCCTGCTGTTCCTCAGCGACGCGGGCTTCGGCCAGGGCCCGTAAGTGGTCTGCCTCGACAAGCTGCATCACCGGCGAAAGCCGTTTGCGCCCCGGGCCGTAATGGATGCGATGGTTGACCAGCTCACGCTCGCTCATCGCCGCTATCACAACCAACACCGCCGGCGGCGTGGTGCCCAGCCGCTTCGCAGCCGCGATCGCATCGGCGGCCGCACGCTGACTCAAAGCGGCCCAGGCTTCGACTTCGAGGTCCTCGATGTGTTGCAGCGTCGACGTCATGTCCGTTGCCGCCTTCGCTTGGCCTCGACGTCGCGGGCTTCGGCGCGTGGTGGGGCCGCGCCAGTGGCGCCGGGTGGGTCTTCACCCCGTCCCGCTACGGCCTGAAGTGACGCCTCCTGGCCCGATCGGTCGCGGCGTTTCACGTCGCCCGGAAACCGCATCGTCTCTGCCGCGGGAACAGCGTCAAATTCGGAAAGCAAACTGCCTTGCTCAGCCAAAACCAGTGAGAACTGGCTTAAATACACTGAAACGGACTTCGCGAGCGTGTCGTCGCCAAGCCGCTCAGCGTCGCGCAGCAATCCCCGCAACAACTCCAAAGCCAGTTCCGGGCCCAGCCCGAGGCTGGCACCCTCGCTCGCCGCCGGTTCAATACTGGCCGTCTCCACCACCCACACCAGCCGCTCCCAGCAACGTGCCAGCGCCGCTGCGCGCAGCTCATCTTCACGCAGCTCCTGATGCCGGCGCTCCTGCTGGTCGAGTTGCATCCGGTGCTGCCTCGATCCCAGCCGGAGCGAGAACAGCACGACCGAGGCCACAATGACCGCCGCCAGTATCGCGCCGGCGCCGCCGAAGCCCGCCGACGTCAAAAACTCCCGGGCCAGCGGATACGCCGGCACTTGTCCGGGCGCCGGAAAACCGCCGGCAGCAAACACGCTCATAACCGGAATCCATCGGATCGACTACGGATTCTGCACCTCCGCAGCTGCACCAGCACTCGCCCCCATGACATAAAACGACCACAACGATCGCACTCTATATTCGCAGGCCCACGCTCCGACGATAACGCCATCTGTTCCCGCGCGCGCCATTAGCGGGCCGGTGAGGCAGCCGCCGCGGCATGGCCGAGGCAGACCCGCGATCGCGCGAGAGATCGGAGAACGCCGACGCACAGCCGGAATACATTTCAATTTCGTTGGACCATAACAGATCCCACATTGCTGCGCCGCGTGGCTGTCTGCGAAGTGCCCAAGCCGGAGGGCAGCACGGTTGGACCCAACGTTTACGCGCTGCCACAGCCGGAGGAAAATGCGGGAATGGCTGATACTGCCCTGAGGATCTGTCCCTTTTGCGAGGCCACCTGCGGCCTGACGCTCACGATCTCCGAGGGCCGGGTGACCGGCGCCCGCGGCGACCGCGATGACGTCTTCAGCGCGGGTTTCATCTGTCCGAAGGGGGCCAGCTTCGGCGAGCTCGACAACGATCCCGACCGGTTGACCCACCCCCTCGTCCGGCGTGACGGGGTGCTGACCGAGGCCACCTGGGAAGAGGCGTACGCCGTCGTCGCAGACCGCCTGGGCGGGGTTATCCGCGAGCACGGCGGGCCATCGGTCGGCGTCTACTTCGGCAATCCGAACGCTCACACCGTCGCGGGCAGCCTGTACGCGCCGTTAGTCATCCGCGGGCTTGGCACCCGGCAAGTGTACAGCGCGAGCACGCTCGATCAGATGCCCAAGCACGTCGCGCTCGGCCTGATGTTCGGCAGCCCGGTCGCGTTCACGGTGCCCGACCTGGATCGCACCGACTATCTGGTCATCATCGGCGCGAATCCCTTGGTGTCCAACGGCAGTCTGGCCACTGCCGCCGACTTCCCCGGCAAGCTGCGGGCATTGCGCAAACGCGGGGGCAGGCTGGTCGTCATCGACCCCGCCCGCACCCGCACGGCCGAACTGGCTGACCGACACCTGGCACCGCGACCCGGCACCGACGCCGCATTGCTGTTCGCCATCGTGCACGTGCTGTTCGAAGAGGGCCTTGTCGCAGCGGATCTGGGCGGAATCGCAGAGCACGTCAACGGTGTCGACGAGGTGCGCGCGCTGGCCGACGAGTTCGCACCGGAGGCCGTCGCTTCGCACTGCGGCGTCTCCGCCGCTGACATTCGCACGTTGGCCCGCGAGATCGCGGCGGCGCCGACGGCCGCGGTGTACGGCCGGATCGGTACCTCCACAGTGGAATTCGGCACGATCGGCAGCTGGTTGGTCGACGTGATCAACATCCTGACCGGAAACCTCGACCGGCCGGGGGGAGCGATGTTCCCCCTCGGCGCGACGGCCCCCGCCCCCCGCCCGGCGAAGCCGGGCCGAGGGTTCCGAATCGGACGTTGGCACAGCCGTGTCTCGGGCTACCCTGAGGCGCTGTCCGAATTTCCCGCCGCGGCGCTCGCCGAGGAGATCGACACGCCGGGCGAGGGTCAGATCAAGGCGGTGATCACCATCGCCGGGAACCCGGTGCTGTCGGCGCCGGACGGCGACCGGCTCGACCGCGCGCTCGACAGCGTCGGCTTCATGCTCAGCATCGACCCCTACCTCAACGAGACCACCCGTCACGCCGACGTGATCCTGCCGCCGCCCCCGCCCGCGCAAAGCGCGCATTACGACTTCGCGCTCAACAACCTCGCGGTGCGCAACAACGCGCGCTACTCGCCGCCCGCGCTGCCGCTGGACGCACGGCCCGACGAGCCAGAAATCCTGTCGCGCATCGCCCTGATCCTGTACGGCCTGGGACCGGACGGCGATTACGCGCTGGTTGACGATCAGGTCATCGCGACGACGTTGACCAAGGAGACCGCCGATCCCGACTCACCCGTCGCCGGCCGTGCGGTCGACGAATTGACCACAATGCTGATCCCGGGCCCGGGTTACGAACGACGCCTGGACATGATGCTTCGGCTCGGGCCGTACGGCGACGCGTTCGGCGCCAACCCCGACGGGCTCACCCTCGAGCGGCTCAAGGCGGCGCCGCACGGCATCGACCTGGGGCCGTTGCAGCCTCGGCTGCCCGAGGTGCTCCGAACCCCAACGGGGCGAATCGAACTCGCGCCCGAGCCGCTCAGCGCCGACGTGCAGCGGCTGCGTGAGTCGGTCGGCAGTGGACGTGACCGGTTCATGCTGATCGGCCGGCGCCATCTGCGTTCCAACAACAGCTGGATGCACAACGTGCCCGCGCTGTCCGGCGGCACCAACCGGTGCACCCTGCGGATCCACCCTGACGACGCCGCCGAACTCGGGCTCACCGACACCGACACGGCCGTCGTCAAGGGCCCGGGTGGCGAGCTGCTGGCTCCGGTCGAGGTGACCGACGTCATGCGGCGCGGTGTGGTCTCGCTGCCGCACGGGTGGGGACATGATCGCGACGGCACCGGTCAGGAGCTTGCGGCCAGCCAGCCCGGTGTCAACGTCAATCAACTCAACGACGGCAATCTGCTAGACGTGCTGTCAGGCACCGCAGTGCTCAACGGCATCCCGGTCGACATCGCTCCCGCGGGCTGAAAGGTCATGTCAGATGAACCTGGCGATGTCGCCGCCGAGCCCTCGATCAGAGATGTGCCCGAGGCGCATCGTTACGAGGTCTCGCTCCACGGCGAACGTTGTGGGTTAGCGGCCTATCTCGACACCGGCCGGCAACGCGTCTTCTACCACGCAGAGGTCGGCGAGCGATTTTCCGGGCGCGGCCTGGCGGGTGCGCTCGTCACCGCCGCGCTGAACGACACCCGCGCGGGCGGCAAACGCATCGTCGCGGTCTGCCCGTACGTCGCGGCGTATGTGCGACGACATCACGAATTCGACGACATCCTTGACCCGGTCACGCCCGCCGTACTGACCGCGGTGCGCAGTCAGACGACCAGTCGACCTCCAAAGGAGTGAGATGACGCTTACGACGCACCGATGGCCCTCCCTGCGGGTTGACGATTGGACGGCGACGCGGGACACCTTGCACATGTGGGCACAGATCGTCGGCAAGATTCGGATGCAGCACATGCCGCTCATCAACCACTGGTGGCAAGTGACGTTGTATGTGAGCCCGCGGGGACTTACCACCGGCGGAATCCCTTATGGCAGTGCGATGTTCGATATCGAATTCGACTTCGTCGACCATGTGCTGGCGATCCGCCACAGCGATGGCAGCCAAAGGTCGGTGGCGTTGCAGCCCAAAACGGTCGCGGACTTTTACGGCGAGACCCTTTCCGCGCTGCACAGCTTGGGCATCGAGTCGCATATCGTCGCGTCGCCCAACGAGGTCGACCCGGCGATCCCGTTCGCTAAAGACACTGAGCACAACGCCTACGATCCGGACGCGGCGCGGCAATTCTGGCAGCAATTGGTGCAGGCCCACCGGGTGATCACCGATTTCCGCGCTTTCTTCACTGGCAAGGTGAGTCCGGTGCACTTCTTCTGGGGTGCAATAGATTTAGCCTGCACGCGGTTCTCCGGTCGACCCGCCCCCCGGCACCCTGGTGGTGCGCCCAACTGTCCCGACCGGGTGATGGTCGAGGGGTATTCGGGTGAGCTCAGCAGCTGTGGTTTCTGGCCGGGCGGTGGCGAGGAAGGTGCCTTCTACTCGTACGCGTACCCGCAACCCGAAGGTTTCGCCGCCCACCCCGTTGAGCCGGACGGCGCGTATTTCAGTGAGGCTTATGGAGAATTCCTGTTCCCGTACGAAGCCGTGCGCACCGCTGCAGATCCCGACGACGCGCTCATGCGGTTTCTTCAGACCACCTACCAGGCAGCGGCCGATCTCGGCCGTTGGGACCGCGCCGCACTCGAATGTGATCCAAACCGCCTGGGTTAGCGGCGGCGACGACGATGGACGTGACCAAAGCGGGATCTGGCCACCGATATGAACCCCACCCGCATCACCGACCAGGTCTCCATCGGACTGATCTGCCAGGCGGAGTCCGCCGGCGACGTGGTGATCGCGATCCGGGGCACCGAGGGAATCTTCGAGTGGCTCCACGATTTTGAATTCGGTCTGGTCCCGTGCCCGTTTCTGACCACCGCGGGCCGAACCGACGACGGCTTCACCGAGATGTACATGTCGATGACAACCGATGCCGCGCCGGGCTCACCCTCCGTCGTGCAGTCGTTACCGACATTGAAGT
Organism: Mycobacterium sp.; assembly: GCF_035499775.1. Classification (GTDB taxonomy): domain Bacteria; phylum Actinomycetota; class Actinomycetes; order Mycobacteriales; family Mycobacteriaceae; genus Mycobacterium. The sequence goes on along the minus strand of NZ_DATJYB010000152.1, from coordinate 6,878 downwards.
TCGACAATGTCGTGAGCTCGGTGACAGTCTGCGGTCACAGCCTGGGCGGAGCGCTGGCAACGCTGCTCGTATTGGATCTGGCTGCGACTGCGGCAGATCCGGCGAAGACCCAGTATCAGCGGTTCGCCAACCCGGTCGCTTACACCTATGCGAGTCCGCGGACCGGGGACTCGGCGTTCGCCGCAAAGTTCAACCAGGTCGTCCCGAGTTCGAATCGGATCGAAAACCGCCTCGACATCGTGCCCCACTTACCGGCCGTGTTCATGCATTACGCGCACGTCAACACTCCCTACGAGCTGACTCCGACGCAAGTCAATTACAGCTTGTATTGCGAACATTCGATCACCACGTACTTGAACCTGCTGTCCTTGCGGTCCGGCGGCCCCGTCATTCCGCTTGAACCCCAATGTCAGTCGGGACCCCCGCCCAGGACGCCGATCCCGGCGCAGGCGTAAGTGAGGTGCGCGATCGGCTCGGTCAGCGGCTACCGGGCATGCGGCGGACCACACCATCATCGAGCATCTGCTGGAAGTGATCGGTGACGGTCTGCTCCACCGGGTGATACGTCAAACCCAGCTCGTCTCGGCTACGGCCGTTGTCGAATGCCAGCGGGTAACCGATGTTGAGGTCGACGAATTTCCGCGTCAGCCCGACAACGGGCGCGGCGGCCTTCACGAACGCTTTGGGCGCCGTCATGCGCGGGAACGCGTAGAGCGGGCCGAACCGACGGCGCAGCATCTTGCCCATCTGCAGCAACGTCAGCGAATCCGCGTTGACGATGTAGCGGCCGTGCGCCTCGGGGGTGAACCCGGCGCGCAGGTGGGCATCGGCGACATCGCGCACGTCCACCACACCCATGGTCAACGCGGGAGCTCCGGCCAGCATGCTGCCGTCGGTGAACTGCTTCATCGTGCTCAGGCTGGCCGAGTCGCTGGCACTGGTCAGGGCAGGGCCGAGCACCAGCCCGGGGTGGATGGTGACCATGTCCCAGCGATCCTGCGCCTTCTGGTAGCGCCAGGCCTCCTGCTCGGCCACCGTCTTGGAATACGAATACGGCTGGTGGTCAACGCTGCTGGTGGTGTTCCAGTGTTCGTCGGTGAAGACGCCGCCGGGGACGTCCCGAGCGTCAATGTTGTCGCCGTAGATCGCGACCACGCTGCTGGTCAGCACGACGCGCTTGACGCTCGGCGTGCGGTTGACCGAGTCCAGCACGTTGCGGGTGCCTTCCAGCGCCGGGCGGACCAACGCTTCCTGTGCATCCTTGAACCCGGAGAGGATAAATGGCGAAGCGGTGTGCATGACGAGCTCGCATCCGGCCATGGCCTCGTCGAAGCTGCCGGTGTCGAGCAGGTCGGCCTTGAATAGCCGGAGCCGACCGGGGTGATCGTCTGAGAGCTTGTGCAGGTGCTCCAGCCCGGAGGGCTTTTGCGGGTTGCGCACCGTGCCATGGACAGTGCGCCCCGCCTCGAGGAGGCATCGGACAATCCAGCTGCCGATATAGCCGCTGGCGCCCGTAACGAGCACCGGCGCGTCCGGGTCGATCGCCGTCGATGATCGGTCCATGGTGGATGTTCCTCTCTGGTGGGTTTACGGGTCAGCGGCCAACAGGTTCGCCGCTCGGGGTGGCCAGTGCGATGGCATCGGGAATCGTCGGTGCCGCGGAAGCCGATACGGTCGATCAGGGGCCGGACCAGGCCGGGTACCCGCGCGACCAGCGAATTGCGCCGAGGGACAACGATCATCGCGGCGCGGCGTTCAACGCCGGTGATGATGGCGTCGACCACCTCGTCGATAGTGATCATCTTCCACAGACCCTTCTGATTGCCACCCCATAGCGTATTGCCGGCGGGGTCGTCGTGGACGTCGTCCATCATGGGGGTCTTGAAGAACGTGGGGTGGGCGCTGCCGACGCTCACTCCGTGGTGGCGCAGCTCGAGCCAGGTGGCGTCGCACAGCGCCCAGACGCCGGCCTTGCTGGCGACATATGGGCCGTTGAGTGGTGAGTGGACGAAGGCGGCGATCGAGGACACGGCGAGCAGGTAACCCCGCTGGTGCTTGACGTGCGGGACGGCGGCGCGGAAGGTGTGCCATCCCCCGTTGAGGTCACCGACGGCCTGCGCGCCCGGACCACCGCCTGATCCAGCCGGTACGCCGTCCGAGAGAGAGCGTCTTGATAGGCTGGATGCTTGCTGACGCCCGTCACCGAACCGACAGAGTTGATTGCGTGACCAGCGGCGACGAACGGATTTCCGCATCGGCACCCGATAGCGGGTCGGTCGGCGATCTCGTCCCGGTCGGCACGCGCATCGACCTCGACAACTGCGCCCGCGAGCCGATCCACATCCCGGGCAGCATCCAGCCGCGCGGTGTGCTCGCGGTGCTGCGCGAGCCCGACTTCGAGGTGCGTCAGGTCAGCGCCAACGTGGCGGATCTGCTTGGTCGCAGCGTCGATGCCGTGCTGGGCAGACACCTGTCGGCGCTGATCGGCGCCGAACAGGCCGCCCGGGTCGAGGAGGCGGCGTCGAGCTTCGGCGATCTCCACCAACGCAACCCGGTCGAGTGCGTGATCGACGTTGCCGGCGAGCCACGGGCGTTCGACGCCATCCTGCATCGCGAACCAGGCGGTGTGCTGCTGGTCGAACTCGAGGTCGCGTATGGCGAGCGGCCGTTCTCCTTCCCCAATACCTACCAGGCGGTGCGCAGCTCGGTGGAGGAGTTGAACCGGGCCGCCACGCTGACCGAGCTGTATGACACCACTGCGCGCGCGGTCCGCGACCTCACCGGCTTCGACCGCGTCATGGTCTACCGCTACGACGAGGACTACAACGGCGAGGTCGTCGCCGAGTCCAAGCGGGAGGACCTCAACTCGTTCCTCGGCCTGCACTACCCGTCCACCGACATCCCGGCACAGGCGCGGGCGCTGTACGAGAAGAACTGGCTGCGGCTGATCTCCGACGTCGACTACACGCCCGCACCGCTGGTGCCGGCGATCGACCCGGCGCGCGGCGCGCCGCTGGACCTTACCCACGCGACGCTGCGCAGCGTCTCGCCCATCCACGTCGAATACCTGCAGAACATGGGCGTGCACGCGTCGATGTCGATCTCGTTGCTGCGGCACGGCCGGCTGTGGGGACTCATCGCCTGCCACCACTACGCCGGTCCGCATCTGCCGCCGTTCGGAACCCGGGCGGCCGCGGAGTTCCTCGGCTCGACGTTGTCGCTGCGGCTCGTCGACCGGTTCGAGGACGACGAACTGCACAAGCGATTGGCCGCTCAGGCAGTGCTGGTCAAGCTCGCCGCCGCTACGCTGGACGACAGCGAATCGCTCGCGGAGTCGCTGCTCGCGGCGCCCAACCTGCTCGACCTCGTGCCCGCCGACGGCGCAGTCGTCAACATCCAGGGCGAGCGCCGAGCGTGCGGGACGGTTCCGCCGCTGGAGGCCGTGTCGGCCGTCACTGCCTGGGCGCGTAGCGCGGGCGACGAGATCGCGGGCAGCGAGTGCCTGTCCCGCGAGCTGCCCGGCCTCGACCTCGATCCGCAGTCGGCCGCCGGCGCGCTCGCGCTTAACCTGCCCGACGGGCAGTACGCCGTCTGGTTCCGTCGTGAGGTACTGCGCTCGGTGGACTGGGGTGGCGACCCGGAGAACAAGGCGATCGCGGTCAGGGAGGGCGAACAGATCCGGCTCAGCCCACGCAAGTCGTTCGAACGGTGGCGCGAGATCGTGCACCAATGCAGCGAACCGTGGACGCTGAGTGAGATCGAGTCCGCCGAGTCGTTGCGGCGCCACGTGGTGGAGTCGCTGTACCGCCGGACTCGGGGTGCGCTGCGCGTGGCCGAGACGGTGCAGCGCAGCCTGCTGCCCGAGTCGATCCCGACGCTCGAGAGCTGGCAGTTATCCGCGCATTACGAGCCGGCCGCGGGCGGTCGCGTCGGCGGCGACTGGTACGACGCGTTCGAGCTGCGTGACGGGCGATTGATCGTGCTACTCGGCGACGTCGCGGGGCACGGCATCTCGGCGGCCGGCACGATGGCGCAGCTGCGCAATGCCCTGCGTGCCCAGTTGTTCGCCGGCGCCGCACCGGCCGACGCGCTGTCTGAGCTCAACGAGTTCTGCGTGCAGTTGCTGCCCAGCGCGTTCGCCACCGTCATCGCCGCGCGGGTCGATCTCGCCACGGGGCTGGTGGAGGCCGCGTCGGCCGGCCACTTGATGCCGTATCTGACCAAGTCGATGACCAACCCCGTCGAAGCCGCTGTCCAGGCGCCGATACGGCTCTCGCCGCCGATCGGCATCCGGGGCATCACGTACGCACCGAGTACGTTCACCGTCGAGCCCGGGCACGGGTTGGTCATGTACTCGGACGGCCTGGTGGAACGTCGCGGCGGGTTCATCGACGACGGCCTGAACCGGTTGGCCGAGATCCTGGGCCGCGAGGGCGACGCGTCGGCGTCCTGGATCTGGAAGGCGATGGCGTCGGACAACTCCGACGACGACGTCGCGATCATCACGCTCCGTCGCCCCTGAGCTCTGGCGATCCACTGGACGTTCCCTGGTTAAGCGCGTAACCTAGCCCGCGCAACGACCGGCTCGGGAAAGGATGACCTCCAATGAGTAGCGCCATCGACATCGATCCTGCGGTCGAGCGCCCGAGCTCCGGGATGATTCCGGTGTTCAATCCGTCCACCGAGGAGCAGATCGCGGAGGTCGTCGATTCCGACCAGGCGACCGTCGACGCGGCGGTGGCCCGGGCGCGCGAGACGTTCGAGTCGGGTGTCTGGCGCAAGGCGCCCGCGTCGCACCGCGCGAACGTGCTCTTCCGCGCCGCGCGCATCATCGAGGAACGCACCGACGAGCTCGCCGCGCTCGAGGGCCAGGACAACGGCATGAACCTGACGGCCGCGCGTCACATCATCCCGGTGTCGCTCGACATGCTGAAGTACTACGCCGGCTGGGTCGGCAAGATCCATGGTGAGTCGGCCAATCTCGTGTCCGACGGTCTGCTCGGGACCTGGGAGACCTACCACACCTTCACCCAGCTCGAGCCGGTCGGCGTCGTCGGCCTCATCATCCCGTGGAATGGTCCCTTCTTCGTCGCGATGCTCAAGGTTGCACCCGCGCTCGCGGCGGGTTGCAGCGCCGTTTTGAAACCCGCCGAGGAGACACCGCTCACCGCGCTGAAGCTGGAGGAGATCTTCCGCGAGGCGGGTCTGCCCGACGGCGTCCTGAACGTCATCACCGGCTACGGCGAGACCACGGGTGCCGCACTCACCGCGCATCCGGACGTCGACAAGATCTCGTTCACCGGATCGACCGAGGTCGGACGGCTGATCGTCAAGGCGGCCGCGGGCAACCTCAAGAGGCTGACCCTCGAGCTTGGCGGCAAGTCGCCGCTGATCATGTTCGACGACGCCAACCTCGACAAGGCGATTATCGGGGCGGGCATGGGCCTGCTCGCCGGCTCGGGGCAGAACTGCTCCTGCACCTCCCGTATGTATGTGCAGCGCGGCATCTACGACCAGGTCGTCGAACGCCTCGCCGCCTTCGCCCAGATGCTGCCGATGGGCGGCAGCGATGATCCCGACTCCGTACTGGGGCCGCTGATCAGCGACAAGCAGCGGACGCGCGTGGAAGGCATCGTTAACGACGGCGTCGCCGCCGGCGGGCAGATAGTGACCGGCGGCAAGCCGATGGACCGCAAGGGCTACTTCTACGAGGCGACGATCGTCACCAACACCACGCCTGACATGCGGCTCATTCGTGAGGAGATCTTCGGGCCGGTCGGCTGCGTGATCCCATTCGACGACGAGGACCAGGTGATCGCCGCCGCGAACGACACGCACTACGGGCTGGCCGGTTCCATCTGGACCGAGAACCTGTCCCGCGCCCATCGCGTCGTGAACGAGCTTCGCGCCGGCCAGATCTGGGTGAACTCCTCGCTTGCAGCGGACCCCTCGATGCCGATCAGCGGCCACAAGCAGTCGGGGTGGGGCGGCGAGCGCGGCCGGAAGGGGATCGAGGCGTACTTCAACACCAAGGCGGTCTACATCGGCCTCTGATCGAGCGGCTTGAGGCGACAATACGTCACGTGACGTTTTGGCGTCCGTTCGACGGTGCGGCGGGAGAGGGGTCAGCCGTTGCTTTTGCGGTTGCCGCCGTCACCTGCTGCATCAGTGTCGAGAGGTCGTAGTAATCACGCCAGCGCGTGATGCGACCGTCGGAATTAACGTCAAACGTGTTGCCTCTATCGCCCCGGTGTTGACCTTCTGAGATGCGGAGCCTAGGGCACCCGACGGCAGCATCGGATGATCTTGCCCAATAGCTCTGCGCCCCAATGTAATTCGTCACAGTGACGTATTGGCGGTAGTGGGCGGGGAGAGGCAGAAGGCGTGGCCGACCGCCGTCCGGGTGCCGACTAGACGGCTCGCGGGGCGGACGCGCTACAAGGTTTCACCCAACGAGGATTTAAGTTCGTTGTCTGGCCGCGCGCAGCGCGTCTTCCGGGCGGGGTCGCGGGGTCGTGTGGCCTGGTTGCGCGTAGAACCGCTGGAAGAAGCCACTTTTGCCTCCCGTGCAGACTACCCATATTGCCGATAAGCGACATTATGTCAGGTTAACTACTCCGTTTTCCATCAGATGAATCATCCCCTCTTGTGCCACTTGGCGACATGGGTTGTCGGGCTGCGATGTCGCCTTGACGAGGCTCGCGCCATTCTTGCTGCGTGCAACTAGTTTGAAGAATGGGCGTTGAGCGCATTGTCGCCCCGATCAGTCGTCAGCGGCACAGCAACGGCCCGGGCCGGTATGACGGCCGACAAAGCAGTCAGCGCCGGCTCATCACCGGGTCACCGGGTCACCGGGTCACCGGGTCACCGGGTCACCG
>NZ_DATJYB010000151.1:0-4310 GCF_035499775.1 Mycobacterium sp. | reverse complement strand
CAGAATGTCGAGCCGCCCGAAGGACTCGACGGCGGTGGCGACCATGCGTTGGACATCGGCGGACTTGGTGACGTCGACGCTTACCGGCAACGCGACTTCGCCCAGCAGCCCGGCGATTTCGCGTTCCCGTCCGCTGATGTCGGCGCAGACGACGCGGGCTCCTTCGTCGGCGAATCGCCGGGCGGCGGCCCACCCGATACCGGAGCCGGCGCCGGTGATGATGGCAGCCTTCCCCGTTAAACGGCCCATCTACACGATCCGTCGGCCGCGTCGCGCGCGTGACCGCATATCCCGCAGGTAGAGCTGATAGCCGAAGATCCAGGCCCGGTGCGGAATCAGCCGGTCGGCCAAGCGCAGGGCGGTCAGCAGCCATTCGAAGCGGCGCTGCTGGGACTCCGACCAGTCCAGTCGCATCAACGCCCGGAACTCGGGGGCCAGGAACCCCGTCGTCGCGAACAGATTCAGCGGTCCGCCCAGCTGTCGCAACGGCCAGGGCAGGAACGCCATCGAGGCCACGCCGTGCAGATGCTCGCGGACCGGCGGGTCGATCTGCAGCTCGTCGAGCGAACGCTTCCAGTACTCGTCGAACGCGACCCGGTCCGGCGGCCACATGTGTTCGGGTACCTGCAGCGTGGTGCCCAACCGTTTGCCGTCCTGATAGACGGCGTCGGCGCTGGCGTCGTCGAGCGGGCCGTGCAGGAACTCGCGCTGGTCGACGTAGAACCGGTACAGGCATGCCGCCACCCACAGCTGCAGCTTCGGGTCGAAAGCGTTGTAGGACACCGGGCTGGACGACGTGGACCGAACCTGCCGATGCACGACGTCGATGGCATCCCGGATCAGAGCCTGATCGGACTCGGTCCCGATGGTCGCGACCGCCAGGTAGGTGCCGGTGGTTCGGGCCCGCTTGAACGGGTGCTTGTAGACGTTGCCGCTGTCCACCGGGCTTTCCAGCACGCCATAGCCGACGCCCGGCAAGGACAGCTGCATGATCACGTTCGCCGCCGGCAGCAGCAGCGCGGCCGGGTTCAACAGGTCGGCGGCTCGAGTTGCGGGCCGCTTCATTGCGGATGTCCCCAAGCGGGCCTCATGGGATCGAGTAGACCACGTATGTGACGTAGTCGGGCGGAGTTTTTTGACGGGCGAACGATTTAGGCGGCCGAAAACGGGCACATTCGACACATGTCTATCGAGCCGGTGCCCAGCGACGCGCCGCCCCCGAGTCCCGAGGTCGTGGGGCCGACGGACGCGTTCAAGCACGCCCCGGAGGTAATTCTGCTGGTCATCGTTCTGCTGGTCTGACCGCGTATGAGACGCTGCCGGGGTGTTTGCGTCGACGCGGCGGGCCCGGATGGTCGGCGTGTTGGCCGGCTTCCTGGCCGACCTGGCGCTCGGCGATCCCGGCCGGGGTCATCCGGTCGCGGTGTTCGGTGCGACGGCGGCGAAGCTGGAGCGGTTCACCTACCGCGATAGTCGAGTCGCCGGCTCGGTGCACGTGGGCCTATTGGTCGGTGCTGTCTGGTTGCTGGGTGTGACGACCGGTCGGCGCTGGCCTGCGGGGGCCACCGCGGTGGCGACCTGGGTTGCGCTGGGCGGAACGTCGCTGGCGCGCACCGGCTTGCAGATGTCGCAGCTGCTCGACGGCGGTGACGTCGAGGCTGCGCGACGGCTGCTGCCGTCGTTGTGCGGACGCGACCCGGCCCAGCTGGACGGGCCCGGCCTGACCCGCGCCGCACTGGAATCCGTTGCCGAGAACACGTCCGACGCCCAGGTGGCGCCGCTGCTGTGGGCGGCGGTGTTCGGCGCGCCCGGTGCGCTCTGCTATCGCGCCGTCAACACCCTGGACTCGATGATCGGTTACCGTTCGCCGCGCTATCTCCGATTCGGTTGGGCCGCAGCACGATTGGACGACATTGCCAACTACGCGGGCGCGCGGGTGACCGCCGCGCTGGCGGCGCTGTGCGCACCGGTGGTCGGCGGATCACCGTCTGGCGCGGTGCGCGCCTGGCGGAGGGACGCGGCCCGGCACCCCAGCCCCAACGCCGGCGTCGTCGAGGCGGCCTTCGCGGGGGCACTCGGCGTGCGGCTCGGCGGGCCCACTCAGTACCGTCATGAGCTGCAGATCCGACCGACCCTCGGCGACGGCCGGGCGCCCACGGTGGCCGATCTGCGTCGGGCTGTGGCGCTGTCGCGCGTGGTACAGGCCGGGGCGGCCGTGTTGGCTTACGCGGCGAGCGTGCACAAATGTACACAGACACGCCGGTACGGCTGGCATTCTGTGCACGTTCGCGGGCGGGCCGACCAAGCCGGCTATCGCCGGCGGCCGTAACGATCGGCGAGTTTCTCCTCGACCGTCATCGGAGCGTCAGCGGCCTGCGCCTGCTGCTTCTCCTGGCGGCGGACACGCAGCTCGGAGTAGGCGAAATAGCCCAACCCGATCGGGGCGAGGATGCCGAACGAGATCCACTGGATGCCGTAGGACAGGAACGGCCCGGCGTCCAGATGCGGGATGCCGACGACGCCGAGCCCGCCGGGTTGCGCCTCGACCAGCTGCAGATACGACCCCGCCAGCGGGACCTTCGTCAACGCCGCGATTTGTTCGGTGTTGATCGAATACACCTGCTGGACATCGTCTCTGGTGAACGGCTCCTTGTCCTTTACCAGCGGCTCGGAGTCGCGCAGCCGCGCAGTGATGGTCACGACGCCGTCCGGCGGGCGCGGGATCGGCGGCACATGAGCGCCCTGCTCGGGACGCACGTAGCCACGGTCGACCAGGACGGTCGGTCCGTTGTCGACCAGGAAGGGCGCCAGTACCTCGAACGCCTGGTCTCCGTCCACCACCCGCAGCCGGGCCAGCACCTGCACGTCGGGCAGATAACGCCCCGTCGCGGTGACCCGGCGCCATTCGGCAGTCGGTGCTGACGAATCCTGTTGCGGTAGCATGGTTTTCACCGGCACCGGGGGAGTATTGAGGGAAGACTCGATTTGGTGGTTCTCCCGCGACGTCCTGGTGTTCTTTCCCAGCTGCCAGGGTGCCAGCACCATGAAGCACAGGTAAGTGAAGGCGATCACGACCAGGATCAGCGCTATCCAGCCTGGTCGCAGCAGGAACGCGAGCCGACGCATCAACCCCCACCGTTCTGCGCGAGCTGTTCGTCGACCCAGGCGTGCAGGCCGGGTAGGGCGGCCTCGATGACGGTGAAAACGTCCTCGAAGTCGTCGTGGTCGCCGTAGTACGGATCGTCGACGTCGAGGGCGTAAGCACCTGAGCGCGGGTCGAACGAGCGCAGCATCCGGATCCGGTCGGCCTCGACCCCGAGCTGCTGCAACAAACGAAAATGGTTGCGGCCCAAGGCCACCAGCAGATCGGCCGCCAGATGGTCGTCGTCGACCTGGGCGGCGCGATGGGCGGTGGGATAGCCGTGCGCGCGTAGCACCCGGGCCGCTCGTGCATCGGCGCCGCTGCCGATGTGCCAGTCACCGGTGCCCGCGCTGGTCACCCGCACCACCCCTTCCAGACCGCGCTCCCGGATCTGGTGGGCGAACATCTTTTCGGCCATCGGCGACCGGCAGATGTTGCCGGTACAGACGAATGTCACGTGCAGCGGATCGTCAGACACCTAAAGCCCTCCGCAGCTCGTCGACCGTCGCGGCATGCGTCACGGTGGCGGTGCTGAATCGATCGGCGAAATCGTCTTGTCCGTATCCCCAGCCGACCACCACGGTGTCGATGCCGTGGGCGGCCGCCCCGTCCACGTCGTGGCTGCGGTCGCCGACCATGAGCACACGTTCGGGCAGCGGCTGCAACTGCGCCAGCGCGTGCGCCAGCACGTCCTCCTTGGTCTTGCGCGAGCCGTCGGGGCTGGCGCCGGCGATCACCTCGAAATTTTGCTCGAGGTCGAAGTGGGCGAGGATGCGCCGGGCCGTCGTCTCGAGCTTGGAGGTGGCCACCGCCAGCCGAACGCCTGCGGCGTGCAGGTCGGCAAGCAGGGGCGCGATCCCGTCGAACAGCGTGTTCATTGCCCAGCCCCGGCTGCCGTACTCGGCCCGGAAAGCCGCGATCGCGGTGTCAGCGTGCTCGCCCAGCCCCATCCCGTGAAAGGTGTCGTCCATCGGCGGGCCGACGATCTGGGCGGCCAGGTCGCCGTCGGGCACTGGCGCACCGATGTGGCTGAGAGCGTGCAGGAAGCTGGCAACGATCCCTTCCGCGGAGTCGGTAAGGGTGCCGTCGAGGTCGAACAAAACGTACTTGAACCTCACCGCACTCAGTGTATCCCGTCATACTGTTCGGTCTATGGCCGATAAGAAGC
>NZ_DATJYB010000150.1:0-4298 GCF_035499775.1 Mycobacterium sp. | reverse complement strand
ACACTGCGGGTGCGTCGGCTCCCGTGCCCAATGCGTCCTCGTAGGAATCCCAGTCGGGAAGCGTTCCGCCCACGACGATGTGCACTTTGACCGCCGCGTTCACGGAGCGGACGTGCGCGGCCAGCTCGGCCATCGTGCAGTCCACAAAGACCGCCTTCGCATCGGAATCGTCGATGACGTAGGCGACTTCGTCCGGAGTGAAGTGCGTGTTGACCGCGGTGTAGTACAGCCCGGAAAGCTGGCAACCCCAGGTGATTTCGAAGAACTCGGGCCGGTTAGGCAGGATCAGCGCCACGCCGTCGCCGCAGCGCAGCCCGGCATCGTGCAGCACCGCGGCGACCCGTTGGCTCCTGGCATACAACTCGCCGTACGAGATCACGTCCCCGTCGATGAGTAGCGCTGGCGACTGCGGAGCCGTGATCGCGTGGTCGGCGATGTTCACCTGCTGGCTCCCGAAAACCTAAGTCGCGGTCGGTGCGCCGTCGGTCTGTGCCGCCGCGGCCGCCTGACGGCGGGCCTGCTCCGACGGCAGCACCTTGTCCTTGAACACCGTCTGGATCAGCTCTTGCACATCCTTGCTGATCGACGCTAGCGCGACCAGGTCATTGGAGCTCTGCCAGTGCACCCGCATGCCCATCAGCTCCCAGGCCCGCTTGAGGTTGGCCTTGGTCGCCAGCAGTGTCGTCATCGGCGCCTGGGCGATATGACGGGCGATCGCGTCGACACGCGCGTCCAGTTGGTCGCGTGGGACGACCTCGTTGACCAGGCCGACCTCAAGCGCCTTCTTGGCGTCGATCACCTCGGCCAGGTACAGGTAGTACGCCGCGCGCCGCCAGTTCATGAAAACCCAGGGCTCAATGGAACATTCACCGGACGGCATGCCGAAGCCCTGCAGCGGCGGGTAGGAGAAGTAGGCGTCCTCGGACGCGATCACGATGTCGGTGGTCAGCCCGTAGTGGGTGCCACCGCCCACGCAGTAGCCGTGCACCTGCGCGATCGTCGGCTTGGAGAACTCCCACAGGTTCAGGATCGGCTTGACGAACAGGTCGGTCTGCGGCTTCCACGGCGTGCCCATGACCTGGGCGGCTTCCACGAAAGACGGGTAATCAACGGAGTTGTTGCCGATGGCGTGGCCCGAGCAGAAGCCCTTGCCGTTGGCCTTCAGGATCAGCACCTTGATGTCGTAGTCGCGGTCCGCGTCCAGCAGCGCCGCGTCGACTTCTTCGGCCAGCTTCTGGTCCTGGGCGTTGGCCTTCTCCGGCCAGTTGAGCGTGACCTTCGCGATCGCGCCTTCCTTTTCGTAGATGATTCTCTCGCGGGTCTCGTTGAGATCCATTTGTGAGTACCTTTCGCTATGGCGGTTTTACGAAGTGATAACGCCGATTTCGGCGCCGATGTCGTAGGTGGTGCCGATCTGGCCCGTCCATTGCACGGTGCCCGACGCGCCGGCTTCGATTTCCTGTTCCACCTTCTCGGTGGCGATCACGTAGATCGGCGTGCCCTCGTCGACATGCTCGCCGGCCTGCACGAGTAAGCCGGTGAGTTCGGCTTCCGAGACCGCCACCGACACCCGCGGGATGCGAATGATGAAGTCAGCCACGCGCTTCCGCCCTCGCTCCGATCTCCAGGGTGCGCTGCGCAGCAGCTACGACGCGCGCCGGCGACGGGTAGACCTGCGCCTCGAGCGCGGCCGCGGCCGGGTTGGGGACGAAGCGGGCGCCGACCCGCCCGATCGGCGCGGCCAGTTCACCGAACAGTTCGGCTTGCAGGATCGCCGCGATTTCGGCTCCCGGGCCGGCGAATTGGACGGCATCGTGCACGATGACGACTCGCCTGGTGCGACGGGCGGATTCGACGATGGTCTCGACGTCCAGGGGAACCAGCGTGCGCAGGTCGACGACTTCGGCGCTGACGCCCTGCTCCTGCAGGGTGGTCGCGGCCGCCAGTGCGTCGTGCACGCTGCGTCCATAGCTGATCAGGGTCACGTCGGTGCCCGGCCGCTTGATGTCGGCCTGGCCCAGGGGAATTGAGAACCCGGGCTCGACCGGTACGGGTCCTTTCTTGCTCTGCAGCCGGATCGTCTCGACGAACAGGCAGGGGTCCTCATCGAAGATCGCGGCCGTCAGTAGGCCTTTGCCGTCGCGCGGGGTGGAGGGCACGATCACCTTCATCCCGGGAATGTGCATGAACCACGCCTCCAGGCTCTGCGAATGCGTGGCGCCGGTGGCCAGCCCGGCGTAGACCTGGGTGCGGATGGTGATCGGCGCCGTCGTGCGCCCACCGGTCATGAATCGCAGTTTGGCGGCGTTGTTGATCAGCTGGTCGGCGGCGATGCCGATGAAATCCATGATCATGATCTCGGCCACCGGCAGCATCCCGTCGATGGCGGCGCCGATCGCCGCGCCGACGATCGCGGCTTCCGAGATGGGGGTGTCCAGGACCCGGTCGTGGCCGTACTTCGTCGACAGCCCTGCCGTCGGGCCCGATGCTCCTGGATCGGCGATGTCCTCGCCGAGCAGAAACACCCTGTCGTCGGCCTGCAGCGCCTGATCCAGCGCGAGGTTCAGCGCCTCGCACATGGTCATCTCTTTCTCGTCCATCTTGTGAATCCTCAGACCGGGAACCCGATTGGCGTTGCGTACACGTCGCGGTCGAGTTCGTCGACCGCGGCGACCTCGGCGCTCATGACTGTGCTCAGCGCGGCCTCCACCGTCTGCCGGGCCTCGGTTTCGATGCGATCCAGCTCCTCTTCGGTGCAGATCCCGGTTTCGGCGAGGTGACCGCGGAACCGTGGCACCGGGTCGGCCTCCATCGCCGCGGCCAGCTGCTCCTTGGGGATGTAGGGCATCCGGTCACCGAAGTAGTGGCCGCGGAAGCGGAATGTTACGCACTCGATGAAGGTGGGGCCTCCACCATTGGAGCCGGCGCGCGCCCGCTGCACTGCCTGGTCCAGTGCGGATTTCACCGCCAGCGGGTCGTTTCCGTCGACGCGAACGCCCGGCATGCCGTAGCCGGCGGCCCGCTCGGCGACGTGTTCGAGCTTCATCGTGTCGTGGGTCGGCGTCATCTCGGCATAGAGGTTGTTCTGGCAGACGAACACCAGCGGCAGATCCCAGAGCGCGGCCATGTTGGCCGCCTCGTGAAACGAGCCGGTGTTGGTGGCGCCGTCCCCGAAGCTGACCACCGTGACGCGGTCCAGGCCTTTGCGTTTGGCGGCCATGGCCAGCCCCACCGCGACCGGCGGCCCGGCGCCGACGATGCCGGTCGAGAGCATCACGCCCTTGTCCGGCTTGGCGATGTGCATGGTGCCGCCTTTGCCGCGGCTGGCGCCGACCACGCGCCCCATCATCTCCCCGTAGATCTCCTCGAGCGGGACACCCTTGCCGATCAGATCGTGCAGCCCGCGATACGTCGTCACCAACTGGTCGTCGGGCCGCAGCGCGACGCCCATCGCGGCGGCGATCGCCTCCTGGCCGCGCGACGGCCAGTACACGCACATGAACTCGCCGGTGCCGATGCCCTTGGACAGCCGGTCGTCGGCCGCCTTCATCAGCACCATCAGCGCGTAGAGCTGACGCTGCACCCCCGGCGGCTCCCCGTTCACCGCTCGCCTCCAGTTCCGTTGCGGTGCAGTCTGATTAGCCTCATCGGAGTCACCCGCCCGACCATGGCTTGACCTTGAGGAAGCCGCCCCCGTCGACGCGCAGTTGCTGTCCGGTGATGTAGCGGGCCGCGTCGGAGGCGAGGAACAGCACGGCCTCGCTGATGTCCTCGGGTTCGACGTAGGGGATCGGCATCGATTGGACCAACGGGAAAATCGGTTCGGCGTCCTCGCGGGTCGGGTTCTTCAGGTCCGGCCGAAACGCCCGGTACATCGGTGCGCTGTGCAACATGTCGGTGTTGACATTCGTCGGGTGCACTGCGTTCATCCGGATGGAGAACGGAGCCAGCGCCCGGGCAAAGTCGTTCACGTAGTGTGCCGCAGCGAGTTTCGCGAAGGCGTAACCTGCCCCGCCGGGGCCGCCGTCGATGCCGGTGGTGTTCATCGAAGACATGAACGCCGCGTTCGATCCGATCACGATGATCGACGCACCCCGTTGCAGATGCTTGAGACTGGTGTGCACGAGGTTGAGCACGCCCCCCAAGTCCACATCCACCGCGTCGGCGAAGGCCTGCGGGGGTAGGCCGGCGGTCAGCGGGCAGATCCCGGCGTTGGCGATCACGACGTCGAGGTGCCCGAGTTCGGCGACGCCGTCGTCGATTGCCTTGGCCAGTGCCGGGCGATCGCGGACGTCCGC
>NZ_DATJYB010000149.1:0-4415 GCF_035499775.1 Mycobacterium sp. | reverse complement strand
CCGGTGCCCCCGGCCGCCGCTGTCGCGCTGCGCTGCAGAGTCCTCACGATTCGTCTCCCGTCGTCGACGTTACAACGGCCGGCGCGTGACTCGAACCGCGCGCAAGCCCAAGCTCTAATTGGCACAACCAGCACAACAGTTCTCGAGCCCAAAAACAGCTATCCCTTCCGACAGAACACCCCGAGCACACAGCTGACCAGATGATGGCAGCCAGCCGCGGCGTGGCGATCCTCCAGCGCGGGCGCAGCCACGGCGGTCAAGTAATCGTCGGAACCCAATCGGTGGCGACCCCGAAACGAGCTCCGGCCAGCCTGGGGTGCTGCCCAGGCTCCCGGACCACTTCTCCGGCGTCCTGCTGCACCGACAGACGGCACCGAACCCCGTGACTGGCTCGCGAATCGCATGGGAACCAGAGGCTCTGGCAATCAACCCTGGCCTCAAGATTGGTACGCGCAAGCGCCGCGCAGAGTCCGTGCTGCGCGACGTGGCCCAGATCATCTGGCCATTGACCGGCGTCGCCACGCTTCCGCCGGTCCGCTCGCACAAACGCCTCTTAGTTCTCCTTCGGATTGCTGGCCTCGTCTGCCGGCGGAAGGAGGCCAAGCCGGACCGCCTTGGCGATGAGGCCGGCTTTGCTACTGGCCTCCAGCTTGCCGC
Source organism: Mycobacterium sp. (assembly GCF_035499775.1). Lineage (GTDB taxonomy): Bacteria > Actinomycetota > Actinomycetes > Mycobacteriales > Mycobacteriaceae > Mycobacterium. The sequence goes on along the minus strand of NZ_DATJYB010000149.1, from coordinate 3,758 downwards.
GCAGGGCTTTCAGATGAAACCTGACCGTGGACTCTGACAGGAAAAGCCGGTCGGCGATCTCTTGGTTGGTCAGACCCTCAGCGGCTAGGTCTAGGACGTTCTGTTGCTGCGGCGTGAGCGCCACGGGCTGCATACGATCGTCGAGCATCTCGTGGAGGTGCTCCACGACCTGCGATGCGGTCCCGAGCTCCGACGAATCGTTCAGCGCATCGCGCATCGCATCGAAGAGCGCGTCGAGACCGGCCGATTTCGTCACGTAACCGCGTGCCCCGGCCGCGAGTGCCTGCCGGACGGTTTCCTCGTTGATGTAGGTCGTCAGGATCACCACCCGAACGTCGGGCGCCGCCTCGCGCAGCTCGCGACACACGTCCACCCCCGTCTTGTCGGGTAGTCGCCAGTCCATCAGCACGAGGTCGGGCCGATGCTTCACCGCCCACTCGAAGGCGTCGGCTCCGTTGCCGGCCACGCCCGCAACCGAGAATCCCTCCTCACGGTCAATCTCTGCAACGAGCCCCGAACGGACGACCTCGTGATCGTCAACGACCAGAATCGTGGCAGCAGGTCCTGAGACCACCCCGTTTAGTCTACGCCCACACTTTGGTGGCCGACACGGCGCCGCCGGCGACGAGAGCACCCAGGTTCTGATGCACGCCAACCTGAGGCCCCAGGACTTCTCCGCTCGACGCGGCCGGGGCATCTGCCGGCTGATCCATCGGTTGATCCTGCAGACCATTTCGACGTTCATGGCGCCGACACGCGACGCCCGCACATCCTCATGCCGGCGGATCCGCCGATGAGCGCGGGTGTGTTGGGTGTGGTGTTGGTGGGTTCTGTCATTGGGTTGGTTGACGTGCCGCTGGATCGATGTGGATCGTTTCGGCGGCGATCACCGGATGGCGTGCGAAACCGAGCAGGAGCCTCACAGACTTCGCCGACAACGACGATGACGTCATCGCGAATCGCGGGGCCGGACTGCTCAGGCCGCCGTGATCGCGGGGCTCGAGCTCTCGACGAAGTGCGGCATGACTTCTTCAGCGAAGCGCCGCACCGACGCGAGACTCTTCTCGATCGGCATCCCGCCCCAGCCGGTCTGCAAAACGAAATACTGAATACCAAGGACCTCCTGGTACTCGTTGATCTTGTTGACGATCGTCTCCGGGCTTCCGATCAACTGCGACTCGACCGTCGTGTCGGTCACCCGATCAAGATTCGCCATCACTTCAGCATCAGCACCAAAAAACGAATCGTCAGCAGTCTTACCACCCGCACCCTCGCGAACCACCTGCGAGAACAGGGAGTGCGCCTCCACCTGCCCGTCGCCCCCCCCAGCCGCTTTCTCGCGCGCCCTCTTCGCATACTGGTAGTACGCCTCAAGTGTGATCTGAAAACGCCGAGCCTGACGCCGACCAAATTCGACCGCTTCCTCATCAGTCTCCGCGCAATACATGAAAAAGTTGTGCGGCAACGTCCCCTCATCGACCTCGTAACCGCACTCGGCAGCGACCGCCCGATAATGCTCAATGTTTTCCTTATGAGCCGGCAGGTCATTCAACGGCCAGACAGTCGAGAGATACGGATACCCATGGCGCGCAGCCCAGTCAGCGCTGCCCTTCGTATGCGCACCGATGATGATCGGAAGACGATCCCGGATCGGCTTCGGCAACATGATCACCTCGTCCATGTGGAAGAACTCGCCGTGATGCGAGAACGGCTCACCGGTCCAAGCCTTCTCCATGAACTCGATCGCCTCAGCCAGCTTGCGACGAGCCACGTCATCTTCGGCCGGCGCGCCCAAATACCTCGGGGGACGCCATCCCGCACCACGAGAGACCCCGATCTCAAGCCGACCGTTGGTCAAGTTATCGACCATCGCGATGCGCTCCGCCATATACAGCGGGTGATCCCAATTCAGCACCAGCACCGCAGTCCCGAGCCGCAACCTGGTGGTTTTCGCGCCGAGATACGCCAACAACGGAAACGGATCAGGCACCGTATCGAAATCCGACTGCGTCCACTCGCTCTCCGGAACATCAAACGGCCGGTAATCACGCTCGCTGCCGAAATGATGCTGGGTCGTCCAGAACGACCAAAAACCCAGCCGCTCCACCTCAACACCCAAGTCCACCCACTCCTGATAGGCCTCATGCATGTTCCGCCCGACCTCAACCGATCGAGGGAAAAGAATTCCGAATTTCATGGGGCCTCCTCGCGTCAAGTCTCGCGCCCCACGGGCGCCATCAACAGCAAAGTAAACCCCACCCAGCCCCCCGGCCACTGCCCCGACCGACAGTCCATTCGTCGACTCTCGCCGCGGCTTGACAACCGCGAGTAGAGCTGCTTATGGTTACGTCCGGATCCGTTCCGCGACCGGCTCGGGCCGATTATTCAGTGGCTCCGAACGGGGTCGGCCACATTGCGGTCGTCAGCCGCGTGCCGGTCGCGCAGGGTTTCCGAGGCGCCCCCTGCGCATGTCGGAAGCGCCGTCCGCTCCACTTCGAGAGTCGACCCAAAAATAATGCATGGCCTGACCCTTACTCTTGTACCCGACAAGTTGTTCGCGCTCGTCAATCCGTACGAGCTCGACGGTCGAGCTTCGAGCCACCCCCTTTCTGTCCGTGGCTACTCCACGCTGAACTGCTACCTCCTGAGAGGACGAGCCCGAGCAGTGCTGTACGGGACAGGCTACTCGGTGCACGAAGATGCGATTTTGGCCCAGCTCTCGGAACTGGTTGGAGGCCGGACGCTAGCGCTCGCGATCCCAAGGATCGAATTCCCCGCGATGTGCAACGCGAGGGCCATTGTCGAGCGTTTCGACGTCGATGTCGCCTATCAGCGTCTGCCTGAGTCGCCCGCGAATTTCCTGAACCTGCGGCCTAAGTATGATGTCGATGACCCGGGGAAGCTGCGCGATGTCCGGCTCGGTCAGATCAAGACGACTGAGCCGGTGACGATCGATCCAGGGGACGCGCGGCGACTGCGATTCCTCGTGCCTCACTTGCGGCTCTTGCCGTCGAATTGGGGCTTTGACGAGGGTACGGGGACGCTCTTTACCGGGGACATGTTCTCCTGGGTCTGGCGTGACACTCCGTCCGGACCCTGGCTCGTTGACGACGAGGCAGATGACCCAACCGATCGGGGACGTGTAGAGGATTTTCTCCTCAACAATCGGTATTGGTGGCTCGCAGGCGCGGAGACCGAATCGTTTCGGGATGCAGTCGCTGACATCTTCGACCGCTACTCTGTCAAGGCGATTGCTCCCGATCACGGAGCCGTTCTGACCGGCACGGCAATACCGAGGCATCGGGAACTTCTGGATGAAGTGCTCGAGATGGCGGCGGATCTACCTGCCACGGGCGTTAGCGTCGGCCAGAGGAGCCTGATCAGTTGAGCATCACAACGTCAAACCCGCTCCCTCGTGAGCTTGCTGATGGCCTCTACTGGCTCGGTGCGTGTTACGCGGTTCCCGTGGGTGGCCGGTCGCTGCACGCGAACAACTCGGTCTTCCTCGTGGCCGGCTCGAAGTGGAGCGCACTGGTCGAGGCCGGCATCTCCTGGGATACCAGAACCATTCTGGGGCAGATTCGCGATCTGACTGAGACGCGAGGGCTTCCGCCGCTTCGTTATGTCTTCGTCACGCACTCGGAGCAGGCGCACTCGGCCGGGGTCGGGCACCTCCTGGCTCACCACGCGCAGGCCTCGGCACACGGCGACGTGACAGATCTTCACATGGTCTTTCCTGAGCATCTCGAGCGCATGCG
>NZ_DATJYB010000148.1:0-3916 GCF_035499775.1 Mycobacterium sp. | reverse complement strand
CCCGGCGCACCTGCACTTCGGCGAATTCGTTTGCGACCAATAGGGGTTCGCCCACGGTGCCGTCCAGCAATCTGGAGAGGTGGTCGGTCACAGGAACACCGCCAGGTTCTGCATCCGCAGCACCGCCTCGTCGGCAATGATCCTGCGCCGCGCCAATTTCCAGGTTTGCGAATCGTCGCAGCGACGCAACACGTCTTCACGCCCACAGGACACCAGGGCGCTCTCATTGACGTCTCCCCGGCTGCGGAACAGCAGTTCGGCGGATTCGACGACAAGTTCGTCGGGGTCCTCGCATTCGAAGCTGCGCACATTGGTGATGAAGTGGCGCAGCCGCGACGGGGGGTCCTCGGTCCAGGCGTGTTCGGTTTCCATCCGCGCCACCCGCTGGCTCAGCGAGTATTTGTCCTCGTCGAAATGGGCCATTCCCGCTGCGGTGCCCAGTCCCGTTCCGCGCGCGGTGGTGACGCGCACCGGCATGACGTAGTGAATGTCCTCGGTCAGCGTGTCCAGCCACGGCCGGTACTGCTGAGCATCCAGCAGGTAGGCCTCGTCGACCAGGAACTGGTGCGCCTGCAAGTGCCGAATGTCGTTAAACGGTAAAGGCTTTCTCATGCCGAGACCGCCGAATCCAGGTGGTCGGCCCACAGTTTGAGCAACTCGCGCTGGTTGTACTCGTTGTAGCCGACCTGAGCGCGACCGGGGCCGTGGAAAGACTCGGCGGGCAGCGCTTCGATGACCGGACGGTCGTCGGCGAACAATCCCATCCGGCTGTTCAGCAGCAGCCGTCGTGCCATCGAACCGCCGGCGGTGGTGGTCAACGACACCCAGTTCTCCACGTCGTCCTGCTCGAACATGCCGCTCGACCCGAAGCACATCAAATACGCCTTGTACGAGTCCTTTTTGAATTCCTCGGGCGCCGCGGCGTCCACCGCGAACCACGAGCAGACCTCGGTCTCATTCTCGCTGATCGGCTGCCAGAGCCGGATCGAGATGAACGGCAGGACTTCGCTTTTCTGGTGGGCGCGAACGGATTCGTGGACCTTGGGCCAGTTGTGCACGAAGCTCAGATTGGGAAAGCAGGTGGCGGCCGAGAACATGAATCCGTCCTCGCCGACCACACGCTGCTGTTGTGGTGTCCAGACGTCTTTGATCCGGCGGATCATCTCGTCGGGGTAGCCGACGTAGCGCATCCGCTCGTCGAACCCGCCGGGCGGGAGCTTGTAGGTGGTTCCGCCGCCGCGGCGCGCCCAGTAGGTCGCACCGTCCTTGCGCTTCTGGGCTTTCGGCTCGCGGAACAGGCCGATGTCGACGATCGACTGGTGGGTTTGCGGCGTGTGGTACATGTCGCCGGCGAAATTCTCGGCGCCGATCTTCCAGTTCGCCTTGATCCGCCAGCGCTGCGGCCCGCGCACCTCCAGACCTTGGGTGCTCTGCTTGGTGTAGAAGTCCAGGTAGAACTTGAAGTCGCCGAGGTAGTCCTCGAGCGGTTCCGCGTCGGCGTCCAGGTTGATGAACAGCAGACCGTTGTAGCTGGCGAAATTCGGTGCAGGCAAAAGGGTTTGACCCTTCTTGAGGAACCCTTCGTCACCGCCGTAGGCGTCCCGGTGGAACGGTAGGCCGGTGAGCCGGCCGTCGTTGCGGTAACTCCACCCGTGATACGGGCAGCGGAAGTTGGAGGCGTTGCCCATTTCCGCGCGGCACACCTGCATGCCGCGGTGCAGGCACATGTTAAACATCGCCCGCACCTGGCCGCCGGAATCGCGGGCGATGATGAACGAGTCGTCGAGTACCCGGCGCACAACGTAGTCGCCGTCCTGCGGGATCTCCGACTCGTGCGCCACGAAGATCCACGCCCGGCTGAACAGTCTCTCCTTTTCGAGCGCGAAGAGCCCTTCGTCGTTGTAGATGTGAGCGGGGACCATGCCCCGCTGGATGTTCTCGAAAATGTTCTCGACGGTGCTCACAATCTTGTCATGCTCTCTGTTATATGGAATGTTTCTCTGCTAGATAGAGACTCTCACGAAACGCTGCCATAGTCAACTGTTGCTCTGGGCGACATCGTTGCCGGTCCCGGGTTTTTCCAAGCACTATTGAGCAAACTCATAGGTAGTTCACAAGCAAACTTCACCGGCGCTGCGGGTTGACGGCGCTACGTTGGTGACGTTGCGTTCCGAGTGCTTATCCGCCGGTGGTACATGAATTACCCTCTCCCGGAACTTATTTGAGGAAGGATTGGTGATATGGCCGGTCGGTCTCGGCGAGTGCTGGAAGCCATCGGTCGCCAGGAGTGGCTGGATCGGCCCAGCTATCGGCTGGAGCACGCGCTCAGCTTTGCCTACAACGCGATGGGCGGTGCGCGTAACGGGGTGACCAATGCGATGCACGGCGTCTGGCTCGGGCATCCGGTACATCCGCCGCTGGCGTCGCTGACCAGTGGAGCGCTCGGCACCACCGTCGCACTGGATGCGCTGAGCCTGCTTCCGGGCCGGCCCGCCCCCGACGCACGGTTGGCCACTGGCTCGCTCGAGTTGGGGATCTTGGCCAGCATCGGCTCGGCCGTCACCGGTGTCACTGACTGGCAGCACACCCACGAGGAGGATCGCCGAGTCGGGTTGGTGCACGGCGTCGTGAACCTGGCAGCGACCACGCTCTACGCCATGTCCTGGTGGGACCGGCGCCGGGGCCGCCACCACCGCGGGATCGCCCTGACCGCGCTCGGGTACCTCGTCACCGTCGGCGGCAGCTACCTGGGCGGGGCGCTGGTGTTCGAGTCCGGCATCGGCATCGATCAGTCCGGTGAGCGGCTGCGTGCCAAAGAGTGGACTCCTGTGCTGCCCGCGAGCTCGTTGAACGGGAAGCCGGTACGGGTCGAGGTCGACGGCGTGGGGTTGATGGTGTGCCAGACCAAGCCCGGGGAGATTTCGGCGTTCGGCGAGTTCTGCCCGCACCTGGCAGCCCCGATGGCCGACGGCTGGGTCGACCGCGGCCGCATCGTATGTCCTTGGCACGGTTCGTGGTTCGAGGCCGAGTCCGGGGACGTGATGCGTGGGCCGGCTCAAGATCGACCAATACCGCGGCTCGGCGGTGCACAAACTGCGCACCCGGGGGCGGGCCGCGCTGGTGCGCGCCTTTTAGGGTCCTGGCCGGCGGCCGATGCCGGCCATCATGACGGGCGTGAAGACGCGGAAGTCCTCGGCGCCGCGGGCGGCGACCGAGTCCGCGTCTTCGCGCGAGAGCAGGCCTGCCTCCACCACCGGGTCGCGCACGCTTTCCAAGGACAACCGGAAGAAGTCGAAACCCGGTGAGCGGGAATCGATTATCCGGGCGCGGCCCTCTCCGCGCACACCGGTTAGTCCGGCGTCGGCCATATCGGTGACAACGTGGCGGCCGTAATCCCGCTCGAATCCGGCCCGCTCCATGAAGGACAAGGTGGCCTCGGTCACCCGCGCCAGCAGCGGATCCGCTCCCTCCAGGCCGAACGCGGTCCAGTCGTAATCCTCGATGACCATCCAGCCGCCCGGACGCAGCGCCGCGGCGAGGCGCTTGAGGATTTGCCGACGATCGGCCAGGTGCTCGAACACCAAGCGGGAGTGAATCAGGTCGAACTCTGCCGGGGGAAGCTGCTCGGTGCGGATGTCGGCGCGGCGGACTTCGATGGTGTCGCTGGCCAGCGATTCGATGAACCGCGTGTCGATGTCGATCGCCGTCACCTTGCCGGCCCGGCCGGCCAGCCATTGCACCAGTGAGCCGCCGCCCGCCCCGACTTCCAAGCAGTGCCGAGCTTTCTGGATGCCGAGGTCGTCGAGCAGTGCCTGGGTTCCGGGGTCCCACAGGCTTTCCATGCTGGCCAGCCGGGTCCGCTCTTCGGCGAAGCCCTGGTCGTAGACATAGTCACGCGTCATGGCTAGACGGTATA
>NZ_DATJYB010000147.1:0-5829 GCF_035499775.1 Mycobacterium sp. | reverse complement strand
CCGAATGGGCGCGCGGCAATCTGCGGATACAGCCGGCTTCCGGCGGCGTGCGCGGCCGCCGACACTTCCAGCTGCTCGCGCCACAGCTGGGGCGCCGGGTCGATCTGAATCAGGGCGAACGAAATGGGGCGGTCGATCTCGCCGGCCAGCCGCTGCATCCACGCCAGTTCGCGTTTGGGTGCCAGAATATCTTCTCCCCCAACGCCTTCCGGTGCTAGCTCGAACACCGCACGGCCACCCGCGGCCATAGCCCGGCCCAGCCCGAACAGCTCGTCCTCGGCGGCAAAGGTCCCCGGGACCGGCTCGCCGTCCATCGCCCGGTGCCCCAGTGTTCGCGACGTCGAAAACCCCAGTGCCCCGGCCTCGATGCCTTCGCGCACCAGTCGGGCCATCGCGTCGATGTCTTCGGGTGTGGCCGCGTCGTTCCGCGCACCGCGCTCGCCCATCGCGTACGCGCGGACCGGCCCATGTGCGATCTGGCTGCCGACGTCGACCGCGAACCGTCCGCGCTCAACCGCATCGAGGTATTCGGGGTAGCTCTCCCAGCCCCACGAGATGCCTTCGGTCAGCGCGCTGCCGGGAATGTCCTCCACGCCCTCCATGAGCTCGATCAACCAGTCTTCGCGACCGGGGCGCACCGGGGCGAAGCCCACGCCGCAGTTGCCGGCGACGACTGTGGTGACACCATGGCCGCTGGACGGCTCGAGCAAGCTGTCCCAGCTCACTTGGCCGTCGTAGTGCGTATGGATGTCGACGAATCCCGGCGCGACGAAGAGGCCGGTGGCATCGATGGTTTCCGATGCCTCGCCCGGCAGTCCCGGGTCGGCGGCCGCGCGGCGCATCACCTCGACGATCCGGCCGTCTTTGACCCCGATGTCGGCGAGGTAACCCGGCACGCCGGTGCCGTCAATGACGGTGCCCCCGAGCAGCTTCAGATCGAACATCCGGCGACCTCCTCGACAGACGCCAAGGCCGATAACTTCCCTAAATTATGTATTTTTGTAATACAAGGCGTCCAGAGGCATTGCCCAGTGCGAGACGCGGATGTCACGCTAGCTGCATGACAGAAGCTGATGCGTTCGTCGACCAGGCAGTGATGGGCCTCGCCGAACCGCAACCCATGTACAAGGCGCTGCGCGAGTCAGCGCCGGTGTTCAGGGCGCCGCAGGCGGTGGTGCTCAGCCGCCTGGCCGACATCGAGATGGCCCTCAAACACACCGAGCTGTTCTCGTCGAACATGGACGCGGTGGACCTGGGCAATATCCGTCCGCTCATTCCACTGCAGGTCGATCCGCCCGAACACGCGAAGTACCGTCGCATCCTGGATCCGCTGTTCACACCGCGCGAGATGGCCCGGCGTGAACCGATGGTCGCCGAGCTGGTCAACCAGATGATCGACGGCTTTGCCGAGAAAGGCGAGTGCGACTTTCACGAGGAGTTCGCGGTGCCCCTTCCGTGCACCGTGTTCCTGCAGCTACTGGGCCTGCCGTTGGAGGACCTCGAGAAATTCCTGGAGTGGAAGGACGGCGTCATCCGGCCAGAAGGCGCCACCGACTGGGATGACCGGCACGCGGCGTCGGCGCCGATAGCACAACAGATTTACGACTACTTCGAGCGCGCCATTGACGACCACATCGCCAGCCCGCGCGACGACGTGCTGTCCGCCATGATCGCGGCGAAGGTCGAGAGCGAGGGCGGGCGCCCGCTCACCCGCGAGGAACTCCTCGACATCTGCTTCCTGTTCCTGATCGCGGGGCTGGACACCGTCACCGACTCGCTCGACTGTTTCTTCGTGTACCTGTCCCGCCACCCCGAGCACCGTCATCAGCTCATCGAGCAGCCCGACATCCTGCCGCACGCGATCGAAGAGTTACTGCGCTGGGAGACGCCGGTGCCCGGCGTCGCTCGGGTAGCCATGCAGGACGTCGAGGTGGGCGGATGCCCGATCAGCAAGGGCGAACGGGTCAGCCCGCTGCTCGGTGCGGCCAATACCGACCCGGCCGAGTTCGCCGATCCGGAATTGGTGGATTTCACCCGCAACCCGAACCGGCACCGCGCCTTCGGCGGAGGTCCGCACCGCTGCCTGGGATCCCACCTGGCGCGCATGGAGTTACGGGTGGCGTTGCGCGAATTCCACCGACGCATACCTGATTACGAGATCAAGCCCGGCACCCAGCTGACCTATACCGCCGCACTGCGGTCGGTGGAGGCGCTGCCGCTGGTGTTCGGAGTTGCGAACCGATGAGTCACGTCTCGGTCGACCCGGACCGCTGCGTCGGGCACGGACGCTGCTACACGCTGGCGCCCGACATCTACGACGCCGACGACGTCGGACACTCGATCGTGCTGGTCGAGGACGTCTCTGGCGAGTTGGAGCAGCATGCCCGCGCCGGCGAACAGAACTGCCCCGAACAGGCGATCACCCTGACTTAGTGAACATCCTTGTTGCACAGAGAGATTGGCGGGCAGTGCGGTAGCTCCCGCCGGGCGCGACAGCCCGGGGTTACCCAGGTGCGGTCGGAGCATGTGAATATGACAGACGCTTGCCGCCTGCGGGTCGTACGCTGACGCAAACCACAGAAGGGACGCTTGCCCATGGAACCGACCGCGCTCGATCCGGTAGCCAGCGAACGTTTGTCGCACGCTGGCAATATCTTCACGTCGGACTTGTCGATCAACGAGTTCGCGCTGCTGCACGGGGCCGGGTTCGAACCCCTCGAACTGGTGATGGGCGTGTCGGTATATCACGTCGGCTTCCAGGTCAGCGGCATCAGGCAGCAACAGGAGCTGGGCGTCCTCACCGAGGCGACCTACCGGGCGCGCTGGAATGCGATGTCGCGCATGCAGGCCGAGGCCGATGCCCTCAACGCCGACGGAATTGTGGGCGTCCGGCTCAACTGGCGCAATCAGGGCGAGGGCGGCGAACATCTGGAATTCATCGCGGTGGGCACGGCGGTCCGGTACACCGACAAGCCCGGCGCGTTTAGGCGTTCCAACGGACAAGCGTTCTCCAGCCACCTGTCGGGCCAGGACATGGTGACCTTGCTGCGATCCGGATGGGCGCCCGTCGCCTTCGTGATGGGCAACTGCGTCTTCCACATCGCCGTGCAAGGGTTCATGCAGACACTGCGCCAGATCGGGCGCAACGTGGAGATGCCGCAGTGGACGCAGGGCAACTACCAAGCACGTGAGCTCGCAATGTCGCGCATGCAGGGCGAGGCCGAACGAGACGGCGCCACCGGCGTGGTCGGCGTGCACTTCGCCGTCTCCAACTACGCGTGGGGCATGCACACCGTGGAGTTCTACACCGGAGGAACGGCCGTGCGTCGCAGCGGCAGCGGAGAAACCATCACGCCGTCGTTCGTCCTGCCGATGGACGGCTAATGACACCGGTGGACAAACAATGACGGCCTTCGACGCCGAGCGATTGAGCCGCACGATCACGGCTGCACTCGCCGGTCCCGGCGGAGTCGCGTTGGTAGTGAAGGTGTTCTCCGGGCTGCCGGGCGTGGTGCACACGCCTGCCCGACGCGGTCTGCTGCGATCGCAGCCCGAGCGAATCCAGATCGCCGACTGGCGTTACGAGATCACCAACGACGGCCGACTGCTCGCGGCGCACATGGTCAACGGCGTCGTCATCGCCGAGGACATCCTCCTTGCGAAGGAGGTCGGCCCGCACATCACCCGCTCGCTGGGGCAGATCGTCGCCCGATACGGCACGGGCGTCGTCCCGAACATCGACGCGGCCGTCGAGATTCTGGGCACCAGCACCGGCTACGAACTCTGAGGGCTTTGATCCTCGGGCGCGTCGCTCCCTTCCGGTCGCTTATCGCTGCATTCCAGCAGCTCTTTGAGCGCCTCGGGAAATTCGTCGGCGACGTCCCAGAGGTCGGGCAACAGGTCCGGGCAGGAGATGATGCCGATACCCAGTTCCCCATTGAGCGACATGACGGTGATGTTGAGTCCCGCCCCGGCGAGAATCGGGCCGAGGGGATACATCGCCTCGATTCGGCAGCCCATAAAGTGCAGCTGGGCCCGCGGGCCGGGCACATTCGACAGGATCAGGTTGTAGGCGGGATTGAGCGATATGGGCATGTGCGGCAGCATCTTCATGGCCGCGCCGAACAACGTGGGTCCACCGAACTGTGTCCAGTCGTGCAGCAGAGTCGGACCGATAGCCGCGGTGTGATCTTTTGCGGCGGTGTTGCCCGCTGCCGTAGTGCGGATTCGCTCGGCGGGATCGGTGATTTGGCTCTCCAACCGGCAGAACATCCACGTCGTGTGGTTGCGGCCGGGTCGACTGGATTTGTCGTGAACCGATACCGGCACCGCCGATACCAAAGGCGTGTCCGGCAGTTCGCCGCGCTTCAGCAGAAACTCCCGTAGCACCCCGGCGCACAACGTCACCACCACGTCGTTGACCGTCACCCCGAACCGTTCCTTGACTCGGTTGATGTCCCGCATATCCAGCTGGGTGTAAGCGATGTTGCGGAGCCCGCTGAACGGAGCGTTGAACACGGTCGTCGGAGCAGCGAACGGCGCCGCCATGGTGCGGCCCTGCCGCGCCCGCAGCGCCGTCTGCACCAGCGTGGCCATCGTGGCGGGCACCACCGTGGCCAACCGCAACGGCCGCAACATGAACCCCTTCAACCCGCTCGCGGCGATCTGCAGCCGACTACCGCTGCCCGCTCCCGCGACCACAGGCTGCGGTGCCGGCGCGTCGGCCTCCACGGTGCACAATTGGGCCAGCAGATTCGCGCCGGCGACGCCGTCGACCATCGAGTGGTGGATCTTGAGCATCAGCGTTACCGCATCGCTACGGGCATCGCCCTCGATCACCCACATCTCCCACAGCGGACGGTCACGGTCCAGCGGCAATCCCGCTACATACCCACAGATCTCAGCCACCTCGCGGCGCCCACCGGGCGCCGGTGCACCCACTCGGTGCAGGTGGCGACGCAGCTGGAAGTTTTCGTCGTCAACCCACACCGGATGATCCAGGTTGAACTGGGTATCGGCGAGTTTCATCCGAAATTCAGGCACCGCTTTCATGTGCTTTGTCAGCGCTGCCCGCAAGCGGCTATACGAATAGCCGCCCGGCATCGTCGAGGTATCCAACTCCAACACGCAGCACACATTCAGTGGCTGTGTCGGTGTCTCCAAATACAGGAAAAATGCGTCAAATCCGCTCAGTCGTTCCATAGCCGCCCGCTTGACTAATGGCCCCTAGCAATCTTCCGCCCCGGAAAGTTCAGGCACAAGAAGCCCGCAGAACCTCGTTTCTTTCTGACACGTCCGCCCCCACCAAAATTGATAACTCAACTAGATAACGTGATCAGCTCGGCTGCGTTAAGTATGCGTTTCTGCATGCGCCGAGCGGCGCGCGCAGAACCGCGGCCGCAACGCCAGCAGCAACCATGGTGCTCCCATCGAGGACGTCTGCCGATCGTCGAACCCGTTGGAGCCACAACACTGTGGGAAACCCGAACGCGTCCGGGGTTCCCCACAGGCAACGAAAGTTAAACATCTTTTTTTGGCGTTTTTTGGAGCCGTCATCGATGACCGACGGTCACCGCGTAGCGCACGCGACCCCGGGTCGTGGGCCGCACCAGCGAGCCAGCACCGCCGACAGCTCCGCGGACGCCACCGGTGCCCGATTAGCGGCCCATGCGATGTAGCCGTCGGGGCGGACCAGCATCGCCGCGGGCAGGCTCGGGTCGGTATGGACAGCTTGCTCGGCCCGTACGCGGCAATCGCCTGCTGGGCGCTTGCCGTCCTGGACCTCGGCGCCGGGCGTCCAGCCGAAGCGTTCGACCGGCTTGCGGCGCT
>NZ_DATJYB010000146.1:0-9956 GCF_035499775.1 Mycobacterium sp. | reverse complement strand
CCATGCAACCACCACCAGAACGTCGCACGGCTCGGCGATGGGCAGCTCGCTACCAAGACTATCGCTTGGTCGTGGGATTTTGCCAGCGGCTCACCGTCGAAGCGAGCGAGTGCGATTTCCGTGATGAAATCCGTCGAGGGGTTGAAGCCCTGTCGTCTTGATGTCCAGCGTAGCGACCTGGTCCGACGGAACTCGATAGATGGAAACCCCAGCACAGCCCGGCGCCGGACGCGGTGCGGGCGCTGTTCGAAGGCGCCGGGTTCGCCGTCACAGACCAGCACCAGCTCCGGCGAGGGTGTGGACGGGGACCGTGTCCGACTTGATAACCGTCGGCACCAAGAGCCAAGAGTTTGGGCGATCACGTCGCCGCGTCGAGCTTCGGTTCCGTGCGCGGCGCCGCTGGAAGCGTGCGGCGGCTTGACTTAACCGGCGGGTACCTCGTCGGTCCATACCTTGAAGCTCGTCAATGTGTTGGGGCCGAACGTGTTGTTGAGCGCGACGTCGGCGGCGTCGCGGCCACGCGCGATCAACACTCTGCCGATGCGCGGGGTGTTGTTGCGCGCGTCGAAGGTATGCCACTGCCCACCGAGGAACACCTCGAACCAGGCAGCGAAATCCATCGGATCGTCCACCGGCGGCACACCGATGTCGCCGAGGTACCCCGTGCAGTAGCGCGCCGGGATGTTCATGCAGCGACAGAAGGCAACGGCAAGATGCGTGAAGTCACGGCAGACGCCGGTTCGGTCGTAAAAAGCTTCTAGCGCCGTCCGTGTCATGCGCGCGTGCTCATAGCCGAACGTGATGTGTCGGTGAACGTAGTCGCAGATTGCCTGAACGCGGCCCCAGCCCGGTGGTGTCTGCTCAAAGAGATTCCACGCCGTCTCCGACAGCTGATCGGTTTCGCAATACCGGCTGCCGAGCAGGAAGACGAGGGTCTCCTCGGGCAGGTCGGGCACGGGAATCTGTTGTGCCTGAGGAGCAATGGCGTCGGGGAGTCCAGTGTCGTTGACGAGCGCATCGGCCGACACCCGGGTGCGGCCCGTGGGCGCGACAATGCGGGTGCACCAGTTGCCGAAGCCGTCACGATAGGCTGCCATCGGGACTGGCGGGTCGACCACCAGGTTGTCGCGGCCGACCAGATCGGACACGCGAGTGAAGTGGACGTTGAGGTTGAAGATCATCGGGGTGGGCTGCGGGCAGTCGTAGATCATTTCGAAGCCGACGCGAATCTGCATTATTTCTCTCCGGTATTCGGTAGGTGTGGGCGCGCATGACCGCTGACCTGGGAGGTGGAAAAGGGTGCCACGTGTGCTCTTTCGCGCGAGGCGTGAATCATGGCATGCTCAGGCCGCACATGCCGTGCGTAACGAATCGATCAGCATGCGCCGCAACGCCGTCCAGCGCCGGCCCGCGGCGACGACTATGCCCTGATTGACCTCCAGTTCGATTCCGACGTAGTCGCTCTGCGCGAAGCGCCCACGCAAGTGCGAGGTCAACCCGTCTCCTTTGCCGGCATAGGGGTAATTGCGGCGTACGCGAAGTTCTGGAGCCAATGCCGTCAGTGTTTCCTTCCAGCGGGCGCACACCTCGGCTTCCCCGCGCCGGCCGGGGTGGTAGAGCAAGCCCACATCGGCGCCGCGCACCTTGCCATCTAGCTCCGCGGTAAAGGTGTGCGACGAAATGTGGATCACGCGATGCCCGCGCGCTACCGCCTGCCTGATGAGACGCTCGACCTGCCTGCGATAGGGCCGGTAATGCTGTTCGACGATCTGCGCCCGGGTCTGGGCCGGCGCGGCGCGGGTCACCGCCGAAAAAAGTTGTGGGTGGCCGATCGAGCGGTTGAGATCGATAAGCAGACGGCTGACGGTCGAAGCCACGAGGGGCGCGGCGAAGGCACTGGCGATTGCCTTCGCCATGACCAGCGACCCGGGATCGTAGCCACGGTGGGAATCCAGCAGCGCCCTTTGCCCCCGAAACAGACGCCGGTAGGGCGCGGGTATCCGGTTGCCGCCGTGTTCACAGGTGATGATGAAGGTATCCATCGTGACGACCCGTCACCACTGCAGCTCGGGTAAATGGCGAAACACCTGCCGCACACCTTCGCCCCATTGGTCGCTGAGGGCGGTGAAGTAGGGGTCCCCCTCAGCGAATCGCCGCCGCCACTGCACTTCGAGGCTGTCCCGTTCGTAGCAAATCAGGTCGATCGGCATGCCCACTGACAAGTTGCTGCGCATGGTCGAATCGAAGGACACCAAGACACACTTCGTGGCGTCTGCGAGGGGCGTGTGTTGCGTAATTACGCGGTCGAGGATCGGCTTTCCGTATTTGGTTTCACCGGTCTGTAAGAAGGGCGTGTCGGTCCCCGCTTCGATGAAATTGCCTTCGGCATAGGTCCGGAACAGCCGTATCGGCTCGCCGACGATCTGCCCACCGACGATGAACGAGGCATCGAAGCGGATGCTGTTCTCTTCCAGGTACCCGGCGTCGCGTTTCTCGATATCGCGCGTCGCGTCCGAGACGAGCCTCACGACGTCGAACATCGTCCGGGCACCCAATAGATTGGTGGCCGCCTCGCCGTCAGCACAACGCTGGGTCAATACGCCGATGACGGCCTGAGTTCCGGCCAGGTTTCCCGAACTCAGCAGAACGAGAACGCGGTCGCCGCGACGCTCGAATACCGTCATCTTGCAGAACTTGGCGAAGTTATCCACCCCGGCATTCGTACGAGAGTCCGAGGCGAAAATCATGCCCTTGTCGAGCATTACGCCTACGCAGTAAGTCACGCGATGAGCCTTCTGTGCAACCGACCGCTGTCCAAAGTGCACGTGCTTCTGGCTGGTGGCGGACGCGCAGGTGAGCGATCCGATGGTCCCGATGGTCGTAGCCCGGCCAGCATCAGAGTCCTCCGTAATACGGCGATCTTGATGTGCAGACGATCACCGGCATGTAAGGGCCTCGGAGCCAACACTCCTCAAGTTCTGCAGCGGACAGCTGAACTCATCCCGAACCAGCTGAGATTCTCAGCACCTCCGACGCTACACCCACGAGGACTAACCCGCCGAATCCCGTGTAGGGCGGCCCCGTGTGCAAGGCTCGCCAGCGTTGCTTTCCTCGCTGAGCAGTCGCTCGTGCCGAGCACTCCGCTGCAACCGCATGCCCGGGGATCACCATCACAGCTCTGCTGATCCCGGGACACCCAGAGCGCCTGCCGCACAGCACTTTCCGATCGACATCGTCGGTTGCGTAATCGCGCGGCAACGCATTGCCGTGCAGCGTATGGCCAAACGGCCAGCCTCACGGCACTGGCAGGTGATTAGGAACCCACGACCGCAACGCCGCACTGTCGTCCTGACACTGCCCAACACCCCTATAGGAGGCTGTGTGGACGAGACCGTCGCCAGGGCCGGAATGTTTCAGGGACTCGAGAGCGCCGTGGCCGCAGTAATCAAACAACTGCAGCCCGTCGACTTCGCGCGCCGGCGGACCGTGTTCGCTGAAGGAGAACCCGCAGACTCGCCACAGGTCCCTGACGACGCCAGTGGGCTGGCAGTCGACCCACGCATCCCGGATCGTATTCGGGCTAATCGGGTGGCGCTGGCCAATCAAATCCTCACCCAAGCTTCGGTGTGCTCGGCGTCGGTGACGACCAGCGCGTCAGACCCGCGAAGCGCTGCCCAGCGCCCGGTCGCCGACTGCGCAGACCTAATTGCGCTGAAGTACGACGCGCGCACCGCCGGCGGGCACGATTGTGACCGTGCTTCTGCCGATGCGCTCTGAGCGATCGGCGGTGGTTTGGACGCGCGCGTTGCGCAGAATCGTAGAAAGCACGATTCGGGCTTCGATAAGCGCGAACGCGGCTCCGAGACAGCGTCTGCGTCCGCCACCGAAAGGTATCCAGGAGTAGGTGGAGATGCGAGCGTCGAGGAATCGCTCGGGGCGGAAGACGTGCGGGTCGTCGTAGAGGTCGGGTCGTCGATTCACCAGGGTGATGTACGGAATGACCATCGTGCCTTTCGGGATGATCAGGTTGGGCAACTCGAAGTCCTCAGCGGCAAGGCGGCCGGTGATCGGAAAGACCGGACGCAGTCGCATCGTTTCCTTGACGACCGCATCGAGGTACTCGTCGTCGCCGTCGTGCGCGGCGGCCTCGAGACGAGCGAGCACGTCCGGGTGTCGGGCGATGCGTTCGAAGACCCAGGCGAGCGTCGTCGCGGTGGTGTCGTGACCACCGAGCAGCAGCGTCCGCATCGCGTCGCAGAGTTCGGCGTCTGTCATGACGGCGCCTTGCTCGTCGGGGGTGCGCAGCAGCACGCCCAGCACGTCGTCGCGGTCCAGGTCGCCGTTGTTGCGACGGGCGTCGATCTCCTCCCGCACAACCGCGTCGACCCCGGCGACCGCCCGGCGCATTCGCGGGAACGGGGCGTCCCACCCGTTCGGGCGGGAGGAAGCGATCATGGTCTGCACGAGGAATCGCCGAGAATTGCCCTCGCGCAGCAGCTCCACGATGGCCGTGCGCAGACGTTCCAAACGTGTGGGGTCGGTGACTCCGAAGACCGCCGCCATGATCACTTCCAGAGTGATCGATTGCATGGCCGGCAGCGCGGGAGTCGAAACGCCGTAGGGCCAGCTTTCCAGCGCCTGCTCGGTCTTGCGTCGCATTATTGCCTGATAGTTCGCGAGCGCATGTCCATGGAACGGCGGATTCTGCACCCGACGCCGGCGTCCGTGCTCTGCCCCGTCGACGTTCGTCAGCCCGCTCGGACCGAGCACCAGGGGGTGTGGCGAAGCCTTCGCCAGCGCCGCGCCCAGACGCAGAACGCCGGTGTCGGCAGTGAATACCCGCTTGACGTCGTCAGGATGGGTCAGACACAACCACGGCCCAGTCGCGGGCATCGGAACCTGGAACCGGTCACCTAGGGTTTCACAGCGGTCGGCGAATCGCGCTGGCGCGAGCCAATACTCCGCGGCGTTGAGGAGCGCCGGCCGGCGCAGTCGAGGCACATCGAGGGTTGTCGGGCTCATAGGATCACGTTCCTCTGTTGATACTGAGTTATGAATTGAGTATCATAGTAGCCATGCTGTCAATGGCCGAGATCCTGCGAGCTGGACCAGCGCCGGGCGAGGACGAGATGGTCGACCGAATCGCTTCTGCGGCGCTTGACCAGTTCGCCGCGTACGGCATCCGTCGTTCCACGATTGACGATGTGGCGAAGCGGGCCGGTGTCTCACGCGTGACGGTGTTTCGCCGGTTCACCACCAAGGAGCGCCTTGTGGAGTTCGTCGTCGCTCGCGAAATCCGCCACGGAATGCACGAACTCGACCGCGCCTGGGAAGGCGGGGGATCGCTGGAAGACCGGCTGGTGCATGGCTTCTCTTTCGCGATGCGGTTCACTCGCGGGCATCCACTGTTTGGGCGTCTGTTGCATAGCGAACCCGAAGTTGTCCTTCCGTTGGTGACCGTAGACGGAGGACCGGCACTCGCGCTTTACCGTTCCCTGATCGCGCACCGTCTTCGCGCCGAGGTCCAAGCCGGACGCGCGGCACCGGGCGATATAGAAGGTGCGGCAGAGGTAGTCGCGCGCCTGGCGATGTCGCTGCTGCTCACCCCCGACGGAGTGATCAACCTCGACGACCAGGATTCGATGCGTGCCTTCGTGCGCCTCGCGTTGTTACCGATGCTGCAACCGAACGACGAGCACGGCGGCGCTACGCGGCAATAGCCCGTACCGACGAAGAGCGCGCGGCACGATCACGGCAAGCCATAAGCCTGCAGACCCGTTGCCGAACGGCGTTGGTGCTCAATACAACACGCAGCGCACCTGACGTTTTTCCCGATCCCGCCGACTATGTCTCCCATGACGGCGATCGACCGATGGCGATCACCTGACCTCTGCGCCGCCCGATGCCCACCGAGGTGTTCATCGACGAGCGCGCGATACCTCCCACCCAGCCTTGCCGAGGGTGCCACGATATCGAGGTGACCGACGGTCGGGTGAGCTCGACGAGTGACGGCGACGGCCGCCCAGCGGGTGGGGCGTCGATCGACGAGTTGCTGGATCGCGCGGTTGCGGCGATCAACCGCGGTGATCGCGCCGCCGCGACGGCTTTGGCGGGCCAGGTACTAGCCGCGGACAGCGCAAACGCCGAGGCAGAGGACTTATTGGCCGCGCCCAGCGATCCGGGCGAAATCCGGCGGCTGACCATTTTCTTCGCCGACCTGGTGGATTCGACGGTGTTGTCGACTCGGGTGGAGCCCGAGACGTATCGGCTCCTGGTGGGCCGCTATCGCGAGCAGGTGCTGCGCGCCGTGAACCGGTATGAGGGCCACATCGGCTCCACCAAGGGCGACGGACTGCTGGCTTTCTTCGGTCATCCGATCGCCCACGAGGACGATGTTCGCCGGGCGGTGCAGGCGGGGCTGGAAATCACCCGGGAGGTGGCGCGACTGAGTGATCAGGCGCGGCGGCGCTTCGGGACTGAAATCAACGTCCGGGTTGGCGTGCACCGTGGGCTGGTGTACCTGGACACCGCCCAAGACGACGTCTACGGGTTAGCCGCCAACCTCGCTGCGCGGGTCTCGGGCCTGGCCCCACCGGGCGCAGTCGTGGTCTCCGAAGCGGTAGGGGCGTTGATACGCAACCACTTTGAGTTGGAGGACCGCCCGGCAGCGCTGGTGAAGGGCGTCGAGGAACCCATCAACCATTACCGCGTCGTGGCTGAGCGCGCCTCAGCGCGCAAGTCGGGTCACGGCCCGTTGGTGGGCCGCGACGCAGAGTTGGCCCAGCTGGAACAGGCTTGGGCACAGGCGCAGACCGGCACGTTGAGCACTGCGGGTGTGGTGTTGCGGGGCGAGCCCGGAATTGGGAAGTCCCGGCTGGCGGGCGCGGCCGCCCAACTGGTCGAGGCTTCTGGGTCGGTGGTGCTGGAGTTGGTCGGGTCGCCGTTTCACACGGGCGCGGGCCTGCATCCGGTGCGGACGTTGTTGGAGCGTCGCTCAGGCATCGACCGCCGCACCGATCAAAAACAGCGGCTGCGGTTGCTGGACAACGAAATTCGCGCGCGCGGGCTGGATCCGCAAGGCCTTGTGCCGTTGTTGGCGCCGGTACTGGGCATCGATGCGGCGGCCGATTACGAGCAGGTGGCGGCAGAAGGCCGAAAACTCTATGAGCTGATCGCGCAGGCGGTACAGACCTATCTGCTGGCGTGCATCGGCGGCGGTGCCGGGCTGGTGATAGCCGAGGATGTGCACTGGTTCGATCCCTCGACTCGCGAGGTGCTCGACGCACTGCTGAGCTCCGGTAAGGGTCGGCTGCTGGTGGTGGTCACGGGTCGGCCCGGTGAGTGGCTGCCGGCGGAGTGGCCGTACCCGGTATTCGATCTGGCGCCTTTGACCGACGGGCAGACCAACGCACTGATCACCGCGCTGGATCCGAACCTCAACGCCGATCAGCGAGCAGCGGTGGTGAGGCGTTGCGACGGCGTTCCCTTCTACATCGAGCAGGTCGTCAACGGAGTTGGCGAGGCCGGGGTGCCCGAAATGTTGTACGAGCCGTTGTTCGCCCGGCTCCGCGCGAGCCCGACGGTGGTGCCGGTGGTGGAGGCGGCGGCCGTCATCGGCCGCGAGATCGACCGGGACCTGCTGAACTCCGTGGTCGACCTGCCCGACGACGACGTCGATGAAGTCATCGATCAGCTCGAAGATGCGCTCGTGCTCGAACCGTGGGGAACCGGCACGTGGCGGTTTCGCCACGAATTGTTGCGCGAAGTCGCCGCCGAATTGGCGCCCCCGAGCGTCCGCCGAGGGCTGCACGCCAAAGTGGCCGACGTCCTGAGCGGCGGTGCGGGCGGCGAGCCAGATTGGGGGCTGGTCGCCGGCCACTACGAGCGAGCAAACCGGTTCGACCAGGCGGCAGTCGCCTACCAGCAGGCGTCCAACGATGCGCGGCTTCGCGGCGCGCTGGCCGAGGCCCTCGGCTACCTCACTCGGGGTCTCGCGCAGCTCGACCACGCCACACCCGGCCCGGACCGCGACCGCCGCGAGACCGCGCTGCGGATTGAGAGAGGATTTCTCACCTCGGCCGCGGAGGGCTATCAAAGCCGGGATGCGGCCGCGGACTTCGAGCGGTGTCTCCAGTTAAGCGGCACCCTGCGCGACGACGAGCTGTTCGCGACATTGATCGCCCTGGGGAACTACTACCAAGTCCGGGCCGACCTGCGCCGGGCGGCACAGGTGATCGAGTCACTAAGGAGGGGCCTCGAGGGGCAGCAGTGGGCCCGCCCGAAGATCGACATCTTGTTCGGGACGATGGCGTATCTGCGCGGCGATTTGAATGCCGCCGCTTCCGCCCTCGAGGCGGCAACCGCGGGCGTGGCCGCCGCAGACCAGCACAGGGTCGACGCCGAGTGGTTTCGGGTCAGCGAGCCGATCTCGTCGGGCTGCCTGCACCTGGCTTTGGTCGCGCTGGCACGCGGCGATCTTACGAGAGCGGAGGCCGAGCTGGCCCGGTCGGCACGCCTGGCCGCAGGGTTCGGCTTCCCCGAGGGTCCGTACCTGCGCGCCTACACCCGGTCCATGGAAACGTGGCTGCGCGTCGAGGCCGGCCAGCTCGACCGTGCCGCCCTCGTGGCCGCAGACATGATCAATGAGGGCGAGCGGCACGGCTTGGACATGTGGCGGCTGGTGGGTGCCCATTGGCAGGCCGTTGTCGGCGCCCTGGCCGCGCTCGACGCCGACGATCTCGACCCGACTGACCTCGGGGCGCACATCGCGACCATCACCGCGTTCCTCGACACTCTGCGCACGAGCGAGGTGAACATCTACACCACCGTCTTCGACGGCGTCCTCGGGCGGCTGTTGATCGCCGCCGGCCAACCTGAGGCGGCCCGCGAACGCCTGGACATCGGGCTGGCGCTGGCCCAAGCCACCGGGATGTGCTTCTACGATGCCGAACTATTGCGGCTTCGCGCCCAGACCGACGACGAGCCGGCCGCACGCCACGCCGACATCACTGCCGCCCTCGAACTCGCCCGCCGCCAGGGCGCGACCCTTTTTGAATTGCGCGCTGCCCTAGACGATTTCGAGCTCCGCGGGAACCCAGCCGCTGCCGCCGTCGCCGTAGCCGCTAAGCGCATCCCTGCCAACGACGAGTGGCCGGAACTGGTGCGGGCCAAAGCCGCACTCTCTGGACAGTCGCAACGAATCTGAGCTGCGGTCACGTCACCGGTCACCGCGCCAAGCTTGTCGCTGAAAAGTCGCTACCAGGCGGGCATTTCGCGTAGTAGATCAGCCAGCGTTCAGGCAGCGGCTCATCTCGTGTCGTCGAGGAACAACGCCATCGACGCGGTGAATGCGTGCAATGCGTTGCGGCCGGCGATTGGGCCGATCTCCCCGGCGGCGAAGAAGCCGGCGAGTGGAACCCCGCCCAGTAGGTCCTCGATCGTCGACGCGTCGTGGTCGGCGACCCCGAACATCCGCCGCCCACGCCCGTTGCAGGTGAACAACAGCGCGCCCACCGGACGCCCGGGCAGCTCCGCGCCCGCCCGCTCCACGGCCAGGCGCAGGTCCTTGTCGGCCCCCGCGGCATCGCGTACCTGGAACTGCACGGTCGCGCCGACCTCGACCACCTCGCCGATCTGGATCGCCCCGGTCGATTGGTCGGCGCCGAGCAAGCCGCGGATCATGAAGTCGCCCTGACCCGGAGCCGCCAGGTGCTCGTCGACGACGATCCCGACCTGCAGGCCATGGCTGACCAGCCAGCTCCCTCGAATTTCGATTCCACACTTGGGATTTCGCTATGGCTACCGGTCGGCAGAGCGTAGTCTGAGAGCCGGTGTCCGGGTATGTGCTGGGGGTTTGCCGCAAGCTCGTCACGCGGAAGGCGTGGCCATGCGACCTTCGTCGAACCGTTGCGCTACCGGGCCCGATGCCGGAATCCTCGATCGACTCGTCTGCTACA
>NZ_DATJYB010000145.1:0-10189 GCF_035499775.1 Mycobacterium sp. | reverse complement strand
CGTGAACGACACCGGATCCAATCCGGGCGCGAGGTTTTCTTTCTCGCCGACGATGCGTTGCTCTCTGAGCAACTCCATTTCGGTGATGCCCGGGGCGCTGGTATTGACCACCGTGAAGGTGACCGGCCCGGCCGGGACGCTCGTGACGTCCAGTGCGCAGCCGTCTTTCCCGCCGTTGTTGGCCATGGTCACCTTGACCGCATTCGTACCGGCCTTCCCGGCGGGGGCCGAATGGCCGCATGCGGCAAGCGCCAGCACCCCGACCGCTATCACGCCGAGTGCGGTCGCCGACGCGTCAAGAGACCTGGGAGATCGAAGCCTTGCCCGGCTGGTGGGCTTCGCCATAAGGTGCGCTCTTCCTCTCCTCTTCGCCGTGTTCGGTACCTGAGCGGCCGCCGCGCCAGGAAGCTACAACGCAACCGGCGCAGGCTACCGCAAAAGCCGCTAGCACCAACGGAAGCCAAATTTTCCATGGCTGCCGCTCGGCGCGCTCGCGCGCACCGCTGGCGAGTTGCGCCGCCGTCGAGTGGTCTTCGGCACTGGCGGTGGACCAGTCGGTGGGAAATCCGCCGATGCTGACGGTCTTGGGCGCGGTCAGCCCACCGCCGCTCAGTATCGCGGTGCGGTTGCTGGCCGCTTGCGCACTCACCACCGAATCTTCCTGAGTGAACACGGTGTAGACGGTGGTCGCGGCCCATCGCGCCTGGAACGGGCCTGGGGTCCGGGCGAGCGACACCCCCACCGGCAGCCGCCCTCCGGTCAGGTCCGACAACTGCTCCAGCGTGACCGTGGCGGAGCCGGGGCCGGGGTCTGCGGGCAGCGTCGTCCGCCACACGCGCACCGGCACACCGTCAACGGTTTCATTGCCGGCCGAGGCCAGCTCGACGGTTCGGGCATCCGATCCGCTCTGCGGAGCGAAGGTCAGCAGTCGTCCGCCGGGACTGGCGGCCAGCGACACGGTAGCCGGGTGGCCGGCTCGGTCGGTCACGGTGCGGGTGCGCGGACCAGAAGCCGGGCCACCGGCCGGCAGGAAGATCGCCAACGCCGCCGCGGCGACGAGAAGGCCCGCCGCTGCGGCGGCCAGCAGTCGGCGTCGGCTTCGCGGCGCCGCCACCAGGCGGGACGGCCACAAGAAGACGACGAGCACGGGCACCGTGTAGAGCAGCCAACCGAGGACTTCGACGAGCCGCGGATCGGCGGGTATCCCGAACAGCCCGGTGATCAGCGCGCCCTGCACCGACTTGCCGGGCATCCAGGAGGAAAAGTCGAACACCTGCTGCTGGCCGATGGTGACCCAGCCGGCCTCGTGCGCGGTACGCAGCGCGCCCAGCACCAATCCTGCGGCGATCAGCACCAGAAACACGCCGGTGATGCGGAAGAAGCGGCCGAGGTTGAGTTTCAACCCGCCGAAGTACAGGCCGACGCCGACCGCAATCGACGCCGCGATCCCGGTCGCCCCGCCGAGCACGGCGAACCAGCGGCTGCCGTGCGACGTTTGAGCGGCTGCCAGCAGGAACACCGACGTCTCGAAACCCTCCTTGAGGACGGCGAGAAACGCCATCGCGACCAGCGCCAGCGAACCACCCCGGTTGAGTGCCCGTTGCGCCTCGCGTTCGAGTTCACCCTTGAGCCGGGCGGCGTTGCGGTTCATCCAGATGATCATGGACGTCACGAACGCCACGGCGATGGCGCCGATGACCGTCTCCATCATCTCTTGCCGGGTCTGCGGCAGGCTGGCCTGCAGCACATTCAACCCGACGCCAACCGCGATGCTGATCAGGACTGCCAACGCGACCCCAGCAAACATCGGTCGAGCCGATTGGCCATTGCGCTTGAGGAAGGCTCCGACGATGCTCACGATGAGCGTCGCTTCCAGGCCTTCGCGCAGGCCAATCAGGAATGTGCCGATGAATACGCCCTGCAGGATGCACCCGATTTCCTGTCCCCGGGAACGGGACAACGATAGTTAGCATAGCCTAACTAACTGTGGCGTCCCCGCGAGCAGACGCAAATGCACCACATTTCGGCACGAAATGGGTGCTTTTGCGTCTGCTCGTCCTACGTGGTGACGAAGTCGATGAGCTCTTCGACCCGACCGATCAGCTCGGGCTCCAGGTCGTTCCAGTCGCGCACCCGGGAACGGATGTGCCGCCAGGCCCTGGCGATGTCGGCCTGGTTGGCATGCGGCATGCCGAGTGCCTGGCAGGCGCCGCGCTTCCATTCGATCTGCCGCGGCACATCCGGCCAGGCTTTCAAACCGAGCCGCCGCGGCTTCACGGCCTGCCATATGTCCACATAGGGGTGACCGACGACCAGAGTGTCCGCGCCGCCCGGCCCGCGGCGCACCGCATCGGCGATCCGCTGCTCCTTGGACCCCGCGACGAGGTGGTCGACGAGGACCCCGAGCCGGCGCCCCGGACCGGGGCCGAAGTCGGCCACGATGTCGGCCAGGTCGTCCACGCCACCGAGATGCTCCACGACGACACCTTCGATGCGCAGGTCCTCACCCCAGACCTGCGCGACGAGTTCGGCGTCGTGACGGCCCTCGACGTAGATCCTGCTGGCGCGGGCCACCCGCGCACGGGCGCCCGCCACCACGACCGAGCCGGACGCCGTCCGACCCTTGGCAGCACGCGCCGCACGGCGCGGTGCGGTCAGGATCACCGGGCGACCGTCCAGCAGATAGCCGGGGCCCAGGGGAAAGCCACGGGTGTGGCCATGCCGGTCCTCCAGGTAGATCCGGCCGTATTCGACGCGGACCACGGCGCCGACGTAGCCGGTCTGTACGTCCTCGACAACCATGCCGATTTCAACGGGGTGTTCGGTCGAGCGCGGCTTACGTCTCCCGGGGGCGAGAACGTCGGCTCCATAGCGATCCTGCACTCGGCAATATTAGGAAGCCTTGCGAAAAACCTTGTTACGGCGCGCCGCAGGATCAGCTGATAGCCGCTGCGACACAACGGATATGTAAAAAATGCGTTATTACATCCCCGTTTTGGCCGCCAGACCACCTCGGCGCTGATACCTTGAAGCCCGTGGGCTTGTCAAATGGTGTGGCGAGGGTCGTCGCATTCCTGCGCGCCGGCTACCCCACCGGTATGCCCGCGACCGGCTACCTGCCGTTGGCCGCTCTGGCGCGCCGACGTGTCACCGACGATGAGATCGCCACGATCACAAACAGATTCGGCTTGCGCCGACGTCGTCCGGTCAGCAACGTCGACATCGGGGTGGCGATCACCCGCGTCACCAACGAGATGCCATCCCCAGATGACGTCCAGCGCGTCCAACGTCGACTTCAAGCGCCTGTGTAGCGCGTCCGTTCACTAAATCCGGCGACCGTCCACGCCGAAGAAATGCACTTGCCCCGGTTCGGGATGTAGGCGCACCCGGCTGCCTTTTTCGGGCGGGTTACGCCCGTCGGCGCGCGCGACGACGGCTTGGCTGATTACGGCTTGGCTGATTTCCTTGCCGGAGGCCGTGATTCGGCCATACAGGTAGGCGTCTGCCCCGAGCTCTTCGACCACGTCGACCTCCATCTCGACGCCGAGGCTGCCCAGCTCGAAGTGCTCGGGGCGGACACCGACGACGATCTCGGCCGCCGAGTCGGAGATCTCGCGTGGCACATGGATCAGCCAATCCCCCAGCGAGACAGAGGAATCGGTGATCGGGAGGGTGAACAGGTTCATCGCCGGGGACCCGATGAATCCGGCGACGAACACATTGTCGGGATTGCGGTAAAGCTCGCGCGGCGCGGCGCACTGCTGCAGCACGCCGTCGCACAGCACCGCAACGCGGTCTCCCATTGTCATGGCTTCGACCTGGTCGTGGGTCACGTACACGGTGGTGGTGCCGAGTTGGCGTTGCAATGCCGCGATCTGGTTTCGGGTTTGCACCCGCAGCTTGGCGTCGAGATTCGACAGCGGCTCGTCCATCAGGAATACCTGGGGACGGCGTACGATCGCGCGCCCCATCGCGACCCGCTGACGTTGCCCGCCGGAGAGTTCTTTGGGCTTGCGATCCAGATATGGCTGCAGGTCAAGCAGTTTCGCGGCAGCCAATACCCGGTCGCGGATTTCGGCCTTCGAGCTTTTCGCGATTTTCAGTGCGAAGCCCATGTTCTGCGCGACCGTCATGTGCGGGTACAGAGCGTAGTTTTGAAAGACCATCGCCACGTCGCGGTCCTTGGGGTCGACATTGGTGACGTCGCGTTCTCCGATTCGGATGGCGCCGGAATCCAGGGTCTCCAGTCCCGCCACCATCCGCAGCGAGGTCGTCTTGCCGCACCCGGATGGTCCCACCAGAACGACGAATTCACCGTCCCCGACCTCGAGGTCGAGGCGATCCAGGGCGGGCCGGTCGGTGCCCGGGAACTGCCGGGTCGCTTGCTGGAAACTCACCGATGCCATGGGTTACCCGCCCAGACCGGTGACGGCGATACCCCGGACAAAGGAACGCTGCGCGAGCGCGTAGATGAGCACCAGCGGCACCATGATCAGGATCGAACACGCCATGATGACCGGCCACCGGGCAACGTATTCGCCTCGCATGCGAACCAACCCGAGGGTCAGCGTGGCCAGGCTGTTGCGCTGGATCATCAGTAGCGGCCAAAGGAATTCGTTCCAGACGTTGACCCAGGTCAGCACCGCGAGCACCATCACCGCGGGCCTGGCGTGCGGCAGCAGGATCCGCCAGTAGATCTGCCACGGCGAGCAACCGTCGAGAATGGCCGCCTCCTCGAGATCGGTCGGCAGGGTGCGGAAGAATTGCCGCATCAGGTAGGTGCCGAAGGCGCTACCGAACAAGCCCGGCACGATCATCGCCCACGGCGTATCGACCCACCCCACGGTCCGCATCAGGATGAACTGCGGTATCACGGTCACCGTCGACGGCACCATCAGCGTGCCCAGGTACAGGACGAACAGCGTGTCCCGGCCGCGGAAATCCAGTCGCGCAAAGGCATATCCGGCCAGCGAGCAGAAGAAGACCTGCCCGGCGGTGACGCAGCCGGCATACAGCACGGTGTTGAAAAACATTCGCCAGAAAGGCATCAACCCGAAGACCTCGGTGTAGTTGGACCACCGCGGGTGGGCCGGGAACAACTTCGGCTCGCTGATCTCGCCTTCCCTTTTCAACGAGCCCGAGACCGCCCAGGCGATGGGGAACAGCGCGCACCATGCGATCCCGACCAGCGCGGTGTACACCACGACGCTGCGCAGGACGGCGCGCTTCAACACGCGTTCGGGACGCTCAGCTGAGCCCACGAGAAGCCTCCCAGGAGCGCCGTCGGGTCAGTCGCAACTGCAGCACGGTCAACACCAGCAAGATGGCGAACATCAGCCACGCCAGCGCGGACGCGTAGCCGAACTCGAGGAACGAGAACGCATGCTGGAACAACATGATGCCAAGCACGTAGGTCGAGGTCTCCGGTCCGCCGTTCGGCCCGTTGAGAACATAGACGAGGTCAAATCCCTGGAACGAGTGGATGATCGATATCACCACCACGAACGACAGCGCACCGCGGATCAGCGGCACGGTGATGGAGAAGAATTGCCGGATCTCGCCGGCGCCGTCGATCTTGGCGGCCTCGTACACCGTCTCCGGAACCCCCTGCATCGCGGCCAGCAAGATGACCGTGGCAAAGGGCACGCTGCGCCACACGCTGACGATGCAGAGCGCGACCTTGGCCCAGTGCGGGTCGACCAGCCACGGGACCGGGTCGATGCCGATCCACCCGAGCATGATGTTGAGCAAGCCGTTGTCGGTGTTGAAGACGAACTGCCACACCACCGCCATCACCACCGACGAAATGGCCAGTGGCATAAACACGATGGTCCGAAAGATCCCGATGCCCCGGACTGCACGGTTCAGCACGCCGGCTACGACGAGACTGATGACGATGGTCGGTACGACGGTTCCGACGGTCAGAATCACGGTGTTTCGCAGGGCGATCAGAAATAGCGGATCAGACGTGAAGAGATCCCCGAAATTCTTCAGACCCACAAACTTTGGCGGGCTGAACACGTCCCACCGCTGAAAGCTCATGTAGAGCGAGAACCCCAGTGGAAACAGCATGAACACCGCGACCGCGGCCAGGTTCGGTGCGACGAACATGCGGCCGGCCCACGCCCGTCGGCGTGACGAGCGCCTCTTGGAGCTGATCGTTGCGGGCGTCGGGGCGGTCGCCGCGTCGGTCGATGTCATGGGTTACGCAGCACTTCGTCGACGGCGTGCGACAACCCGGTCAGCGCCGTCGCCGGCTGGGAGCCACGCAGGACGGGCCCGAAACTGCGGTCGATCAGAGCGACGACCTTTTCCCACGCCGGGGTGACCGGCAGACCGTCTGAGTTGGCCGGTCCGTCGGTGAGCACGCCGAGGTTGCCGATTCGGCGGTGGGCCTGGGCGAATCCCGGCGAAGTGATCGCTGACCGGAGCACGGGTACGAACAGGGCGGATGCACCGTTCAGCGCTTGACCGACCGGGCCGGTCGCGAACTTGACGAATTCCCACGCCTGGTCCTTGCGCTTGCTGCTGGAGGCGATCGCCAGCCCGGTGGTTCCGATGTTGGAGCAGGCGGCGTGTCCTTTCGGCAGCGACGGGCCCGTTGGCAGCGTCGCGACATCGAAGTCGAGGTCATCGGCGCGGATCAAGGTCTGGTAGCGCCAGTGCCCGCCCATCGCGATCGCTGCCTTGCCCGACGCGAACAGATCCGGTGTGGACATCGACTGCACCTCAGAGGCGTTGGGAGCGACCTTGTGCTTGTTGGCGAGGTCAGCGTAGAACTGCACCGCGTCCTGAAACGCCTCGTTGTCGAAATTGAAATGGGTCGGGTTCTTCAGCGGAGTGGCCCAGGGCACGCCGTTGTTCATCGCGAACAACCCGGCCGAATAATACGAAAACCACATGTTGACGAACCCCCACTGCGAGGCGCGCCCGGATCCGTCCCGCTTCGTGAGAGCGGTGGCAGCGTCCAGGAATTCGGCGTAGCTCCACGGCTGTTGCCAGGTCGAGGGTGGGGGTTTCATCCCGGCCTGCGCGAAAAGCTGCTTGTTGTAGAACAGGTAGTTTCCGGACCATTGCTCGGGCAGTGCGTACTGGCTGCCGTTGAAGGTGAAAGTGTCGTACAGCGCCCCGATACTGTCCGACTTCAGTTGCGCGGCGAAAGCCTTGTCCTGCGCCAACAAGGTGTTCAGGTCCAGCAAGACGCCGCGCTCGGCGAGTTCGGAGTAGGTCAGATCCCAGGCCATCAGCACATCCGGGCACCTGCCGCCGGCGCAGAACGTGGACAGCTGCTGCATCACCCCCGGCCCGGACAACACCGGCCGAACCTTGATGTCGGGATGGCGGCGCCGGAATTCGTCGACGATGCGCATCCGCGCGGCGGCTTCGTCCGGATTGGCCGCGAAGAAAAAGGTCAACGCGTCGTCGTCGGGAGCGCAGCCGGCGGCCCAGGGCGCCACAGACGCCGCGGTGAGCGCACCGGCCCCCCGCAGCAGGCTGCGCCGGCCGAACCGTTTGTCGAACATGCTGCTCCCGATCCTGGCCCGTCGCCTGTCTACCCGCCAGCGTCTGAGTCCTTGGTACCCGATGGGACTGTGGTCTGCCTGGAGAGCGCCCCGGGCGCCGGATCTGGCCAGTTCGGCAGCGCGAGAACAGCCAGCTGCGTGTCGCCGGTGATGTCGATCGTCTGGATTCGGTCGTCGGCTGCGAAGCCGATCCGCAACAGCGTCTGGGGGCGCCCTTCGGAAGCGATCGCAATGCCCGGGATTCCGTCGATGAGCACCACGGCACCGAGTTGCGCGCGATGGGTGAATCGCCGGGTCTCCTCCGCAACGTCCCTGGCCCCGCGCAGCTCGGTCGGCACATCGGCGGGAACCAGGGCGCGGTCGACCCTGCGGACCACATCGGGAGCCAACAAGTTGAGCAGCGTGACCATATCGCCGCCGCGGGAGGCTGCCAGAAACGCCTGCACGATCTCGACGTGCTTGGCGGTACGCGGCGTGCGTGCCGCCGAGGGCGCATGCACTCGGCCACGGGCCCGGGTGGCGAGCTTCTTCGCCGCGGCAGGCGACCGGTCCAACAGACCGGCGATCGTCTCGAACGGCAACGCGAACACGTCGTGCAACACGAAAGCGACGCGCTGCGCGGGTGAAAGCCGGTCGAGAACGACGAGAAGCGCGCGACTGACCGAGTCCGCCAGCAGCGCGTCCTCGTCCGCCGGCGCGGACGCTGTCCCGGACAGCCGGTCCAGTTCGTCGGGGCCGGCCAGCGGCCACTCGGCCCGGCGCTTGCGCGCCCTGAGCTGGTCGACCGCCTCGTGTGCGGTGATCGTGGTGAACCAGCCGGTCAAATTCTCGACGGAGCCGAAGTCCGAGCGGCTGGCCTTCAGCCACGCCGATTGCACGACGTCGTCGGCGTCGGCTGCCGAGCCGAGCAGTTGATAAGCAACCGACCTCAGGTGTCGCCGGTCGGCGTCGAATTGGCGCGCCAGCTCACCGAGATCCTTTGGTGCGGCCATGGGTCACCTTTCCTGCGCGGGAGTCGTCAAGGAGACGACCACATCCACCCAGCACCCCTTGCAGAGGAGACCAACACTCATGACCATAGACACCGTCTTCGTCGCGATCACCGCGACCACCGCGACCGTCACCGCAGCAATTGCCATAGCCGATTTCATTCCCGCCGGATTCGTGCTGGCCAACTCGGCCGAGGTCGGTGTGCCGCGGTCGTGGTTACCGGCGCTGGGGGCGGCGAAATTCGCCGGGGCCGCCGGACTGGTGATCGGGCTCCTTGGCTTGCCGGCGTTGGGAATTGCGGCCGCCGCCGGCCTGGTCGTGTTCTTCGTCGGCGCTGTCGTCACGCACCTCAGAGCCCGTGTTCTTTACAACATCGCCTTCCCGGGCGCCTACTTGCTGCTGTCGACAGCCTCGCTGGCGCTGATGGTCGCGCATTGACCGGTGGCCGGCCCGCGATCAGGCCGGGAAGTACCGGATCTGGTTGATTGCGTTGCCCCGCCACGGCAGGTCGGCGAACATGACGCCGCGCCCGTGATTCGAGTTGAGGCCGACCGTGACCGTGGATCCCGCGCCGTTGATCTTGCTCCAGCTGGCGCC
Organism: Mycobacterium sp.; assembly: GCF_035499775.1. Lineage (GTDB taxonomy): Bacteria > Actinomycetota > Actinomycetes > Mycobacteriales > Mycobacteriaceae > Mycobacterium. The sequence goes on along the minus strand of NZ_DATJYB010000145.1, from coordinate 1,079 downwards.
GTTGAGTTGCTCGATGAGTTCGGCGATGTCGAACGGGTCGTCGTCACCCAAAGTTATTGTGGCCGTGGCGGACAGCGTGCGCAGTGCGGCGGACTTGTCTCCTCGCGCGACGGCGTCCAGGAATGTCTCGACCAGCTTCTTGTGACGCGCACCCGCCCGGCGAAAGCCGGTCACGAAACCCGCGGTGCCGCGCAGCCCCTGATTGCCGAGCAGCGCGCGGGAAAGTTTCAGTGCGGGGCTCACCGCGCTCGGTCCGGACCGCAGAAACTGCACCACCATTGCCGGCAACTCCCAATACGCCCGCAGCTGGGCAACCTTCCACTCTCCGGCGACGTCTCGGAGGTCGTAGCGCAAGAAGGCGGGAACGAACATCGTGACGCCCGAACCCATGGCGATCTCGAGTTCGAGATCGCGCAGCACGGTTTGACCCAAGACGATGTCCAGATCGCGGTGGAACTTGATGTCGCGCGGACCGATGAATGTGTCGTAGAACCGGTAGATCTGGTCATAGCCCACGTGCGGCTGCGAACCTACCGGATCTTCAATCCGGGCGTCGGCGGTGAACACACCGACCCAGCCATCGCGGTCATGCACCGTGAACGCTTGCGGAGAGCGCTCGACGGCGGCCAGCAGCTCGTCCCGCTTCTTCTTCGGTGAGGCCATCAGCGACTTCCGATCAACTCGATGCTGGCGCTACGCATCTCCGCCAGCGCTTCTTCCGTGGTGTCAGCCGACACGCCCGCGGTCAGGTTCAGCAGTACCCGGGTGACCAGGCCGGCGCGCGCGGCGTCCTCGGCGGTCCGCCGCACGCAGTAGTCGGTGGCCAGGCCGACCACATCGACCTCGTCGACGCCACGCTGCCGCAGCCATTCCAGCAGCGGGGTCCCGTTCTCGTCGACGCCCTCGAAGCCGCTGTACGCCGCGGCGTAGGCGCCCTTGCGGAACACCGCCTCGATGGGGCCGGTGTCGAGGACGGGATGAAACTCCGCGCCTGGGCTTTCGGCGATGCAGTGCGGAGGCCACGACGACGAGTCGTCCGGCCGGTCGGAGAAATGGCCGCCCGGGTCGATGTGGAAGTC
>NZ_DATJYB010000144.1:0-23401 GCF_035499775.1 Mycobacterium sp. | reverse complement strand
CGACACGGCCAAGATCGTCATCGTGCACAGGATTCAGCATCGAGCGTCGGCGTACCGGCGACGATGACTCATATCCGCGCGCGGACTGCAGCGATAGCGGATCCCCTTGCGGGCCATCGAAAACGATCAGTTTCGTTCGGTTGCTACGGCGACCCCTACCACTGTGGTGGTGCGCGGTCAGCCGTGGCGTGCCGCTTCTTGGACGAGCTGTACCCGCGAGGTCAGGCCGAGCTTGGTGTAGACGTGAGTGAGGTGGGTTTGCACCGTGCGCGGTGAGACGAAAAGCCGGGTGGCGATGTCGTTGTTGGCTAGCCCTTCAGTGACCAGTCGCACCACGTCGCGTTCGGTGGGGGTCAGCGAGGCCCAACCTGTGGTGGGTCGTTTGCGTTGGCCGCGGCCGCGCTGAGCGTAGGCGATCGCCTCCTCAGTGGACAGGGCGGCGCCCTCCGCCCACGCTGCGTCAAAGTCTTCGTCGCCCAAGGCGTCTCGCAGCGTCGCCACCGACGCTTCGTAGGCGGCGTCCCAGACCTCGAACCGGACCGCGCCCATCTGCTGTCGAATGCCCTGTGCCGCGCCGACGAGGCGGGCGGCTTCGTGGTGACTGCCGGCATCCCCGGCGAGAGCGGCAAGGCATTCGAGGATGTCGGGGACGAGCAGGTACGCCTCAACGGCGGCGGCACGCGCGAGCGCGTCGTGGGCGTCGCGCTCGGCCTGCTCTGGCTCCCCTTGCGCGATCGCCACGCGGGCGCGGGTGGTCCTGGTCAACGCCTCCACCAAAAACCAGCCCGTCGCCGTAGCGACCGCCTCGTCGGCCCAGCCACGCGCCGCAACCAGATCTGCGCCCGCCAGCGCGGCCGCGGCACTGTTGACGCGCCCCAACGCCGCCGCCACGGGCAGGACACTCACGTGTGGCCAGGCCGCCTCGGTCGCGTCCCGCGCCGCCGCGACATCGCCGGCGGCCAGGGCTACGGTAGCCAACGCCCAAAAGGCGCCGCCCGCTTTAGTCACGCCAAGCTCGGCAGCGGCCTCGACGGCCGCATCAGCGGCGACCCGGGCCGCAGCGATGTCACCCTGGTACGCGAGCGCGATGCCACGCCACACCAGGCTATCCGCCCTCCAGACTTCATCGTGAGCTGCCTCGGCCTCGACCTCCACCGCGGCGAATTGTGCTACCGCAGCGGGCAGATCGCCCTGCCATACCTGTGCCAATCCGAGGGCCCAGCGGCACCGGCGCGAGCCGAACCGGTCGCCGATCGCGTCGGCGAGATCGCGTCCTTCCTCGGCGGCCGCGCGCGCCGCGATCGGGTGACCCGTCGCGAACGCCGCCACGGCCTGCACGGCGAGGATCTGGCTGAGCCGCCACGGGTCGCCCAATTCCCGGGCCAGGGCGATCGCCTCGGCCACGTACGGCGGTGCCGCCTCGGCGTTGTAGGCGGCGAAGTAGCCGCAGACGGTGAGCGCCCGCGCCAGCGGGGCAGGGTCGTCGATCTCGCGCGCGATCGCCAGGGCTTGCTGGGCCTGCTCCATGCCCCCGGTAGCGCCGGCCCAGGTGGCGAGCAGGGCCCTGTCGGCCAGCGCCCGCGCCCGCACCGCGGCCGCCACGGCGGTTTCCTCAGTAGCTTGGTCGGCCAGGGCGGCGTCGAACCAGTCCAGCCCTTCCCGAACACGGCCCCGCGCTTGCCACAGCGGCTGCAACGAGGACGCGAGCGCCAACGCCGGCTCGACGTCGGAGTTTTCCCGGCTCCACCCAAAAGCAGCGCGCAGGTTGTCGATCTCGGTCCCGGCCTGCTCGATAAGCTGCTCATAATCACGGCCTCCTGGCGCGTCAAGCACAGCGGCCATCGCCGTGTAGTAATCGCGGTGACGTGAGCGCACGCTGTCGGCCTCGCCGGACTCGCCGAGTTTCTCCAGCGCGTACTGGCGCACCGTCTCCAACAACCGGTAACGCATTCGGCCACCGGCGTTGTCTGCGACCACCAGCGACTTGTCCACCAGCAGGGTGAGCTGATCGAGCACCTGGAAGCGCTCCAACTCACCGCCGCCGGCGACCGCTTGCGCGGCGTCGATGTCGAAGCCACCCAAAAACACCGCCAGCCGGCGAAACAACACCCGCTCGGGCCCGGTCAGCAGCGCGTGTGACCAGTCCACCGAGGCGCGCAGGGTCTGCTGGCGGCGCACCGCGGTGCGCGCCCCACCGGTCAACAGCCGGAACCGGTCATGCAGGCTGTCGAGGATCTCAGCCAGCGACAACACCCGCACTCGCGCCCCGGCCAGCTCGATCGCCAGTGGCAAACCATCCAGGCGCCGGCAAATCTCGCCCACCGCGGCGGCAGCATTGTCGTCGCCGACGACGAAATCGGGCCGAGCATGATGCGCCCGGTCGGTGAACAGTTCGATGGCTTCGTCGGTCAGTGACAGCGACGGCACCCGCCAGCTCACCTCACCGGCAACGCCGATCGGCTCACGACTGGTGGCCAGCAGCGTCAGCCCTGGTGCCCCACCCAGGAGAGCGATGGCCAGATCGGCGCACGCGTCGAGCAGGTGTTCGCAGTTGTCCAGCACCACCAGCATCTGACGGTCGCGAACGAATCGCAGCGGCGTGTCCATCGTGGAGCGCCCTGGCTGGTCGGGCAGCCCGAGTGCGCGGGCCACCGCGACCGGCACCAGCTCGGGGTCGGTGATCGGCGCAAGATCGACGTACCAAACACCGTCACGGAACTCAGGCGCGAGGCGAGCCGCAATCTCGAGGGCGAGACGGGTCTTGCCGACCCCGCCGGCACCGGTCAGCGTCACCAGCCGGTTGTCGGCCAACAGCTTCTCCACGTCAGCCATCTGCGGGCCGCGGCCCACAAAGCTGGTGAGCTGCACCGGAAGACGGGTGGAGACAACCGTGCTAGATACCCGCAGCGGCGGGAACTCGTTGACAAGATCGCGATGGCATAGCTGGACGACCCGCTCGGGACGGGGCACACCGCGCAGCTCGTGACGGCCGAGGTCGGTCAACCAGGCGCCCGCCGGAAGTACATCGGCGACCAGATCCTCCGTCGTGCCGGAGAGCACGGTCTGGCCACCGTGGGCCAAATCTCGAATACGCGCGGCGCGGTTGATCGTGGGACCGATGTAGTTGGCGTCGTCGCGCAGCTGCACCTCACCGGTATGCACCCCGATCCGCAGCCGGATCGGCGCCAACGGCGCTAACTGCAACCCCAACGCAGCCGCCACCGCATCGGACGCGCGAGCGAACGCGACCACGAAACTATCGCCCTCACCCTGCTCCACCGGTCGCACCCCGCCATGAGCGGCGAGCAGTTCCGACAGTGCCTGATCTAGGCGCGTGAACGCCGCCGTCATCTCCTGCGGTTGGGTCTCCCACAAATGCGTGGAGCCCTCGACATCAGCCAACAGCAACGTCACCGTGCCCGTCGGCAAGAGTCCGCTCACGCCCAACTCGCTCCAGTCCACCAGCAGCGCATCCGCGCGGCGATCGATGTCGCTCATGCTAGCCAGCATGCGCGCAGCGCGTAGCACAAACATCAGCGCAACCGCGCAGATCACAGCCGGTCGAGGGCGTATCTACGACCCCTTTGCTCTGTTCTCTACGCGTTCTGGCCGATGGTCTGGGCCTCGCGACCCCGGATAGTCGACTCGACAGCCACCCGAGGAGACCACCATGACCGCCGAAACCATCGCCACCAACAGCCCCACCGTCTGTGATGCCGGGCTGCCGACCATCGCCTATGAGCACACCCAAAACCCCGAAGATGCGCACCGCCTCATCCGGCAAGCCCGTCTTCAGGGCCCGATTGCGCTCGGCCCGCACGGGCCCGAAGTGTTGAGCTACCAGCTGGTGCGGACTGTGTTGCGCGATCCCCGGTTTTGCATGCCTAAGGGACTTGTGCTTGCCGCACAAGGCATCACGTCGGGACGGCTGTGGGACAAGGCCACCACGGGCCTCTTGAGCCGCGACGGCGCCGATCACAATCGGCTGCGCCGACTCGTCTCCCAGGCGTTCACACCACGGTCGACCGCACGACTACAGAGCACGATCGTCGACGTCATCAGCGAGTTGGTCGACCCGGTGACCAGCACGGGGCGCTGCGACGTGGTCGCCGACATCGCACGCCAGTACCCGATTCCGATCATCTGCGGGTTGCTGGGCGCCCCCCGCGAAGACTGGCAACTGTTTTCGGACTGGGCCGAGGACATCTTCAAGATCGGCAACTGGGACGTCGCCAACGACGCCGCGGTCATCATGGCGGCGTTCGACGAACTCGACGCCTACATCGACGAAATGGTCGCCCACCGGCGCCGCAACCTCACCGACGACGTGATCTCGCAGCTGATCCGCGCCGAAGATGACGGGGACCGACTCAGCGCCGCCGAGCTACGCATGCTCGCCGAAGCCCTGCTGATGGCAGGTACCGACACCACCCGCAACCAGCTAGCCGCCGCGGTGCAAGTCCTGGCCGACCACCCCGACCAGTGGGCCCTGCTCGCCGTGCATCCCGAACTGGCCCACAACGCCGTCCACGAGCTCATGCGGTACTGCCCGGTCATTTTCACCACCATGCGCAAGGCAGTCGAGGATGTCGAACTCGGCGGCGTGCGCATACCTGCCGGCACGCTGGTGATGGTCAACACCGCCGCCGCCAACCGCGACCCCGCCGTCTACGACGACCCCGACTCCCTCGACATCACCCGCGAGGGGCCGGCGACCCTGCTCACGTTCGGCGGTGGCGCGCACTACTGCCTCGGAGCACACCTCGCCAGACTCGAACTCGCCCAAGCCCTGACCGTCATCACGCGCCGCATGCCCAACCCCCGCCGCACCGGCCCCGCCCCCTGGAAGACCATGACCGGAATCACCGGGCCCACCACCCTGCCCATCGAATTCGACGCCGGACACTGAAGGTCCTGCCAAGGCGGGGACAGCGTGGCACGGGATCAGCTAGCTCGCAAGGGGAACCTCAAACGGCACGCCGACACCGAGCGACCACGGCCCGACCGGACCGAACAGCAGACGTCCCGTAAGACCGGTTCGGTGATCTTTCCCGGTGAAGGGGGGCTTACCGGCATGCTATTTGCATGTCGGAGTTGAAGGTCGGCTACGCCCGGGTGTCGACGGTCGATCAAGATCTCACCGCGCAGCGGGAGGCGCTCACGGCGCTCGGCGTCGACCCCAAGCGGATCTATGTCGACCACGGCGTGACTGGCACGAACCGAGACCGGCCCGGATTACGCCAAGCGCCCGCCGCCTGCCGCAGCGGCGACACGCTCGTCGTAACCAAGCTCGACCGGCTCGCCCGGTCCGTTCCGGAAGCACGCGACATCGTTGACGAACTCACCGCCAGCGGCGTACGCCTCAACATCGGCGGCTCGGTGCACGACCCGACAGACCCGATCGGCGGGTTACTGTTCACCACTCTCAGCATGATCGCCGAGTTTGAGGCCGACCTTGCCCGCGCCCGGACTCGGGAGGGCATGGCCGTCGCCCGGGCCAAGGGCCGACCGCGGGGCAAGCAGCCCAAGCTCAGTCCGCGGCAGGAGGCGCACCTCGTCGAACTCTACCGCGCCGGAGGACACACCATTGGCGAACTCGAGGAGCTGTTCCCGGTCACGCGCTCGACGATCTACCGGGCCGTCGCGCGCTGGCGGTCGTACAGCGCCGCCCCGACATCGACACGGCGCGGGAGCGTGACGTGATCGAGGAGATGCTCGTCGCGGTCAACCCTGACGCGGACTCAAGGCTCGGCTACCTGCTGCGCTTACCGCTGGGCGGCGGGATGGTGTTCCGCACCTCCGGTACTCGGCCGCGCACGAAGGCGTTGTACTGCTACCCGGTCACCACCGACGAGTGGCCAGCCGACCCGGACATCGTCGAACGCGCGCCGATTCGCTCCTGCATCCGCCGCGGCGCAGCGATCGACCTGATCCTCGACCGTGGTCGCGAGAATCGCTCCCAGTTGGTGTTTACCACCGCACGCGGCCGCGACGCGGTGTTCTGGCAGTCACCGCGCACCCGCAAGCAAGCGCGCCCGAACGTCACCACCCCGACGGCCCGCGCGGCTGGCATCGCCGAACTGCAGATCCTTGTTGACACCCGCGAGCAGTACGCCTACCGCTTCTCCACCCAGCGGGCCACCACCGTCAAACGCGCTCTGCCGTGCGGCGATTACGGCATCACCGTCGACGGCCGGCTGGTCGCCGCCGTGGAGCGCAAGTCGGTCACGGATCTCGTATCCAGCCTGATCAACGGCAAGCTGCGCTACGCCCTCGGCGACCTCGCGACCCTGCCCCGCGCAGCTGTGGTCGTCGAAGACCGCTACTCGCAGATCTTCAAACTCGACTGGGTCCGACCTGCAGTCGTCGCCGACGGGCTCGCCGAGCTACAGATCCGTTGGCCCAGCGTCCCGATCGTCTTCAACGAGACCCGCCAGCTCGCCGAGGAATGGACCTTCCGCTACCTCGCGGCCGCACACGCCTGGGCCGAGACCGAACACGCCATCGTTGATCGCGTCGGCATTCCAGTCGAGGCCACCGAAACCGCGACCGCGCCCGCGGCCGCATCACCGCCGACGGCCGAGGTGCGCGCATGGGCACGCTCAACCGGCCTGGCCGTGCCAGACCGCGGCCGCCTACACCCCGACATCTGGCAAGCCTGGCGCGGCGCGCATTCGTAAAGCTGGGCCGCACAAGCAAGATCGCGAAAACACCCAGATTCGTTCCATTGCTAAGCCGACCCCGGATATGCACGCATCTTGATCATTTTTCGTCCCTATCGCCCACGCACGCCGAGTGAGGCGAGCACTGCGCGGCGCAGCGGACCAGCGGTTAGAGCTGGTAAACCCTGGGGTCCAGCGTCCCGATGTAGGGCAGGTCGCGGTAACGCTCGTCGTAGTCCAGGCCGTAGCCCACGACGAAGTCGTTGGGGATGTCGAAGCCCACGTAGCTGATTTCGGCGTTGGCGCCCAACGCGTCGGGCTTGCGCAGCAGCGTGCACACGCGCAGCGAGCGCGGATGCCGGGTGGTCAGGTTCCGCAACAGCCACGACAGGGTCAGGCCCGAGTCGACGACGTCCTCGACGATCAGCACGTCGCGGTCGTGGATATCGCGGTCGAGGTCCTTGAGGATCCGCACCACGCCCGACGAGGACGTCGACGACCCGTAGGAGCTGACGGCCATGAATTCGAACTGGGTCGGCATTGGAATCGCCCGCGCCAGGTCCGTGACGAAGATCACCGCACCCTTGAGCACGGTGATCAGCAGCAGATCCTGCCCGGTCTCGGCGGCCAGGTCGCGGTAGTCGTTGCCGATCTGGGCGCCGAGCTCGGCGATGCGCTCCTGAATTTGCCCCTCGGTGAGCAGTACGGACTTGATATCTCCCGGATACAGCTCCGGGGTCGGTCCGGGGGTGATCGCCGAGGAGATCTGGGCCACGACCACAGAGTGCCACGTCAACGGGCGAACAACCAACGCGAATCCCGATTTTCGGGCTCTAGACGGGCTCGCACCGCAAAGTCAGGATGCCGTCGTGCCGCCCGGCGACCAATCGCTGACCGCGCAACGGCGAGCCGACGGCCACTCCGCCCTGGCCGCGCCACGCTGTGACCAACGTGTCCACCCCACGGATCTGCTTGTCGGTCAGCCCCGTCGCGCCGCCGGCCAGCAACCAGCCACGGATCACCCGGCGGCGCACCGGGTCGGGCAGCGTGGCCAGCGCGCTGGTCCGGAGTCCGTCGTCGGCGTGCCCGGTCCTGATCGACGGCAACGCCTCTGCGGCCAGCTTGTCGATCAGCTCGGTGTCCTCGCGCAACGCCGTCGCGGTGCGGGCCAGCGCCTCGGCAACCCCGCCGCCCAGCACGTCTTCGAGCAGCGGCAGCACCTCGGAGCGCAGCCTGGTCCGGGTGAAGCGACGGTCGGTGTTGTGCGGGTCCTGCCACACGGTCAGGCCCAGCTCCTGGCAGGCGGCGTGGGTGACGCTGCGCCGCACCCCCAGCAACGGGCGACACCACGGCGGATCGTGCGGGCGCATCCCGGCGATCGAGCGCGGCCCCGAACCCCTGCCCAGGCCCAACAGGACCGTCTCGGCCTGGTCGTCGAGCGTGTGGGCCAGCAGCACCGGCCCGCCCCGCCAGGCGTTCAGGGCGGCGTAGCGGGCGGCGCGGGCCGCCGCCTCCGGGCCCCCTTCGTTGCCTACCCGCACGCAAACCACCTGTGCGTCAACGCATCCCAATGCCAGGGCTTGGGTGCGTGCGGTTTCGGCCACGGCGGCCGAATCGGGCTGCAAGCCGTGGTCGACGATCAGGGCGGTGGTAGGTCGCAGCTGGGCCGCGACCGCGGTGAGAGCCAACGAGTCCGGCCCGCCGGACAGCCCCACGCACCACGGTTCGGCCGGGGCCAGATAGGTGCTGGCGAACGCCTCGACAGCCGTCCGCAGCTGCCCTACAGCACCCGGTCGATCCATCGCTGCGGCTCTTCGATCTCGGCGGGCAGCGGCAGCGTCTCGGGACCCGACCAGACCGTGTTGAACCGTTCCATCCCGACGCGGTCCACCACGTGGTCGACGAACGCTTTGCCACGGGTGTATTGGCTCAGCTTGGCGTCGATGCCCAGCAGCGCGCGCAGCAGTCGCTGCAACGGCGGCTGCTTGCGTTGCCGACGCTCGTCGAATCGGCGCCGGATGGTGGCCACCGACGGCACCACCAGCGGCCCGACGGCGTCCATCACGTGGTCGGCGTGGCCTTCCAGCAGCGTGCCCAGCACCAGTAGCTGGTCCAGGGCGTTGCGCTGCGGCTCGGACTGCACCGCGCGCACCAGGCCGAGGATCCCCGGCGCGCCGGGGTCAGCGACCCCCGAAGGCCCGGAGCCGCGGTTGCGGACGAACTCGGCCAGGCGGCTGACCACCTGCCCGATGTCCTCACCGGCGTCCTGGGTCACCATCCCCAGCGCCTGCGACATGTAGCCGGCCAGCCACGGGTTGGCGGTGAACTGCACGCGGTGGGTCACCTCATGCAGGCACACCCACAGCCGGAAGTCGGACGGCTCGATGCGCAGTTGACGCTCGACGGCGATGACATTCGGATACACCAGCAGCAGACAGCCGTGTTCGGCCGCGAACGGGTCGTACTGACCGAGGATCCCCGAGGACACGAACGCCAGCACGGCGCCCGTCTGCGCACCGGTGATCCGCCCGGTCCAGAACCCCCGTGGCTTCTCGGTTCCGTTGGTCATCACCCGCATCGACTCGGCGGCTGCCCCCACCCACTCCGAACGGTCGACGATGCGGGCCGCCGGCACTTTCCCGTTGGTGACCAGACCGGTGACGTCGCGCACCGGAGGTTCGGCTTTCGCGGCCGCACTGGTCAACTCCTCGATGACCTGGCGGCGGGTGTAGTCGGTGGACGGTGGGCCGGGCCGGGCCAGCCGCTGGCCGACGGTCGCGGCGAATCGCCAGTCGACGGCGGTACCGATGGTCAGGTCTGAAGATGAAGTCATGCGCACCCACACGTCCATAGCTTGGTGGCCAGCGCGTCCATCACGTTGCGGCCGTTGGGACCGGCGCTGTTGGAGATGAACGCAAAGGTCAGTACCCGCCCGCTGCTGTCGGTCAGCACCCCGACCAGCGAGTTGATGGCGGTCAGCGAACCGGTCTTGGCACGCAGCCAGCCGGCCGGGCCCAGATTGGTGGCCGGGTCGAGAAACCGTTCGGACAGCGTGCCGCTACCGCCGGCGATGGGCAGCAGATCCAGCAGCGCCCGCAACGACGGCTGATCCGGACCCGCCGCCGCCTGGACCACGCCGTCGAGCGTCTTCGCCGTCAGCCGGTCGTCGACCGACAACCCGCTGGAATCAACCAGCGCGGCGCCGCCGATGTCGACGTGGGCGGTGCTCAACCGATTGGTCACCGCGTCGACCGCGCCGGCGAAGCTCTGCGGCCGGTTGATCGCGGCCGCCACCTCGCGGGCAATGCATTCGGCCATCACGTTGTCGGAGTGGTCCATCATCTGGGACAGCCGCTGGATCAACGGTGCCGACTGGACCACGGCCAGCTGCTTGGCGCCGGTCGGTGCCGTGGTCAGCGTGACCGCGTTGGGATCGAGGCCCAGCGCCTTGGCCAGCTCCCGGCCGGCGTCCAGAGCCGGGGTGGACGACCGTCGCGAGTTGACGGTGGTCGGCTGGATCCGCCCGGCGTCGATCATCACCGCCTCGATCGGCGCGATGTCGCCGTTGCCGACGTCTGCCGGGTCCCAGCCCGGCGCCATCGTCGGGCCGCTGAATACGTGGATGTCCACCTGGACCGACGTCGGCGTCACGCCGCTGCGCTTGATCTGCTCGACGAGGTCGCTGATCCGCGCCGAACCCCGGTACCAGGTGTCCACACCGGCCGGCGCGGCCGACAACGTCGGATCCCCGGCGCCCACCAGCACCACCGGGCCCTGCGCGTTCTGGCTGCCGGCGACCACCCGCGTGCTGATCCGGGCCTGACGATCCAGGGTGAGCAGCGCCGCTGCCGCGGTCAGCACCTTATTGGTCGACGCCGGAACCAACGGCACGTCGGCACCGACCTGCCAGAGCTCTTTGGCGGTCATGGCATCGGTGATCCGGCCCCCCAACCTGCCCAGATTGGGGTCGGCCGCGATGGGCGCCAACGTGGCCGCCAGCCCACCGGCACTCGGGACCGCGGCGGCGTCGGTCACCGGAACCATTCCCGGTTTGACCGTCGGCGGGTGCGGCGGCGGCACCGGGGGATGCGCGCCAATGCCCCCGTGACCAGTGGTGAAGTACGCCGCAGCCGCCACCACGGCGGCAATAAACACCACCACGGCCACCGAGACGATCGCGTAGGTGGATTTCCGCCAGCGAGTAGGACCCATCACTCTCCTGACTGTCTCGTCCCATTCTGCCGAACCAACGGCCGGATGCTCGACTAGGGTGATCCGCGACGCAACTGACCTACCCCAGGCAAGGAGCTGTGACGGTGCAATTCGACGTGACCATCGAAATTCCGAAAGGGCAGCGCAACAAGTACGAAGTCGACCACGAGACGGGGCGCGTGCGTCTGGACCGCTACCTGTACACGCCGATGGCGTACCCCACCGACTACGGCTTCATCGAGGACACCCTCGGGGAAGACGGAGACCCGCTGGACGCGCTGGTGCTACTGCCGCAGCCGTTGTTCCCCGGGGTGCTGGTGGAAGCCCGTCCGGTGGGAATGTTCAAGATGGTCGACGAGCATGGCGGCGACGACAAGGTGCTCTGTGTGCCGGCCGGCGACCACCGCTGGGACCACATCCAGGACATCGACGACGTTCCGGCGTTCGAACTGGACGCGATCAAGCATTTCTTTGTCCACTACAAGGACCTGGAACCGGGCAAGTTCGTCGAGGCCGCGGACTGGGTTGGCCGCGAGGAAGCCGAAGCCGAGGTGCTGCGCTCGGTAGAGCGGTTCAAGGCCGCCGAGCACTGACCAGTGCTGCGTCCCCCGCGGTCCCCGCGGCCCGCGCGGCCTGCGCCTGGCGCCGATTGCGCAGCAGACTCCAGGCGAATGCCGCCGCGATGAACACCACCCCCACCAACGCGGTGAGCACATCGGGGATGTGGATTCGCCGCTCGATGGAGACCAGCATGATGACGGCCAGCACGCCGATCGCCCAGTGCGCGCCGTGCTCCAAGTACACGTAACGCTCCAGGGTGGCCTGGCGGACCAGGTGGACGGTGATCGACCGGACGAACACCGAGCCCACCAGTCCCAGACCCAGCGCCATGATGACCGGGTCCGACGTGATCGCGAAGGCGCCGGTGACCCCATCGAACGAAAAGGCGGCGTCAAGAACTTCCAGGTAGAGGAACAGGAACAGTCCGGCCTTACCGACCGCCCGCACGGCAGCTCCCGTCGTAGCGCCGTCGTCCGAGGGCCGGAAAGCCCGGCTCAAACCGTTGACGACCAGATACGTCACCAGGCCCACCAGGCCGGCCGTCAGCACCGTCGCACGCTCCTCGCCGGAGTGCGTCAACAGCGTGCCGGACAGCACCAGCGCCACCACCGCGAACACCACCGACACCTGACCAAGCCGCCCGATGCGGGCGAACGGAGCCTCAATCCACTTGAGCCACTTGATGTCTCGGTCGTTGACGATGAAGTCCAGGAACAGCATCAGCAGGAACGTGCCGCCGAACGCCGCGATCTGGGGATGGGCTTGGATCATCAGCTTCTGGTAGCTGGGCGAGCCGTCCGCGAATTCGAGCGCGCCGTGTGGCGGCGGCTGCAGTGCCAGCTCCATCGCGCGGACCGGATCTAGGCCCGCGGTCGCCCAGACGATGATCAGCGGGAAGACTAGCCGCATCCCGAAGACAGCGATGAGAATCCCGATCGTCAGGAACATCCGCTGCCAGAACAGGCTCATCCGGCGCAGGATCGCGGCGTTGATGATCGCGTTGTCGAACGACAGCGACACCTCGAGAGCGGCCAGCACCACCAGCAAAAACAGCGCATTGAGCCCGCCGTGCAGATATCCGGCGACAAGTGCCAGGACGGTCAGTATCAGCGAGGTGGCGAAGGTGCGGAATGTGGTCATGGATCCTTCCGACAGCAATCCACATTAGCGACGCTCGATCGCAGATCGGGCCTTTGGCGACACGCACTTAGTATTTTCAAACGGTGACCGAGATTGGCGGTGGCCCAGCCCCCGCGGCCGCTCCCGGCCCGGTCACGCGCAGCAGCGTGGCCCGGGTCGGCACCGCGACCGCGCTGACGGCGCTGTGCGGCTACGCGGTGATCTATCTGGCCGCCCGCGACCTGGCTCCCGGCGGCTTCTCGGTGTTCGGGGTTTTCTGGGGGGCCTTCGGCCTGGTGACCGGCGCAGCCAATGGGCTACTGCAGGAAACCACCCGGGAGGTGCGCTCGACGCTCCACCTGGATGCCTTGCCCGACCCCGCCGGGCAGCGTACCCATCCGCTGCGGATCGCCGGGATGGTCGGTGTGACCGCTGCCGTCGTGATCGCCGGGAGTTCGCCGCTGTGGAGCGGACGGGTGTTCGTCGAGGCACGCTGGCTGTCGGTGGGGCTGCTCAGCGTCGGTCTTGCCGGGTTCTGTGTGCACGCCACGTTGCTCGGCATGCTGGCCGGCAGCAACCGCTGGACGCAGTACGGCGCCCTGATGGTCACCGACGCCGTCATCCGGGTCAGCATCGCCGCGGCGACGTTCGTGATCGGCTGGGGCCTGATCGGGTTTCTGTGGGCCACCGTCGGCGGCGCGGTGGCCTGGCTGGTCATGCTGGCGGCCTCGCCGTCGACACGCGCGGCGGCGCGCCTGCTGACGCCCGGGACCACCGCGACCTTCCTGCGCGGCGCCGCCCATTCGATCACCGCGGCCGGCGCCAGCGCGATTCTGGTGATGGGATTTCCGGTGCTGCTGAAGCTGACCAGCAACGAACTGGGGGCGCAGGGCGGCGTCGTCATCCTGGCCGTCACGCTGACCCGCGCGCCGCTGCTGGTGCCGCTGACGGCCATGCAGGGCAACCTGATCGCCCATTTCGTCGACGAGCGCACCAACCGGCTGCGGGCGCTGGTCGCGCCGGCGGCGATCGTCGGCGGCATCGGTGCGGTCGGGGTACTGGCGGCGGGTCTGGTGGGCCCGTGGTTGCTGCGCGTCGCGTTCGGGCCGCAATACCTGGCCAGCAGCGCGCTGCTGGCGTGGCTGACCGCGGCCGCGGTGGCGATCGCAATGCTGACCCTCACCGGCTCGGCAACGGTTGCGGCCGCCCTGCACCGGGCCTATTCATTGGGCTGGGTGGGGGCGACGGTCGCGTCGGGAATGTTGCTGCTGCTCCCCCTCCCGTTGCAAACCCGCACCGTCGTGGCCCTGTTGTGCGGGCCGTTGGTGGGCATCGGCGTCCATCTGATAGCACTCGCCCGGGTAGGCCGCGTTACGCGCTGATTCGGGCTGTATTGGCGTGTACCTTGTGGTGCATCAATGGACTCAAAAACGCCGATGGACTCTGATAGGCATTACCCCGACGTCTGGATCGTCGTTCCCGCATTCAATGAAGCTGCTGTGATCGGCGAGGTCATCGCTGATCTGCGCGCCGTGTTCGACCATGTCGTCTGTGTGGACGACGGCAGCACCGACGAGACCGGTGACATCGCCCTGCGCGCCGGAGCCCACCTGGTGCGGCATCCGATCAACGTGGGCCAGGGCGCGGCGATCCAGACCGGCGTGGAGTATGCCCGCGCGCGCCCCGGTGCCCGCGTGTTCGCCACGTTCGACGCCGACGGCCAGCACCGCGTCAAGGACCTGGCCGCGATGGTCGAGCGGCTGCTGGCCGGCGATGTCGACGTCGTGATCGGGACCCGGTTCGCCAGCCCCGACTCCGCCAAGCCGCCGTTCTTCAAGCGCATCGTGTTGCGGACCGCCGCACGGTTGAGCCGGCGCGGCCGCCGGCTGGGCCTGACCGACACCAACAACGGCCTGCGGGTGTTCAACAAGACGGTGGCCGACGGCCTGGACATCACCATGAGCGGGATGAGTCACGCCAACGAGTTCGTCATGTTGATCGCCGAGCACAATTGGCGCGTAGTTGAGGAGCCGGTCGAAGTGCTGTACACCGAATACTCGAAGTCGAAGGGCCAGCCCCTGCTCAACGGCGTGAACATCATTTTCGACGGGTTTCTGCGAGGGAGGATGCCGCGATGAAAGAACCCCAACGATGAACTGGATCCAGCTGCTCTTGATCGGGTCGATCGTTGCGCTGCTGGTCTACCTACTGCGGTCCCGGCGTAATGCTCGGTCCCGGGCCTGGGTCAAGGTCGGTTATGTCTTGTTCGTGCTCGCCGGGATCTACGCCGTGCTGCGGCCCGGCGACACCACGGTCGTCGCGCACTGGTTCGGGATCGGGCGCGGCACCGACCTGATGCTCTACGCGCTGGTCATGGCGTTCAGCTTCACCACGCTGAGCACCTACATGCGGTTCAAGGACTTGGAGTTGCGTTACGCGCGACTGGCCCGCGCCGTCGCCCTCGAGGGCGCGCAGGTGCCGGAGGAGCACTGACCGCTGCCGGTGCCCGGCGCCTCGGCGCAGCCCGCGCGCCCCGTGTGCTCTCAGGGCGAAAAAATCGCCGGAATTTGACCACCAAAGCACGTTCGGCGAGTCAGCCCCCGCGCAGATGCCGGAAGTACTCGACCGTGCGGCGCACACCGTCGTCCAGCCCAACCTGCGGGCGCCAGCCCAAAACCCGTTCGGCTAAACCGTTGTCGAGGCAGGAGCGCCTGAGGTCGCCGAGGCGCGGCGGATAGAACTCCGGGTCGTCGGGGCCCCCGACGGCCGCGGCCACCACGGTGTGCAATTGGCGGTCCGACGTCTCGATGCCGGTGCCGATGTTGAACCGCTGCCCGCCGCCCGCATCACCCGACGCCTTCACGAAGGCGTCCACCACGTCGTCGACGAACACGTAGTCGCGGGTGTTGGTGCCGTCGCCGAACACCTTTGTCGGCCTACCCGACAGCAGCGCCTGGGCGAAGATCGCCACCACGCCGGCCTCACCGTGCGGATCCTGCCGGGGGCCGTAGACGTTGGCCGGTGCGATGGCCGACCAGTCCAGGCCGTACAGGTGCCGGAAGGTGTTCAGGTAGATCTCCCCCGCCACCTTTCCCGCCGCGTACGGCGACGCCGGATCGGTGGGCACCGTCTCCGGGGTCGGGAAATCCGTCGGGGTGCCGTAGATCGATCCGCCCGACGACGTGTGTACGACCTTGCGGACTTCCGCGCGCCGGGCGGCTTCGGCCAGGCGTACCGTGCCGACGACGTTGACCGAAGCGTCGAACTGCGGATTGGCCACCGAGTGGCGGACGTCGATCTGTGCCGCGAGGTGGAAGACCACCTCGGGACGGTGCTCGGCGAGGATCGCGTCCAGATCGGCGGTGACGATGTCGGCCTCGACGAAGAAATGGTCGGGATTGTCGACCAGATGCTCGAGGTTGGTCGCGCGACCCGTCGCGAAATTGTCCAGCCCAACCACTGTGTGGCCGTCGGCCAGTAGACGGTCGACTAGCGTCGACCCGATGAATCCGGCTGCTCCGGTGACCAGTGCGCGCACCGGCCCACCATACCGGCGGGTCATGGCGCCGGCCGCCGTGGCAGCGGGAGTGTTGATCACGGTGCAGCTGGCATTCCGCGCGGTGCTGGCGTTCGACGGCTACTTCTACTGGGACGACCTGATTCTGGTCGGCAAGGCCGGCACGCAGGGCCCGCTGTCGCCGTCGTACCTGTTCGACGACCACGACGGCCACGTGATGCCGGGCGCCTTCCTGGTCGCCGGCGCGATCATCCGGCTGGCGCCGCTGAACTGGGTCGGGCCGGCGATCAGCCTGGTGGTGCTGCAGCTGCTGGCCTCGCTGGCGCTGTTGCGCGCGCTGTACGTGATCCTGGGCTGGCGTCCGGTGGTGCTCATTCCGTTGACGTTCGCGCTGTTCACGCCGCTGGCGGTGCCGGGGTTCGCGTGGTGGGCGGCGGCGCTGAACTCGCTTCCCATGCTGGCGGCGCTGGCCTGGGTGTGCGCGGACGCGGTGCTGCTGGTCCGCACCGGGAATCAGCGCTACGCGGCGACCGGCACACTGGTCTACTTCGGTGGGCTGCTGTTCTTCGAGAAGGCCGCGGTGATCCCGTTCGTCGCCTTCGCGGTGACCGCGCTGCTCGGCCACGTGCGGGGCGACTCCGACGTTTTGCGGACGGTTTGGCGGGCGGGGGTGCGACTGTGGATTGCGTCGCTGACCCTGACCGTCGGCTGGGTGGCGCTGTATCTGGCCGTGGTGAATCAGAAGCGGTGGAGCTCCGACCTGGCGATGACGTGGAATCTGCTGTGCCGTTCCATCACCCATGGCATCGTGCCGGGATTAGCCGGCGGTCCGTGGCGCTGGGAACGCTGGGCTCCGTCCTCGCCGTGGGCCGTTCCGGGGCCGCTGGTGATGACGCTGGGCTGGCTGGTGTTTGCTGGGGTGCTGGCCGTATCGCTGGTCCGCAAACAACGCATCCGGCCGGTGTGGGTGACCGCTCTGGGGTACACGGTCGCCTGCCAGGTGCCGATCTACCTGATGCGCTCGTCGCGGTTCACCGCCCTCGAACTGGCTCAGACCCTGCGCTATCTCCCGGACCTGGTCTTCGTGCTGGCCCTGTTGGCCGCGGTCGCGTTCACCGCACCCAACCGGATGTCGGCGAGCTGGCTGGACGCCTCGGCGAAACGCGCAGTGGTGACAACCGTTTTGGCGGCGTTGTTCGTCGGCAGCAGTCTGTACTCGACGGCGACCTTTCTGACCAGCTGGCGTGACAATCCTGCCCAGCCCTATCTGCGCAACGCCCGTGCGAGTTTGGCTGCCGCGCGGGCGGCTTCGGATGCGCCGCTGCTGGACCAGGAAGTGGATCCGCTGGTGCTGCAGCGGGTGGCCTGGCCGGAGAACCTGGCCAGCCACATGTTTGCCCTGCTCCGAGACAGACCGGAATTTAACACGGCGACAACGCAATTGCGAATGCTGAACCCCTCGGGACGGCTGGTAGACGCGCGGGTGACCTGGGTACGCGCGATCGTGCCCGGACCCCAACCGCGATGCGGCTACTTCACCCAGCCGGACACACCGGCGCGGCTGATCCTCGACGGGCCGCTGCTGCCCGCCGACTGGACCGTCGAACTCAACTACCTGGCCAACAGCGACGGCTCGATGACGGTGGCGTTGACGCAAGGGCCCGACGTGAAAGTTCCGGTGCGGCCGGGACTGAACCGGGTCTTCGCCCGGTTGCCCGGTGCCGGTGACGCGATCACTGTGCGGGCCAACACGACCGGGCTTTCGCTGTGTATCGCGTCGGGGCCGATCGGATTCCTGGCGCCGATCTAACGCGTCTCGGTCTGTACCACCGCAGCCAACTCGCCGCGCGACCGGATGCCCAGCTTCTGATAGATGTGCCGCAGGTGGTATTCGACCGTCTTCGGGCTCAGAAATAACGCTGCCGCAGTCTCTTTCGTTGTCCGGCCGGCGCCGAGTAGCTGCGCGATGTGGATCTCCTGCGAGGTGAGGGCGGCCAGTTGGCCTTCGCCGCTGCGACGCGCCCGCTCACCCGTCGCATCCAATTCGGAGGCCGCCAGGTCCGCCCACGGGCGCGCGCCCAATCGCTCGAACTGTTTGAGCGCCTGACGCAGGTGCGGACGCGCTGCCACCCGGCTCTTGTCGCGGCGCAGGGACGCGCCGAACGCCAGGCGCGTCCGCGCTTCCTCGTAGAGGTCCAAGCTGCCCTGGTGAAGTTGGATTGCCTGCTCGAAGAACGTGTTTCGCTGTTCGGCGTCCGTAGCGACCAGGGCCATCGCGCGCTGCGCGCGCGCCAGCGCCCAGGGCTGTCCCTTCTGCTGTGCCCGACGCCGGTAGTCAGCGGCCGAAGTGGCGGCGGCAGTCAGGTCACCGCGCCGCACCTGGGCTTCGGCGAGTTCTGGGCCGGGCGCAAGGTCGACGTCGTGAAACCCGATGCGGCTCATGGTGTCCTGCAGTTCACTGAAGCTGCGTTCCGCGGCGGCGGCATCGCCGCCGGCGAGATTGAGGTCACCGAGCGCGAACCGGGCCCAAAGTTCGGCCAGCACAATCTGATGGCTGCCGGCCAGGGCCAGTGCCTGCTCACAGTTGCGGCGGCATTCCTCGGTGCGACCCATGCGGGCCTGCAGCCAGGCCAGACCGGCCAGGGACACGGCGAGATCCGTGGTCTGTCCGGTCTCCCCGGCCAGCGTGATGCCCTCGTCGAACTCGCTCAGCGCCGAAGACCAGCGATCGGTGGTGGCGTCGTCGCGGGCCATGTGGAACAGCAGGTTCGGGAGCGCGCCCAGCGCCGTGCGCGCCCGCTGCTCTGCAACGACGCGCCCGACGAGCTCTCGCCCGGCCCGGGACTCGCGCAGGAACAGCGGGCCGATCACCGATAAGTCCGGTCGGCGCGGATCCTCGAACAGCTGGGGATCCTTGGTCATCGACTCGACCGCCCGGCGGATCCAGTGCATGCCCTGAGTGCCCGCCAATACCCGCGCCATGCCGATCGCCATCTGCCCACGTGTTCGTGCCACGTCGGAGCGGCAGTCGTCAAGCAACCCCTCGATGCGATCGGCGGCCGCTGTCGCCGCCACGGCGTCACAAAGGTAGAAGCAGGCGGTCACAGCGTCGGCCAGTAACCGGGCCGCGGCGTCGGGGTCAGCCGCCGCGGCGCGCTCCGCCGAACGTGAAAACACTTGGTGCGCATCTCGCAGCGATCCGGTGCGTAGTGCGAGATTTCCTCGTATACCGTCGATTTCGGCTAGCCTGGCCGGTTCGTTCACCAGTTTCTTTGCGGCGCTGAGCAACTCGTCGGCCGTGGCGACACGGCCCGCGAGGTAGGCTGTTTCGCCGGCACGGAAAAACCGTAGGCCGCGCGGTTCGTGCGCCGAGGTGAGCTCGGCGCTGCGTGCCAGCCCGAGCGCCGCGGTGCCGTAAGCCCCTCGCGCACGGGCATTTTCGGCCGACTCGGCCAGCATGGCGGCGACCGTGTCGTCGGGCCCGACGCACGCTTCGCTCAGATGCCAGGCGCGTCGATCCGTCGACGACTCGGGCAATGCCGCGGCGACCGCGCGATGGGCGGCTCGACGGTCTTCCGGCGCCGCCACCGCGTAGACGGCCGACCGCACCAGCGGATGTCGGAACTCCGCGTGTCCAGCCTGAAGTCGCAGCAGCCCAACGTTTTCCGCCTCGGCGAGGGGTTCGATGCCGCTGCCGCCGCAGTCCAGCGTGGCCGCGGCCTGCGCCGTGACCGCCAGGTCTCCGTCAGCGACAGCGGTCAGCAGTAGCAGACGTTGCGCCGCCACCGGCAACGTCGACACCCGGCGGGCGAAGGTGCGCGCGATGGTCTCGGTCACCGGCATCGGCAGTTCGGGCGCCAGGTTCGTCAGGTGGCTGGGGTTGAGGCGATCGTCGCGCGCTAATTCGATGAGGGCCAGTGGATTGCCGGCGGTCACCTGGTGCAACCTTTCGGTCAGCTCGGCTCCCGGTGAGCCGCCCGCGGCCGTCGCGAGCAACGCACCCGCGGCGTCGCGGCCCAAGCCGGACAACTCCAGCGTCGCCAGGCCGGAGTTGTAAAGCAGCGCATCGGGTTCCGGCCGCAGCGACATCAGCAAGGCGATCGGGTCAGCCAGCAACCGGCGCCCGATGAACAAGAGTGCCTCGGCCGACGGCAAGTCGAGCAGGTGCGCGTCGTCGACCAGCACCAGCAGCGGGCGCTCCTCGGCGAAGCGGCTGATCAAGCTCAGCGCGCCCGCGCAGACGGCGAACCGCTCCGGCGCCGGGCCGTCGCGCAGCGTCAGGGCAACGGCGAGGGCATCGCGCTGCGGTTCGGGGATGCGCTCCAGCAACGGCAGCGCCGGCGACAGCAGTTGCTGCAGACCCGCGAAGCCCATTCCGGATTCCTGTTCACTGCCCGATATGCGCAGCACGCGCATCTCGCCCGCGCCGGCGGCGGTGTCATCGAGCAAGGCGGTCTTTCCGATTCCCGCCTCGCCGCTGAGCACCAGGACACTGCTTTGGTGGACTCGCGCCGCGGCCAGCAGTGCGGCGAGCTGCTGCTGCTCGGACTCGCGACCGACGAGCATGGTTGAGATCGTACGGCGCAGATTTGAAGAGGGCTGCCGGTGCATCGTCGAGATCGCGACTCGGCAGGTCGCGCGTGTCAATGTGGGGTTGTCCGTACACGCTCAGTGCGTCTCGAATCCCAACGACGTTACGTGGAAAGATTTGTGCCCTAATGAATCAAAGGGTCGGATCGCGCTATCAGAGCGCCGAGTCAGCTCGGCCAGCGTCCGTGCGAGGGGCGTGGACGTGCGACCGTTCGGTCCGGGCTCAGCCAGCAACAGCGGCAATCAACACATCGAGAGTCGGTGCTCAGGTCTTGACTCGCGCCAGCATGGCAGTAGCTAGTCGGATGCCAGAACGAGTTGCGCCGCGAACCTGATCAGCGCCGTGAAGCCTCATCATTGACGCCGATTGACCCTGCACAACATTGTGGTGATGGTCAACCTGCAGCGTCCCCAGGTGTTCCTGGGCCGCGCATGGCGGACTCTTTCGCGGTCGGGCATGACGGGCCGGCCCGAAAAGACGAATCGCCACGATAGCCGAGGTGCTGCTGCCCGGCCCGACTGACTAGGCCCACACACAACTCAGAGGAATCTCCAAAAATTGGTTATTGTGATCCGACGTTGAAACGTCTTACGCTCCAATCGACGGACCGGCCCACATCAACCACGTAAAACGCCAAACGAGGGCCTATGGTCCGGTGCAAACTTGATCGCCGCAGCCATCGCCTTCGGCGCCATTGGTGTTGCATCGCCCGGCCACGCGCCGATGACCAGAGTTTTTCTTCGACGATCTGCACAGCCACAACTTTCGGCAACGGAGTAAGGAACAGAAGTGGGAATAAAGACAACCATCTCGGTCGCCCGGCACGGGTTTTTCGCGTCCCCATCGACTAAGGACGTGCTGTTGGCTCCGAAGGTAGAACGCCTGCAAACTTATGACGCCGGATATCTGGAATTGACTGCAACGGGCGTAGCTTATTTGGCCGGCTCGAGGTCATCGGTCGGTGAAGCGTTCGTGAAGGGGGCGTCGGAAAGCGGGCAATCTGTCTATGGTGTGGGCGAGTTAGTGGCAGGTGGTCTGCAGAACCTCTACGATCGACGGCAAACCAAGGACGTACCAACAGGACTTCCAGCGGACGTACAGGTGGCCCTAAAACGACGTAAGTCGCTAGTTGCGGGTTACGGCGATATAGTTTCGGTCCGGTATAAGAGTTTAGGAAAGTGGAGCCAAATCGTCTTGCTAGAAGTAGCCGACTCAAGCGGCTCAGGCAGCGCCAAAATTGACTTACGTAATAGGAAAGCCGAAGAAATCGCGACTACAATCGCAGTCAGGCGGGTGTTGGTCGAGGGCACATGGATTATGCAGGAAGCGGTGACCGGCCTGAGATCCGAGCCCGCAATCCCGCGACCGTTCGCCGAAAAAATTGCCGAGACTGATGACGTGCTGAAAACCTTGCAGCAACTGATCGACAGCGCCGGGCTGACGCGCAAGCAGGTTGCTGAGCGCGCTCTGCAGCAATATCCGCAATTCGCCGAGTTCGAATCAGTGCCCGCGGTCGCCGAGGCGTATTCCGCCCTCATCAAGGGCTGACCTTCTCTCTGGGGTTGCCACTCGCAACCGGTGCCGCCTTTTTCAAGGTCCGCACCGACGCCAAGCTTCGGCGGCGGCCGCGCACCGAGGCTGAACGCAACTTGTATACCGCCCCATCGCCAACAAGCCTCCTGCGGAACGACTGGACAAACCCCGTTAGGGGCCGCATCGGGGCGATCGTCGTCGCCGTCTGGTTGGTCTACGAGGCGTCGTCGGCGTGGTGAGCGTGATTAACGGCGCGGTCGACACCGCAGATACGAAAAGTGCTGGTAGTAGATCGATCTGGCGCTGCCGCGACTGGCCGCAGCGTCTCCTTTGGCAAGGCTCGGTAGACCCCCACCTGCGGGCCTCGGACCGCTGAGCCCCCCGCAGACCCTGTTACCAACGCAAGGTCTTGTTTTCGGTCAGCTGCAGGCGGGCGACCTCGACGACCGCCACATCGCGGCGGCCGGAGCCGTCGGGACTTCGATGGTGTCGGCCAATTCGATGAGAGGAGCAGCAATTTATCGAACTTCGCGCTGCATCAGCTCGGGTTCCAGTAGGCCCGATTGCTGCTGTCGCGCCACTGGGTACCAAATTGCCCGTGTACCAGCTCTTCAATGGTTCCGAGGCGGACAATGCTGGGTGATTCAGTGTCTTGATCGCGATCTTCTGCCACATCAGACGCTGGCCGAATCTTGCGGATGATCCTCATCAGACGACCCCCTTCGCTCGCGAAGCGTAACTTCATCGAATGGCAGAAAGCTTACCCGGGAAATCGATAAATTGCGGATGTTCTGTGTGCTCGGCGGCCTCGGTCAGTGGAACACCCTCAGCCATGCTCGCTCGCTCGAAGGAATGGGATGGCTCTGCCGACTACCGACGCTTAGCCGAGCAAACCTGACACCTTCCTCATCGTTCAAGTGCTTCTGCTTCAGGCTGCTTCGCCAGCCGCACTTGGGAACCCGCCGACACGGTGCTGTTTCTGACGCAGGTGGTGCTTAGCCGCTCGAGGGTGTGGATCGCCCGGCATTACGCTGAAAATTGGTGTTGGGCCCCGGAGCCAGAGGTAGTTGCGAAATAGGCTTGTCGCTCGCTATGGCCACGCGCTCACACCGGGAATTGCTGTGCGGTGGCTTTCTTGATGAAAGAGGGCGCAACAGCCGCGACCTATCGGTTTTGCTCGATAGGCTTCACGGCATTCGATAGAGT
>NZ_DATJYB010000143.1:0-33552 GCF_035499775.1 Mycobacterium sp. | reverse complement strand
CGGCTTGATCGCGGGCCGGTTGACCATCCATTGCGGTGTCACCGGCGGTCGCAGGCTGGCCAGCGCGAGCTGGTCGGTGAGTCGTCGGAGCGGGCTTTTGCTCACCGTGGGGAGTCTAGGCGTAGCGTCAGTTACCACCTAAACGATCGGAGATGATCATGGGCCTGGCCAGCGGTGTGCACCACTTGGCAATCTCGACCGCGGACATGAAGGCCCAGCTGGAGTTCTTCACCGACGTGCTCGGCGCCGAGCTGAAAGGCCTGTTCTGGATGCACGGCGTCCCCGGCGCCAAGCACGCCTTCGTCAAGCTCAGCGACAGCAGCTACGTCGCGTTCGTGCACATGCCGCCGATCGAGGACATCCCGACCGAGTTGGGCGCGACCCATGCCGGCGGTCCCACCGGCCCGTCGGCGCCCGGGACCATGCAGCACGTTGCGTTCAACGTCGACAGCGTCGAGGATCTGCTGGCATTGCGGGACCGCATCCGCAGCCGTGGCGTCAACGTGTTCGGCCCGCTCGACCATGGCCTGTGCCATTCGATCTACTTCGCCGGGCCCGAGCACCTGTCGCTCGAAATCGCCACGTCCGCCGTGCCGATCGACGACCGTGCGTGGATCGATCCCGAGGTTGTCGCCCTGTGCGGAATCGACGGCGACGAGCTGGCCGCCATGCGCGCGCCGGCCGCGTACCAGGATGAGGCCGGGCGGGTGCCGAATCCGCCGATCGACCGGTCCAAGCCACACCTGGTCATGGAGAACTACGAAATGCTGATGTCGATGCCCGACGAGGTCATCACCCGGGAGATGTCCTACGCGGATCCGCCAGTGCGCGTGGAGGATTTGGTGCACTGACGGGCCGACGCTCAGAAGTAACGCGGGAACGGGCTCCAGTCCGGCTCGCGCTTCTGCAGGAACGCGTCGCGGCCCTCCACGGCCTCGTCGGTCATGTAGGCCAGCCGGGTAGCCTCCCCGGCGAACAGCTGCTGGCCCACCAGCCCGTCGTCGAGCAGATTGAACGCGAACTTCAGCATCCGTTGCGCCTGAGGCGATTTCGCGTTGATCTCGGCGGCCCACTGGATCGCGGTGGCTTCCAGCTCGGCGTGGTCGACGACCTCGTTGACCGCGCCCATCTGGTGCATCTGCTCGGCGGTATAGGGGCGGCCGAGAAAGAAGATCTCGCGGGCGAACTTCTGGCCGACCTGCCGGGCCAGATACGCGCTGCCGTACCCGCCGTCGAAGCTGCCGACGTCGGCGTCGGTCTGCTTGAAGCGCGCGTGCTCGCGGCTGGCCAGGGTGAGGTCGCACACCACGTGCAGGCTGTGCCCGCCGCCGGCGGCCCACCCGTTGACCAGGCAGATGACGACCTTCGGCATGAACCGGATCAGCCGTTGCACCTCGAGGATGTGCAGCCGGCCGGCGCGGGCCGCGTCGACGGTGTCCGCGGTGTCGCCGCTTGCGTACTGGTAGCCGCTGCGCCCGCGGATCCGCTGATCGCCGCCGGAGCAGAACGCCCAGCCGCCGTCTTTCGGCGAGGGCCCGTTTCCGGTCAACAGCACCACGCCCACGTCCGGCGACATCCTGGCGTGGTCGAGCACGCGGTACAGCTCGTCGACGGTGTGCGGGCGAAACGCGTTGCGCACCTCGGGCCGGTCGAACGCGACACGCACCGTGGCGTCGGCGACATGGCGGTGGTAGGTGATGTCCGTCAGGTCGTCGAACCCGCTGACGGGCCGCCATGCTGTCGCATCAAAGGGGTTGTCGCTCAAGGCTGTTGAACTCCGTCCTGACCAATTGTGAGGTTGCCGCAGCTGATCGTCTGCGCGGACGTCACCGCCGCGTCCTGTGCGGAGGCCGCCGTCACGGTATCGGACCGCCCCGTCGTGGCCACCGTGCCGTTGAGGTCGATCTCGGTGCGGCGCACCGTCCACTGACCGTCGGTCTGCGACGCCTGCAGCGCGACCAGATGGCGGCCGTCACCGAGGTCACTGCAGCCCACGCCGGTGCCTTGGTCGCGCAGGTTCTGCTGGTCGAACAGGAAAGGCCTGCCGTAGTGGCCGTCGACCACGGTCTGCAGCCGGCAATCGGCGAATGTGTAGAGGCGGGCGCCGCGCCCGTCGCTGACGATGATTTGGTTGCCGCCGTTCTCTTGTGCGTCGACAGCCAAGGCGGACAAGGGTATTGGGCTTGCCGAGTCGACCTGCACGTCGGAGATGGCGCCGCTCGCGGTGGTGACGCCGACAACCCGGTTGGTGCGGCCGCCGGCGTCCCGAAACAGGCCGATCCACAACGTGTCCGGCCTGCCGTCACCGTCGAGATCACCGACCTGGCGTTGGGCCGCGCCAGGCGGTGGCGGTGCCCCGCCCGCCGGGCACCCGGGCGCGGCCGACGACGGCGCCGCCGTGACGCAGGCGGCAGCCAGCAGTAGCAGCACCAAGAGCACGCATCGCTGTGACATTTCGGAACTACACCGGCTCGAACCGGAACACCGCGCAGCGGCCGGCCAAGTTCTCGAACTCCTCGGGACGCCCCTCTTTGACGAGTCCGGACCGCTTCATGAAAGCGACACCGGTCGGCACCTCCGTGGGAAAGGCCCGCAACAGCGGCTTGGCGTCCTCGGGGGACAACTCCACCATCCGGACGCGTTCTTTGCCGCGGCCCCGCGTCAGCGTGACTTCCTTTGCGGCCCGGACGTTTTGCACCCAATCCGCACCCGGGAAGCCGGCCACGACATACCGCTTGCCGTCGATGGTCATCGGCGTAACGGGTGTCGACCGCGGCGTGCCGGATTTGCGGCCCGGCACCGTCAGCACCACCGGGCTTTCCCCGCCGAAGCTCATGCCGAGCCGGGACATCTGGATGAAGACCTTGTTGGCCGGCTTCAGCCACCACGGCGGCTTGATCCGCTCGCTATCGCCCATATCGGCGACGTTACCTGCCGGCACGTGAGCCCGACCACGTCGAGGCGCGCCAGCTACCCTGATTTGGTGGCATCGCCTACCGGATGGGTCGCCGACCCACAGCTCGACGCGGCGTTCGACCAACTGTCGAAGGCTCGGGCCGTGGCTTTCGGCGGCGTGGGCTTTGCCGATATCGAGGGACCGGAGAGCGGGGCCTTCTCCCAGATTCTCGCTGCGGGCCCGGCATACCTCGAGCCGATTCAGCGACTGCTGGATCAGGCGAGCCCGGCCGGGCGGGTGTATGCGGCCACCCTGCTCGCCGCCATCGACGGCGCGGCCGGCCGAGGCGCCTGGCAACGCCTCGCCGCCCAAGGCGACATCATCGAGGTGCAAGCCGGATGCACTATTTCCAAGACGCGGCTTTCGAGTTATGCGATCGAGGAACTCGCCAAGATGGGTGTCGACTACGCACCCGAAATCGGTGCTGACGTACCGCATGGAAAGCGGTTCCCTTCTGGCGCTTCGTATCCGGCGGTCGATTCGGTAGCGGCGCGGCAGGCGATCCTCGCGACATTTCACGGCGAACCGCGCATCGTGTTCGTGATCGCCCGCGACGAACAACATTTCGTCCAGAGCTTGTTTCCAGGTGTAAAGCCGCCCACCGCGGTTTACGTCTGCCCCGAAACACGAAACGGCAGTGCTCGCGGACCAGAGTTCGACCTATATCAGGCAGTATTGCACCGCAATTATCCGTTCGTCGCGACCCTGAACCTGGCGGGTCACGCCACCGTGGCGTCGCGGGTCCTCGATCGCAGGCTGGCTTCCTACTATTTCAAGCACTACCCGCAGCTGAACGAAACCGCCTATACAGCAAGGCGTTTGGTCGGCGCGCTGACGCTCGCGCAGCCCCGGCGCGGTCCATCTCAACAGGCTCGGATCGGCGCGGGAGTAGGCATGATCATCCCGCAACGGGAATTTGCGCTGCCGGTGGTTCGCGATGTGCGGCCGGACGCTGAATCCGGGCCGGCCTCGTATGGCTTGTCGCTGAAATTCATCGTGCCGCGCCCCGACGACGGTTCCCGCTCCGCAGTCGAGGAGCAGGGCTTTACCCGATGGCAGCCCGGCACCGACTGGCACGCCTCGGCCAAGCGCCCCGACTAGCCGCGTAATCGCCACGGCGTGAAACCGAGTTCCCGCGCTGCGTTGACCGAGCGCCGATCGGCTCGCGGCACCAGGAATTTGCGGTATCGGATACGGGCATGCGGACCGGGTGAGCTCAGCCGGTAGACAATCGGTGGCCGCCCCGCCACTTGCGGGAAGACGACGCCGACTCCCGGCGAAATCTGGTGGGTGTCGATCGTGGCGCTCGGTTCCAGGAACGCAAGGCCGCTCATCAACCGCCGCGCACGCTCATCGGCGGCGTGGTCCGCACAGTAGGCGAACAGGTGCTCGTCCAAGGAGGTGGAATCGACCGTGCCGGTCCCCTCGAGTATCAGGATGGCGAGCAGCGGGTAGTTCGGGTGCACCAGTGGCTGATAGATACCGAATGCGGGCGGAGGCGGGCCTGGGCTGACAGGCGCTGTGCTGCTGAGGATTTCCTCGTCGCTGGCGTATACCGGCGTTTCCGGGCGCAGCCCGGGAAACACCGTCTCGACGTATTGCGCCTGGCTCGACGTCCGAACCGGCACCGCGCGGTGTCGTCTGAATAAAGCAGCTGCGATGGCGGGTCTGGCCTGCTCGACCGGGGTGCTGGGCTGCTCACCGCCGAATCTGTCGGGAGATCTGCGGCTTTGCTCGTGGCGAGACGCCAGCGTTGTCTTGGCGGCGAGAATCAGCTCCGTTGCACTGGCGAATCGCTCGGTTGGGTCCTTCGCCAGCCCTTTGAGAATGACGGGGTCCAACTCTGCGGGCAGAGTCTGTCGGATGTTCGACGGGGGGGTCGGTGATCCGCTGATGTGTCCGATCAAGACCTGTTGCAGGCTGTCGGACGCAAACGGTGGACGACCGGTCAAGCACTCGTACAGCACACAGGCCAGCGAATAGACGTCCGATTGTGGGAGCGGATTTGCCGCGTAATCACGAGTGATGCGTTCCGGAGCCATGTAATGGTAGGTCTCGGGCTGGTACATATCCGGATCGGTGCCCAACAGCATCTGACTGCGTTCTATGGCTTCACTCTTCACATTGACTACGTCGAGATAGACACCGTCGTGATTGGTAACCAGAACGTCGGATGGCTTGACGTTGTCGTGAACTGATCCACGGTGATGGATTGTGTCCAACGCATCAGCCACCCCTTGCAGAACCAGCACCGCGTCCCATGGATCCAGTGGACCTCCTTCGAGCAGGGTTTTGAGATTTCGCCCGGCGATTAACTGAGTTTCGACGAATAGCCGCAGCCCCATCTGCCCGTGGTCGTGGATTTGGACCGTGTGCAGCCCGGTCAGCCCTTCGGCAGCGGTGACTCGGTCCCTAAACCACCGATTGAAGCCGTCATTTTGCGACAGCTCGGCCGATATGAGCCTCAGCGCGACGACACGATCATGAACAGTGTCGACGGCTTCCCACACCTGGATAACAGGGCGCCGGTATCCCAGAAATTGCTCATCGAGGCGGCTGAGTAGCTGATACCGCCCAAAGGCGACGCCTTCCACACGCGCCCCCTCCCAGAAACCCAAACCGATACGCGATATCCGAATGCTTCGACGTTACCGACAAGACCGCCGGGAATGAATCTGCGGACGCCGCGGTAGAAGACCGTATGAAACTCAACGAAGCCGCGCGCGAACTCATCGGAAACGGCGTCGACGCCACCTTGGTCACGCTCAATCCCGACGGCAGTCCTCAGGTGACGGTTGTCTGGGTGGCGCTTCAGTCCACACCCGACGGCGACGAACTGGTGACCGCACATCTCGCCGAGCACAAGAAGGTCCGCAATATCCGCCGCGATTCCCGCGTCGCGTTGACGATTGTGTCGACCGGAGACGCGGGCAAGCAGATGCGGCCCTACCTTGCCATCGAAGGGACGGCGCGGATTGTCGACGGGGGTGCTCCGGAACTGCTCAAGTTTCTGGCGCAGACGCTGTCCGATCCGGCCGTGTTCCCGCCCGAGGGCGCGCCGCCCGGCTTCGTGACGCACATCCACATCGACAAAATCGGCGGAATCGGCCCCTGGTTGTAAGGGCTGACGCCAGTCGTCAGGCCTGCTGGAACGGCTCGAGCCCGTGTTGGTACCCCGGGCTGTCCGCTGGCGGGCTCACGGCGTCGAGGCGTGCGATTGCGCCGGCGCTGAGGGCGACATCGCCCGCGCCGACGTTCTCGTCCAGGTGTCCGATCGATCGAGTGCCGGGAATCAGCAACGTGTTCGGCGCATGCGCCAACAACCACGCCAGCCCGACTTGGGCCCCGGTGACGCCCATCTCGTCGGCGATCTCGCGCACCACGGCGTTGTCGGCGACCTTGGGAAAACCCGGAAATGACGAGCCGAGCGGGAAGAACGGCACCCACGCGATGTCCTGGGCCACACAGAAATCGAGCATCTCTTCGTGGCCGCGGTCGAGCAGGCTGTAGGCGTTCTGCACGCAGACGATCCCCGCGGGCAGCGCCCGCCGCAGCACGTCGAGCGGCACGTTGCTGATGCCGATCGCGCCGATCTTGCCCTCGTCGCGCAGCGCGATCATCGCGGCCAGCTGGTCGTCGAGGTCGACGATCTGGTCACCCTGGGCGGCCAGGCCGGGACCTAGGTCGAGGCGTCGCAGATTGACCACCGGAATGCGGTCGATGCCCAGTTCGCGCAGATCGTCTTCGACCGCGGCGCGCAACTCGGCGGGTTTCTGGGCGGCGGCCAGGGGTATCGGGCCGTCGGTGACGTGCCGGGCGCCGACCTTGCTGACGATGACGACGTCGTCAGGGTAGGGCGCCAGTGCCTCGCGGATGCGGTGGTTGACCTCGCCCCCCGCGTAGAACGACGCGGTATCGATGTGGTTGACGCCGAGGTCGACGGCGTGGCGCAACACCGCGACGGCATCTGCTGCAGTTGGCGCCTCGCCGAGTTGCATGGCGCCGTAGCCGACGCGGGCAACCCCGGGAATCCCTGCGCCGATCGTGCCCAGGCCGCCGGGGTGGGGTTTGTCTGTCATTGGTGCTCCCTCGAAAGGACTCCGTGTCACACTGGATATGCGGAGGACCCTCCGCTTCGTCCAGCGTAACAGAACCGGAGGGACCTCCGCTTTGGCTGAGAGTGTTCGGGCCGACGCGCGCCGCAACCGCGACAGGTTGCTCGAGGCGGCCGCCGCGGCGTTCGGCGCGGCCGACGGGCGAGCGGTGTCGCTCGAATCGATCGCGCGGCGGGCCGGCGTCGGGATCGGCACGCTTTACCGGCACTTTCCGAGCCGGGAGTTGCTCGTCGAGGCGGTATATCGCGCCGAGCTCGCCGAGGTGGCCGCCGCGGCCGGTCAGTTGCTGCGGCGGTACCCGCCGAAAGTCGCCCTGCGCCGCTGGATGGACCGCTACGCGACGTTTGTCGCCGCCAAGCGGGGGATGGCCGAGTCGCTGCGCGCGCTTGTTGAGTCCGGCGGCTCCGGGGCACTGGTGCCGAGTCAAACGCGCGCGAGCATCGTCGGCGCGGTCGACATGCTCTTGGAGGCCGGAGCCGACGACGGCAGCCTGCGCTCGGATGTGCGGGCCGACGACGTGGTGTCCAGCCTGCTCGGCATCTTTCTGGCCAGCGGTTCGCCCGAGCAGACCGGCCGGCTGCTCGACCTGCTGGTGGCCGGGGTCGCCTCACCTGGCTCGCGCGACCTACCAGTAGGTAAAGATCAAGTGGTTCAACAGCAGCGCCCCAACGACATTGGCGGCAAGCCACCAGCGGTGTGTTGAGGTCGGCAGCAAAGCGGGTGCGGCCGTCAACCACGTCGTGAAAGGCAACCAAATCCGTTCCACCTCGGCCTTGCTCAGCATGCTCAGGTCGGCCACGACGATCGCGTAAGCCGCCGCCAACAACAGCAGGTGCAAGCCCGACCGCCGCCGCAACGCGACGTCGTCGACCATCGCCGTCAAACCGGCGACGCTGCCCAGCCCGATGGCGCAGACGACAAGCGCGATGTTCGCCCAACCCCAGTACTCGAATGGCCGCACGCTGGCCACTCCTTGCCAATAGCGTTGCTGTACAAGGAGATAGCCCTCTAGCCAGCTGAAGCCCAGGGCATAGAAGATCGCCACAACCATGAGCGCCGGGATCGCGGCAAATCCCACCGCCGTCAGTGCTGCCCGGCGATTGCGCGCGGCCATCAGGACCGCCAGCACCGGAATGGCGAGCAGGGTCAGCCCGTAGTTGAGCATCATCGCCCAGCCGACCAACAGCCCCGCGGCAGCTGCCGAGGCGGCGGGGAAGCGGACCGCGCGGGTCGCCGCCAATGCCATCAGGGCGATCCCCCAGGCGGCTACTCCGGCAAAGTACCCGTCGGCGGATACGGCGACCCAGATCGCCGTCGGTGCCAGCGCGACGAATGGAGCCGCGGACCGGGCCGTCGCTTCGTCGGCGAGCGCCCGCAGCGTGACCAGGACCGCCACCGCTGCGCTCGAACCCACCAGCAGACACAGCAATCCCGCCCAGGCGCCACCGGTAAGGCCCGCTCGGTCCAGCCAGACGAATGTCAGCAGCGCTCCCGGAGGATGACCGGAAACGTGTGTGATCCACGAGTTCTGCTGAAAGTCCAGGATCCGGCCGGTGAAACCACGAAGCATCTGCGGTATGTCGGTGACCGACGGCACCTCGCCGAGATATTCGCCGGGGCCCTGCAGTCGGTCGGCAAAGCCCCGGTGCCAGCCGTCGATCATTGCCAGCGCGAAAGCCCATCCGCACGAGGTCGCCCATGTCGCGAGCGTGAGGGTTCGCCAGCGCAGCCGCTTGGCCAGGCCGGGCGCCCAGCGCACGGCAGCGCCGCCGATCAGTACGGCTGCGATGCTTCCCCACCCGACGTGGGCGTGCCACCAACCCGAAACCGGCGGCGCTATCCGGTAGCGGCGGATGTCGGCCGCGCTGGCGGTGAGGTACGGACGTAAGCTGCCGAGGTCGAGCCGCGGTACCGCAAACGCCGCCGCTACCAGGGCCGTGGCGACGGTGACCGCTATGGCCTCCCGGCGTACCGTCACCGCGTCAGCTTAGGTTTGCCGGCAACACGGGTATGCCCGAGTTTGCTTGGTTTATCGTGTGGCTAGTTTGCTTCGGTTGGGGGGTCTCTGGTGGACGGCACGCCGTTCGGGCGTTACCGCCTCGTGAGCCCGCTTGGCCGCGGCGGCATGGGTGAGGTGTGGCGGGCCTATGACACCGGCACCGACCGCGTGGTGGCCCTGAAAGTGCTGCCGACGCACGTTGCCCAAGACCCGCTGTTCGAACAGCGTTTTCGACGCGAGGCCCACCTGGCCGCGCGGTTGCACAACCCACACGTCGTGCCGATTCATGACTACGGGGAAATCGACGGACGTCTCTTCCTCGACATGGCGTTGATCGAGGGCCGCGACTTGGCCGCAATGATCGCCGACGGCCCACTGGATCCGGAACAGGCGGTGGCGATCGTCGAGCAGGTTGCCGGGGCGCTGAACGCGGCACACCGGGCGGGCCTGGTGCACCGTGACGTCAAACCGTCCAACATCCTGATTGACGAGGACGATTACGCCTACCTGATCGACTTCGGCATCGCCCGTGGTGCGGCTGACACCACGAAGCTGACGGGCACCGGTGCAACGATCGGCACTTGGGCCTACATGGCCCCGGAGCGATTCACCACCGACCAAATCAGCCCGCGCTGCGATATCTACGCCTTGGCATGTGTGCTGCATGAAGCACTCACCGGGGATCATCCCTACCCCGGTGGCAGTCTCGAGCGTCAGGTCGCGGGTCACCTCACCGCGCCGCCACCGCGTCCCTCGATGATGCGGCCGGACGTTCCCGACCAGTTCGACGACGTCATCGCGACCGGCATGGCAAAAGACCCGGGGCAGCGTTATCAGAGCGCGCGGGATTTGGCGCAGGCCGCACGCCAGGCGCTCACGCGAACCGCTCCACCAACTCAGCCACCGAAGCCGCCTAAGCCGCCCAACCCGCAACCCCCCGGCCCGGCGCCGGAGGCGCGGAAGACCGATGTCGACCGGACGGTGCGCAGGCCGGCGGATCAGGAAGCAACCCGCAAGGCTGCGCTGCTCAAGCCTGCCACCACGGCACCGACCGGCCCCGGACGACGTCGGGTGGGGGTCTGGATTGCGGCGGCGGCCGGCGTGCTGGCGATTGTCATCGGAGCGAGCGTGGCGCTGACGCAACAGGGGCACCAGTCCCCGTCGAGCGGGAGCAGTTCTCCGAACAGCGGGACCCCGACTCGCCCCGTGCTGACGTTGACGGTGGCCGCTTCGTCCAACGCGGCCATCAACGCCGCCAACGTCGGTGACTGCATCTATTCGTCGGATTTCGACCGAAGGTTTTCGTCCGTGACGATGCCCGCCTACGGCACCAGTGCCGCCGAGCCCACGGCGTCCCCGGGCAGCTGCTCGCCCGGCTCAGGGCAGGACTATTACTGGAAAGTCGTCCGTCGCACGCATGACATCAATGACTGTCGGTCCTCGGAGGTCGCCGCCGTGGCCAGAGATACCGGGTTGGTGCTCTGTCTGGTCCACGCCTTCGGGACGACAACCACCTATCCTTCTTCCGCGACGTCGAGCTATCCGACTTCCTCTTTCGGGTCGTATCCGCCTTCGTCTCCCGCGTCTTCGCACCCGTGATCTGGCCGAGCAGACGCAACCTAGCCGACGGCGCGGCCGACGCCCTCCCAGAACCGTGCCCGCACCGCCTTCTTGTCCGGCTTGCCGAGTCCGGTCAACGGCAACGCGTCGACCACCACCACCTGCTTGGGTGACTGCACCGAGCCCTTGCGTTCCTTGACCGCGGCCTGGATCTCGGCGGTCATCGCCTCAATCGCCCCATCGTCGCGCGCCGCCTCGGCGCGCAGTACCACCACCGCGGTGACGGCTTCGCCCCACTTCTCATCCGGTGCCCCGACCACGCACACCTGCGCGACGGCCGGATGCTCGGCGATGACGTCCTCGACCTCGCGCGGAAACACGTTGAACCCACCGGTCACGATCATGTCCTTGACCCGGTCGACGATGTAGTAGAAACCGTCCTCGTCCTCGCGGGCCATGTCGCCGGTGTGCAGCCAGCCGTCTTTGAAAGTCTTCGCGGTCTCGTCGGGCAGATTCCAGTATCCGCCGGCCAAAAGCGGTCCGCTGACACAGATTTCACCGGGCTCGCCCTGCGGTACCGGCTTACCGTCCTCGCCCAGCAGCGCGACCCGGGCGAACAGCGTCGGACGTCCGCACGAGGTCAACCGCTGCTCGTCGTGATCGCCCTTGGCCAGGTAGGTGATCGCCATCGGCGCCTCGGATTGCCCGTAGTACTGGGCGAAGATCGGTCCGAACCGCCGGATCGCCTCGGCCAGCCGAACCGGGTTCATCGCCGAGGCGCCGTAGTAGACGGTCTCCAGCGACGACAGGTCCCGGGTGTGCGAATCCGGGTGGTCCATCAGCGCGTAGAGCATCGACGGCACCAGCATGGTCGCTGTAATGCGTTGTTCTTCAATCACTCTCAGGACTTCGGCCGGGTCGAATTTGCCCAGCACCACCATCTCGCCGCCCTTGACCACGGTGGGCGTGAAAAACGCTGCGCCCGCGTGCGACAGCGGCGTGCACATCAAAAACCGCGGGTGCTCGGGCCATTCCCACTCGGCGAGCTGGATCTGCGTCATGGTGGCGATGTTTCCGGAGGTGCCGATCACGCCCTTGGGCTTGCCGGTGGTGCCGCCGGTATAGGTCAGGCCGCCGATGTGGTTGGGCGGCAGGTCGGCGACGGTCAACGGCTTCGGCTCGTACTTGGCCGCCTCGGCCGACACGTCGACCGCCACATCCGCCAACGCTTCCGGGACCGGCCCGATGGTCAGGATCTGCTTGAGCGAGTCCACCTTGTCCAGCAGTCCCAGCGCACGCTCGACGAACATCGGGTTGGGGTCGATGATCAGCGAGCTTGCCCCGGCATCGGAGAGCACGTAGGCGTGGTCGTCCAGCGAGCCGAGCGGGTGCAGGGCGGTCCGCCGATAGCCCTGGGTCTGGCTGGCGCCGAGGATCATCAGCACTTCGGGCCGGTTGAGCGACAGCAGACCGACCGTGACACCGGTGCCGGCGCCGAGCGCCTCGAACGCCTGCGTGTACTGGCTGATCCGCTCGGCGAGCTGGCCACCGGTCAGCGTGGTGTCGCCCAGGAAGAGCACCGGCCGGTTCTTATGGCGCTTGAGCGCGCCCACCAGCAGGTGTCCGTTGTGGGTCGGGTTGCGCAGCAGATCGTCCGTCATGTGGCAAGACTAGAACGTGTTGCAATTCGGGTCGGGCGCGCCCTCGACCACAAGGGTGGAAACCTGGGGCCCACACTCGGCGGCCTTGTAGGTTCGACCCATGGCGCAGGCTGATCTCGTTATCACCGGAACCGTGTTGACCGTCGACGAAAAGCGGCCCACCGCCGAGGCGCTCGCCGTCGCGGACGGCCGGATCATCGCCGTCGGCGACCGCTCCGACGTCGCGGAGCTGATCGGGCCGCACACCCAGACCATCGACCTGAGCGACGGTTGCGTGATGCCGGGATTCGTTGAGGCACATGGTCATCCGCTGATGGAAGCCATCGCGCTGTCGGACCGGATCGTCGACATCCGGCCGGTCACCATCCGCGACCCGGACGGCGTCGTGGCAGCGATCCGCCGCGAAGCGGCCACCAGGGGACCGGCCGGCGCCTACCTCAACGGGTGGGACGCTCTGCTACAGCCCGGCCTTCCGCAACCCACGCTGACCTGGCTCGACGACATCGCGCCCGACGGGCCATTGGTGATCATCCACAACTCCGGTCACAAGGGCTACTTCAACTCGCGCGCCGCCGAGCTCAACGGCTTGACCCGTGACACTGCAGACCCCAAGGGCGCCAAGTACGGCCGCGACGCCGACGGCGAACTCGACGGCACTGCCGAGGAAATCGGCGCCGTCTTCCCACTGCTGGGCGGTGCCATCCAGCCCGGCCACTATCCGGACATGCTGCGCGCCGAGTGCGCCCGGCTCAACCGCGCGGGCCTGACGACCTGTTCGGAGATGGCCTTCGATCCGAATTTCGGTCCGTTGGTCGAGCAGCTGCACAACGACCTGACCGTGCGGCTGCGCACCTACGAGGTCTCCAACGCGCAGATGTCGACCAATGCCAGACCCGGCCAGGGCGACGACATGGTGCGCCAGGTCGGCATCAAGATCTGGGTGGACGGCTCACCGTGGATCGGCAACATCGCGTTGTCCTTCCCGTACCTGGACACCGCGGCCACCCGCAGGGCCGGCATCCAGCCCGGCTCCTGCGGCTGCGCCAACTACACCGCCGAACAGCTGACCGAAATCGTGCACGCCTATCTGCCGTTGGGCTGGCAGATGGCCTGTCATGTGCAGGGCGACGCCGGCGTGGACACCATCCTCGACGTCTACGAAGAGGCGCTGCGGCAACACCCGCGCGAAGACCACCGGCTGCGGCTGGAGCACGTTGGCGCCATCCGGCCCGAGCAGCTGCAAAGAGCCGCCGCGCTCGGCGTCACGTGCAGCATTTTCGTCGACCAGATCCATTACTGGGGTGACGTCATCGTCGACGGATTGTTCGGGCCCGAACGTGGATCCCGTTGGATGCCAGCGGGATCCGCGGTGGCCACCGGCATGCGCATCTCGCTGCACAACGACCCGCCGGTCACCCCCGAGGAGCCGCTGCGCAACATCAGCGTGGCCGCGACGCGTACCGCACCCAGTGGGCGGGTGCTGGCGCCGGAGGAGCGACTGACCGTCGAGCAGGCGATCCGCGCGCAGACCATCGACGCCGCCTGGCAGCTGTTCGCCGACGACATCATCGGCTCGCTCGAGGTCGGCAAGTACGCGGACCTGGTGGTGCTCTCGGCCGATCCGCGCAGCGTGCCGCCCGAGCAGATCGCCGATCTGCAGGTGCGTGCGACCTACCTGGCGGGGCGCCAGGTCTATCGCCAGTGATGCCCGCGCTGCCCGACCTGCTGGACCGCCTGCATGTGGTGGCGCTGCCGATGCGGGTGCGGTTCCGCGGCATCACCACCCGCGAAGTCGCGCTGATCGACGGCCCCGCCGGGTGGGGGGAGTTCGGGGCGTTCATTGAATACGGGCCGCCCGAGGCCGCGCACTGGCTGGCGTCCGGAATCGAGGCCGCCTATCACCAGCCACCGCCGCCGCGCCGCGACCGGATCCCGATCAACGCCACGGTGCCCGCCGTCGCCGCCGCCCAGGTGCCCGAGGTGCTCGCCCGGTTTCCCGGCGCCTCCACCGCCAAGGTGAAGGTCGCCGAGCCGGGACAAACACTGGCCGACGACGTTGACCGGGTGAACGCGGTGCGGGAATTGGTTCCGACCGTCCGAGTCGACGCCAACGGCGGCTGGAGCATCGAGGAGGCAGTCGAAGCCGCAGCAGCCCTGACCGCCGACGGTCCGCTGGAGTACCTCGAACAACCTTGCGCGACGGTGCCCGAGCTCGCCGAGCTGCGCGGCCGGATCGACGTGCCGATCGCCGCCGACGAAAGCATCCGCAAGGCCGACGATCCACTGGCCGTGGTCCGCGCCCGGGCCGCCGACATCGCGGTGCTGAAAGTCGCTCCGCTGGGCGGGGTTTCGGCCCTGCTCGACATCGCTGCACAGATCGACATCCCGGTGGTGGTGTCCAGCGCGCTCGATTCGGCCGTCGGCATCAGCCATGGGCTGAGCGCCGCGGCGGCCCTGCCGGAGCTCAGGCATGCGTGCGGGCTGGGCACCGGCGGGTTGTTCGTCGAAGACGTCGTCGAGGCGGCGATTCCCGTCGACGGTTTCCTGGCGGTGGCGCCGGCAACGCCCGACCCGGCGCGACTGCACGCACTGGCCGCACCGGCGCAGCGGCGGCAATGGTGGATCGACCGGGTCAAGACCTGCTACCAGTTGCTGGGCTCCTAGACCTAGAGTTCGTTTATGCAAATCGCGATCGTGCTGTATCCCGGCTTCACCGCACTGGATTTCATCGGACCCTTACGAGGTGTTGCGCTGGTTGCCGAAAGCTGAAGTGCGTTTCGTCTGGCACCAGTCGGGCCCCATCACGGCCGAATGTATGCGTTGCGCCGACGACGAGCACCCCGGAGTCCGGCCGAAACACCTTCGCCCGACGTGATTTTGGTGCCGGGTGGGATGACGACGATGCAGCACGGCCGCGACGAGGAGCTGCTCGACTGGGTGCGTCAGGCCCATCAGACGTCGACCTGGACGGCGTCGGTGTGCTCCGGCTCGATCGTCCTGGCCGCTGCCGGGCTGTTGGACGGTAAGCGCGCCACATCGCATTGGGCGGCGCTGTCCGCGTTGAAAATTCTTGGTGCCATACCCGTCGGTGACGAAGGGATCGTCCAGGCAGGAGATCGCATCGTGACCGGTGCCGGTGTGTCGGCGGGCATCGATCTGGCGTTGTGGTTGGCCGGGCAGATCGGCGGTGCAGAACGCGCGAAAGCCATCCAATTGTCTATGGAGTACGACCCGCGGCCGCCGTTCGACTCCGGGCACATGTCCAAGGCGTCCGCGAAGTGCAAGGCGGCCGCCACCGCCCTGATGGCCCGGGACCTGGCGAAACCGGCTGAGCTCAAGGCCGCCACGTTGTTGGCCTGGGATCGGGCCCTGAGCGGTGTCCGCTCGCGCCGCAGGCGCAGGCTTGTACCCTCCATCAAGTGATCAACCTGGCTTACGAAGACAAAGGAACCGGCGAACCGGTGGTGTTCATCGCCGGCCGCGGCGGTCCGGGGCGCACCTGGCAACCGCATCAGGTCCCGGCGTTCCAGGCGGCGGGATACCGCTGCATCACCTTCGACAACCGCGGCGTCGGCGCCACCGAGAACGCCGAGGGTTTCACCACGCAGACCATGGTCGCTGACACGGCCGCGCTGATCGAATCCCTGAACGCCGCACCGGCGCGCATCGTCGGGGTGTCGATGGGCTCGTTCATCGCCCAGGAACTCATGGTGGTCCGGCCCGACCTGGTCAGCGCGGCGGTGCTGATGGCCACCCGCGGCCGCCTGGACCGCACCAGGCAGTTCTTCCGCGACGCCGAGGCCGAACTCTACGACGGCGGCACCCTGCTGCCACCCAAATACGATGCGAGATCTCGCCTGCTGGAAAGCTTTTCGCGCAAGACGCTGAACGATGACGTCGTCGTCGGCGACTGGATCGCGATGTTCAACATGTGGCCGATCAAGCCCACACCGGGACTGCGCTGCCAGCTGGATGTCTCGCCATCGACCAACCGGTTGCCGGCCTACCGCAACATCGCCGCGCCGGTGCTGGTGATCGGCTTCGCCGACGACGTGGTGACGCCGCCCTACCTGGGCCGGGAAGTCGCCGACGCCATGCCCAACGGCCGCTACCTGCAGATCCCCGACACGGGCCACCTGGGGTTCATGGAGCGACCGCAGACCGTCAACTCCGCGGCATTGCAGTTCTTCGCCGGGGTCAAGGCCTGAGGCAGGAAGCCGGGCCGCTCACACCGGAATGAATTTGCTGATCAGCCAGGTTCCGTTCACCTTGGTCATGCCCACTCGCACCGAACTCGCGGCACTTGTTGGTGCGGGCTGGTCTCTGGTGGTCGTCGACTGATCGACGAAGACGAGGATCACCGCTGCGTCACTGGTCAAGGATTCCACCCCGGCCCGTGCGACGGTCGCGGTGGATTTCAACGCCTTCTGCTGGGCCGTAGGCCTGACTACCTCGTTGGTGAATTGCTGGTAGTACGTCTTGAAGTCGCCGGTGAGCATCGCGCTGGCGGCATCGAAGTCTCGATCGAGAGTGTCGTACGAATAGCTCATGACTTTGGCGGTTCCGGTGCTGGCGGCCTGGGTCGCTGCCCGGCCGGCGGCGGGTTGTTCGACCACCGGTGGCGGTTGCCGGCTCTTGATCTGCAGCTGCCAGGCGCCCACCGACGCCGCGGCCAGCGTCCCGATAGCCAACACGACGACCAGCAGCCACCAAGCCACGCGCCTCGCTGTCATGGCACGAAGTCCAGTTTGGACACTTTGTAGTCGTCGCCGATTTTCTCGACTTGCACCGCCAACCGCCACGATCGTGGCTCCTGTGCCGCGCCGGCGTTGTCGGTGATCTTCGATGTCGCGGCGACGAGGACGTGGGCAGTGCTGCCGTTGATCGAGTCCAGGGCCGCGGCGTTGACTGTTCCCTGGGTCGTGACCTTCGACTCCACGACCACCTTTCTGAAGTCGGAGCTCCTGTTTGCGAAGTCGTCGTGGAATTGGCCGGTCGATCCATCGAGGAGGCGCTGGACGTCGCTCTCGGCGGATTGTGCGCTGAGGCTGGTCAGCCACACAGTGAACTGCTTGCCGTAGGCGACGTAAGGCTCCCATCGCGGCGCCAGCGTTGATGGCGTCGGGGCGGGCCGCAACAGCTGCGGGACGGCGAAGCCGACGGCGCCGACCAGCAGCACCAGCAAGAGCAACGGCACCAGCACCGTCAGGGCCCGACGCGATTTCGGGGGAGGGCCGGCAGCCGGGTACGGATACGGCATCGGCATCGGATACGGAGGCGGCAAAGGCGCCGGATGCTGGGGCGGTGGCCAAGGCGCGACCGGCTGGATCGGAGGCTCGAGTCGCGGCGTGGTGGCCAGCGCCTCACCCAGCGCCCGCGCGAAGTCGAGGCAGCGTGGATAGCGGGCGGCGGGGTCCTTCGCCAGGGCCTTCGACAACATCTGGCCCAGCCGCGCCAACTCCGGACGATGCTCGGCCAGCGGCGGGGGAGGTGCGTTGAGGTGCTTGCTGATCACCACCGCTGCGTTGGAATGCTGAAATGGAGGTGTGCCGGCCAACAGGTGAAAAGCCGTGGCGGCCAACGCGTATTGATCCGCCCGCCCGTCTATCGCCTCGCCCATCAGTGCTCGGGCGCCGCGTAGGCGAGCGAGCCGACCGTCATGTTGGTCGCCGTCAGACCGCTGATGTCGTCAGCCTGCCGGGCAATACCGAAGTCGGCCAGCAGGATTCGTCGTCGTTCCGCGTCGGATGTGGTCAGCAGGATGTTGGCCGGTTTGACGTCGCGGTGCACCAGGTTGCGTTGGTGGGCGTAGTCGAGCGCGTCGGCGACGGCAGTGACGATCTCGAGCACGTCGGGTTCGGGCAAGCGGTTGGCTTCGCGGACCGCGCGGGCGGCGTCGGTGCCGTCGACGTAGTCCATGGTGATCCACAGCTGGCCGTCGAACTCGCCGCGATCGTGCAGGCCGACGATATTGGGATGCCACAAGCCGGCGGCCAGGTCGGCTTCCCGGTTGAAGCGCTGCCGGTAGTCGGCGTCGTCGGTCAACGACGCGGGCAGGATTTTCAGCGCGTCCAGCCGCGGCAGCCGCGGATGTTGGGCCAGGTAGACCTCGCCCATCCCACCGGAACCGAGCTGACGCGCAATGGTGTAACCAGCGAATACGGCACCGTTCTCCAGCGGCATGCAGCGAATCCTACTGAGCGCCGCGTCGTGCGTGCCGCATCCGTTTTGCCCGGTTATGACACCCTGTAGTGGTGAACCCCTCGACGACACAGGCCCGCGTCGTCGTTGACGAGCTGATCCGCGGGGGCGTCCGTGACGTGGTGCTGTGCCCCGGCTCGCGGAACGCGCCGTTGGCATTCGCCCTGCAAGACGCGGACCGGGCCGGCCGGCTGAGGCTGCACGTCCGCATCGACGAACGCACGGCGGGCTACCTGGCGATCGGGCTGGCGATCGGCGAAGGCGCGCCGGTCTGTGTCGCGATGACGTCGGGCACCGCCGTAGCCAACCTCGGCCCGGCGGTGGTCGAGGCCAACTACGCCCGGGTGCCGCTGATCGTGCTGTCGGCCAACCGGCCCTATGAATTGCTCGGTACCGGCGCCAACCAGACCATGGAGCAGCTGGGCTACTTCGGCACGCAGGTCAGGGCCACCATCAGCCTGGGCCTGGCCGAGGATGCGCCCGACCAGGTGGATTCGTTCAATGCGACCTGGCGGTCGGCCACCTGCCGGGTCCTGGCGGCCGCCACCGGTGCCCGCACCGCCAACGCCGGCCCGGTGCACTTCGACATCCCGCTGCGCGAACCGCTGGTGCCGGATCCCGAGCCGCACGGCGCCGTGACCCCGCCGGGCCGGCCCGGCGGTAGGCCCTGGACCTACACCCCGCCGGTCACCTTCGACCAGCCGCTGGATATCGACTTGTCGGCCGACACCGTCGTCATCGCGGGGCACGGCGCGGGCGTGCAGCCCAACCTGGCCGAACTGCCCACGGTTGCCGAGCCGACGGCCCCATCACCACCCGGTGGCGCGAACCCGCTGCACCCGCTGGCGCTGTCGCTGCTGCGCCCCAAGCAGGTGATCATGCTGGGCCGCCCGACCCTGCACCGTCCGGTATCGACGCTGCTGGCCGATCCGAAGGTGCCGGTATACGCCTTGACCACCGGGCCGCGCT
This sequence comes from Mycobacterium sp., assembly GCF_035499775.1. Lineage (GTDB taxonomy): Bacteria > Actinomycetota > Actinomycetes > Mycobacteriales > Mycobacteriaceae > Mycobacterium. Next base: position 14,091 of record NZ_DATJYB010000143.1, on the reverse strand, counting down.
GGCCGGACGTCTCGGGCAATTCACAGGCCACCGGCACGCGGGCGGTCATCACCGGGACGCCGAATCCGGCGTGGCTGCGTCGTTGCGCGGAGATGAACCGGCACGCCGTCACGGCGGTCCGCGAGCAGCTCGCGGCACACCCGCTGACCACCGGCCTGCACGTCGCGGCGGCGGTGGCCGACGCGCTTCGGCCCGGTGATCAGCTGGTGCTCGGGGCGTCCAACCCGGTCCGCGATGCGGCGCTGGTAGGCCTGTCGATCGACGGCATCCAGGTGCGGTCCAATCGGGGTGTCGCCGGCATCGACGGGACCGTGTCCACCGCGATCGGGGCCGCGCTGGCCCACGAGCGGATGGGCAGCCCCGGCAACCCGGCGCGCACTGTCGCACTGATCGGCGACCTGACGTTCGTCCACGACAGTTCCGGGCTGCTGATCGGCCCCACCGAACCGATTCCGGCGCACCTGACGATCGTGGTCTCCAACGACAACGGCGGCGGCATCTTCGAACTGCTCGAGCAGGGTGACCCGAGGTTCTCCGACGTGTCGTCGCGGGTCTTCGGCACCCCGCACGACGTCGACGTGGGTGCGTTGTGCCGTGCCTACCATGTGGACTGCCGCCAGATCGAGGTCGACGAATTGGACGCGGCCCTGAACGAGCCCGGTACCGGCATGCGGGTGCTGGAAGTCAAGGCCGATCGGTCCTCGCTGCGCGGGCTGCACGCCGCCATCAAAGCGGCGTTGTGAGCAGCCCGTGGTAGCGCCAAAAAAGGTGCTGCACATCCTGATCCACGGGCGCACCGATGAGCCGCCGAAGACCCGGGCGCGGATTGTGCTGCGGTGGCTGCGGATCGCGGTTTTGATCATCACGGGTCTGGTCACCCTGCAGTCGGTGCTGCTGGTGGCCGGCGCCTGGCGCAACGACCTGGCGATTCAACGCAATATGGGTGTGGCGCAAGCAGAAGTGCTCAGCGCCGGGCCGCGGCGCTCCACCATCGAGTTCGTCACTCCCGAACGCGTCACCTATCGCCCCGAACTCGGCGTGCTCTACCCGTCCGAATTAGCCACGGGAATGCGGATTTACGTCGAATACAACAAGAACGATCCGAACCTGGTCCGGGTGCAGCACCGCAACGCCGGACTGGCCATCATCCCGGCGGGGTCCATCGCCGTGGTGTGCTGGGTGGCCGCAGCGATTGCGCTGATCACCCTGGCCGCCTTGGACAAACGGCTGGACCGACGCGCCGAGGCCGCCGAGCATGGGTGACATGGACCACAAAGTGCGTGCATATCCCATATGTTCGCTGCGCCCCTAAAGCAGATTTTCGCGTCCCGTATGCACGTCGGCAACCTTGTCGACAGCTCTCGCTGCCACTGTGGTGGCGTGCGCGTTGCGATCGTCGCGGAGTCTTTCCTCCCGAATGTCAACGGCGTCAGCAACTCAGTGTTGCGAATACTCGAGCATCTGCGTCGAACCGGTGACGAAGCTCTCGTCATCGCGCCCGACAACCCGCCGGGTGAACCTCGCGCCGAGCGAATCCACGACGGCATCCGAGTACATCGCGTACCGGCCCGGATGTTCCCGAAGGTGACCACGTTGCCGCTGGGGGTACCCACCCCGCGAATGGTCAGTGTGCTGCGCGGATTCGATCCCGACGTGGTACACCTGGCCTCGCCGGCGCTGCTCGGCTACGGCGGGGTGCGCGCGGCTCGCCGGCTGGGAGTGCCGACCGTGGCCGTTTACCAAACCGACGTACCGGGTTTCGCGGCGAGCTATGGCATCCCGATGACCGCGCGGGCGGCGTGGGCGTGGTTCCGCCACTTGCACACGCTGGCCGACCGCACCCTGGCCCCGTCCAGCGTCACAATGGAATCCCTTATCGCGCATAGGATTCCACGAGTTCATAAATGGGCGCGTGGGGTCGACCTGCTTCGCTATGCGCCGTCGGCGCGGGACGAGGCGCTCAGACGGCGCTGGTCGCCGCAGGGCAAGCCGATCGTTGGCTTCGTGGGCCGGCTCGCGCCGGAGAAGCATGCCGAGCGGCTGGCCGTGCTGGCCGCTCACGACGCGGTGCAACTCGTCATCGTCGGCGACGGCGTCGACCGCGATAAGCTGCAATCAGCAATGCCCACAGCGGTTTTCACGGGTGCGCTGTACGGCGACGAACTCGCCGCAGCGTACGCCAGCATGGACGTCTTGGTGCACACCGGTGAGCATGAGACGTTCTGTCAAGTCGTGCAGGAAGCGCTGGCGTCGGGGCTGCCGGTGATCGCCCCCGACGCCGGCGGCCCACGTGATCTCATCACGCCGCGCCGCACCGGATTGTTGTTGGCCGTAAACGAATTCGAGGCGCGGCTGCCTGCCGCGGTAGACCACTTGGTCGCCGAACGGCACCGCTACGGACCCGCCGCCCGGCGCAGCGTGCTGGGCCGCAGCTGGCCGGTCATCTGCGACGAGCTGCTCGGCCATTACGAAGCGGTCATGTCCCCGGCCGCGGTGGCTCGTCTGCCGTTGAAGCGATACGCGCAGGGGGAGTAGCGCTTTCGCGGGCTATCCCTGCGCCAGCTCGGCGACCGACTGCCACTGCTCCCAGTTGCGCAGCCGGCTCTCGTAGTCGGCTTTGGCCAGCTGCAACGGCAATACTCCGAAGAACACCCGCAACGGCGGCTCTTGGGCATCCACCACTTTGAGTAGTGCGGCCGCTGACGCGTTCGGATCACCTTGGTAGGCAGCGCGCTTGCCGCGTTCGGCATCGACGGCGGCGTGCACTTCCTGGTAGGCCGGCAGCCGTTCGGCGCGGTTGGCCGACGGACCCGACCAGTCGGTGTCGAAGCCGCCCGGCTCGATCAGCGTGACGTGCACCCCGAACGGTGCGACCTCCTGGGCCAGCGACTGGGAGAAGCCCTCCAGCGCCCACTTCGACGCGTGGTACAAGCCGAGGTTGGGGAACGCCGTGATCCCACCGATCGAGGACACCTGGATGATGTGCCCGCTGCGCTGCTCGCGTAGGTACGGCAACGCGGCCTGGGTGATCCACAGCGCGCCAAACACGTTGGTCTCCAACTGATCACGGGCCGCCTTCTCGGAAAGCTCCTCGATGAACCCGAATTCAGCGTAACCCGCGTTGTTCACCACGACGTCCAGGCGCCCGAAATGGTCGTGGGCTTGCTTGACCGCCGCGAAGTCCGCGTCTCGGTCGGTGACGTCCAATTGGATAGGCAGTAGCGCGTCGCCGTATTTCTCGACCAGGTCGTCCAGCGTGGCGGTATTGCGCGCCGTGGCGGCGACCTTGTCGCCGCGTTCCAGCGCGGCGATCGTCCATTCGCGCCCGAATCCGCGCGAGGTACCCGTGATAAACCAAACTTTTTCGTTCACGCCTGGTTGCAACGCATCCGTCGGCGCCGAATTCCCGTTCGCGGCGTCGGGTAGCGTCTGCATCGTGAGTCGCGCGGCGCTGGACAAGGACCCCCGGGACGTTGCGTCGATGTTCGACGGCGTCGCCGGGCGCTATGACCTGACCAACACCGTGCTGTCGCTGGGGCAGGACCGGTACTGGCGGCAAGCGACCCGGGCGGCGCTGCGGATCGGACCCGGCGAAAAGGTGCTGGACCTGGCCGCCGGCACCGCGGTGTCCACGGTGGAGCTGAACAAGTCCGGGGCGTGGTGTGTGGCCGCCGATTTCTCGGTCGGGATGCTTGCCGCAGGCCACGCGCGCAAGGTACCCAAGGTCGCCGGTGACGCCACCCGCCTGCCGTTCGGCGACGGCGTATTCGACGCGGTCACAATCAGTTTCGGGTTGCGCAACGTGGCCGACTTCCCGGCCGCCCTGCGTGAAATGGCTCGCGTCACCCGGCCCGGCGGCCGGTTGGTGGTGTGCGAGTTCTCAACACCCACCAATAGGCTGTTCGCGGTCGCCTACAAGGAATATCTGATGCAGGCGCTGCCCCGGGTGGCGCGAGCGGTGTCAAGCAACCCCGAGGCGTATGTCTACCTGGCGGAGTCCATCAGGGCGTGGCCCGACCAGGCGGCGCTGGCGCAGCAGATTTCGCGGGCCGGGTGGTCGGCGGTGCGCTGGCGCAATCTGACCGGCGGCATCGTGGCGCTGCACGCCGGATACAAACCGCCGCGGTGAGGCTTAGCTGTGGCCGATGCTCTGCAGCGCGTTCACATGCGCGGGACAGTAGTGGTCGATCGCAGCGCCCAGGAATTGGAACGCCTGGCCCTGGGTGGTGTGCAGCGCCAGGTTGTGCTGAATGAACGTGGCCGACTTGTAGGCGTCGGTGTCCACGCCCCTGTCCATCCGCTCGCAGCTGATCTTGGCCAGCCAGGCGTTGTAGTCCTGCGGACCGTAGATGCCGTAGGTGTGGAGTTGTGCGTTGAACGGGGCGTCGTAGTCGTCAGCCTGCGCCGGCGCGGCCAGTGCGATCGCAGCGGCCGCCGAGGCGCCGATGGTAGCCAGCCTCATGCCTTTCATTAGCTGGACTATACACCTAAGAGATCAGCCCAGGTGAGCCGAGAGCAGCCAGGCGCTGACCGACTTGCGGCCGTCCGGCTCGTCGCGAACATGCGTGAAGGGTGAGCCGGGCGAATTAAGCGGGACCTGGGCGTAGATGCGGGCCGGCCGGATTTCATCGATGACCCAGTACTTGGAGACCGCCTCGCGCAGCTCTTCCTCGGTGACCGCGAACGGCGGACCCTCGGGAATGTCGGCCTTGTCGAAGACGAGCACGAAGTAGCGCGCGCCCGGAGCCGCGGCACGCACGATCGACTGCTGGTAGCCCTCGCGCAACTCGACCGGCATCGAGTGGAACAACGTGCTGTCCACGATGGTGCCGAACCGGCCGGCCGAGCCGTCCGGGTAAGTGCTGAAATCGCTGATGTCGGCCACCGCGAAGCTGGAGTTGGTCACGCCCCGCCGCTCGGCCTCGCGCTTGGCCAGCTCGATGGCCGTCGGCGCTGCATCCAGACCAACCGTGGTGTGCCCACGCTCGGCCAGCGCCAACGAGATGGCGCCCTCGCCGCAGCCCGCGTCAAGGACGTCGCCGTGGAATTTGCCCTGTTCGATCAGGGCGGCGAGCTCAGGCTGTGGTTCGCCGAGGCTCCAGGGCGGTCGGATGCCCTCGCCGAGTCGGGTGGATTCGCCACGATAGACCGATTCAAACTCGAATTCCGTTGGTACAGTCATGCCTCCAGATATATCAACGCACCTGATATATGTCAACCAGCCTGATATGGCCGACCAGACGCAAAAGCACCCGACGCCGGGGCTGCAGGTGCTTTTTCGTCTGCTCGCGCAACTTAACTGAACGGTGGACGCCGGTCGATCAGTCGTGACGCCCGGCCGCCGCCGCGCCACACCCGGGCCACCCAGTCGACGTCGTCGTCGGTGACCAGGTTGGCCATCACCCGCACGGCGATGGCCATCAGCCGGGTGGAGCGCATCGCGATGGGTCCGGTCGCGGGCAGGAACCGCTGGAAGGTCAGCAGCAACGCCAGCCGGCGCGCCACCGAGAAACCGTGGGCGTAGTGCTCGGTCAGCAGCGACGGCCAGACCCGCGACAGGTCGCGCGAGTCCAGCAGCTCGGCGGCCAGCCGTCCGGTCTCCAGCCCGTAGTCGATGCCCTCGCCGTTGAGCGGGTTGACGCAGGCCGCGGCGTCGCCGATCAGCATCCAGTTCGGCCCGGCCACCCCGGACACCGCGCCGCCCATCGGCAGCAGCGCCGACGACACCGCCCGCGGCGGGCCTTCGAAGCCCCACTCGTCGCGGCGCAGATCGGTGTAGTAGGAGATCAGCGGCCGCAGCGACAGGTCGGCTGGTCGTTTGGTCGTCGACAGTGCTCCGACGCCGATGTTCACCTCGCCGTTGCCCAGCGGGAAGATCCAGCCGTAGCCGGGCAGCACGGCGCCATCGGGGGAGCGCAACTCCAGATGTGACGTCAGCCACGGGTCATCGGCGAGCGGGGTGGCCAGATACCCTCGAGCAGCGACGCCGTACACGGTCTCCTGATGCCAGCGCCGGCCCAGTTTGCGGCTCAGCGACGATCGGGCGCCGTCGGCGACGATCAGCTGGCGGCAGCCCACCTCGATGCCGTCGGCCAACGTCAGCGAAACCGCACGCCGAGACGAGTCATGGTGTACCGCAACGGCTTTAGTTCCGAGTAGCATGCGAGCCCCGGAGTCCTCGGCGACTTTACGGATCCGGTCGTCCAGCTCGAGGCGGGCCACCGCGCTGCTGTACGACGGGAACGACGGACCGGGCCACTCGATTTCGACCTCGCCGCCGAATCCGCTCATCCGCAAGCCCCGATGCCGGATGTGGCCGTTCAGCCAGTCGCCCAGTCCCAGCCGTTCCAGCTCGGCGACCGCGCGCGGTGTCAGCCCGTCGCCGCAGGCCTTGTCGCGGGGAAAGCTGGCCGAATCGATGACCAGCACGTCGCGGCCGGCCCGGGCAGCCCAGGCGGCGGCCGCCGACCCGGCCGGGCCGGCGCCCACGACCACCACGTCGGCACTCGTTTGCACGCTCACCAGTATGTTGGTCGGGTGAAGACTCCGGCGACGGTGGTGGCGGGCGTTGACTTCGGCGACGCCGTATTCGCCGCTTCCGTGCGTGACGGGGTGGCCCGGATCGAGCAGCTCATGGACACCGAGCTGCGCAGCGCCGACGAGGTGATGGTCGATTCGTTGCTGCACCTGTTTAAGGCCGGCGGCAAACGGTTCCGGCCGTTGTTCACCGTGCTGTCCGCGCAGACCGGGCCCAATCCGGACGCCGGGGAGGTGACGCTCGCCGGGGCGGTCGTCGAGATGATCCACCTGGCGACGCTGTATCACGACGACGTGATGGACGAGGCGGAAGTTCGCCGGGGTGCACCGACGGCCAACGTGCGCTGGGGCAACAACGTCGCCATCCTGGCCGGCGACTACCTGTTGGCGACGTCGTCGCGGCTGGTGTCGCAGCTGGGACCGGAGGCGGTGCGGATCGTCGCCGACACCTTCGCCCAGCTGGTGACGGGGCAGATGCGGGAGACCCGCGGCGTGGCGGACGGGGTGGATTCGGTCGATCACTACCTGAAGGTGGTCTACGAGAAGACGGCCTGCCTGATCGCCGCGGCCGGCAAGTTCGGCGGCATGTTCTCCGGTGCCGACGACGAGCAGGTCGAGCGGCTGAGCCGGCTCGGCGGCTTCGTGGGCACGGCGTTCCAGATTTCCGACGACATCATCGACATCGACAGCGACTCCGACGCATCGGGCAAGGTGCCCGGCACCGACGTGCGGGAAGGCGTGCACACGCTGCCGATGCTGTATGCGCTGGCCGAAACGGGCCCCGACGGCGAGCGGCTGCGCTCGCTGCTGGCCGGCCCGGTCGACGACGACGCCGAGGTGCTCGAGGCGCTGACGCTGCTGCGGGCGTCGCCAGGGATGGCCAAGGCCAAAGACGTGCTGGCCGAGTATGCGGCCCGAGCGCGCCATGAGCTGGCCTTGTTGCCCGACGTCCCCGGCCGGCATGCGCTGGAGGCGCTGGTGGAGTACACGGTCAGCCGACACGGCTAGGCAGCCGCGGATTGCGGAACCTCAACGGTCATCCCGGGCGTTGGACTAGCTGTAATGCGAAAAACCCCAGGTGTTCGTAGGAGGACACACCGATGACCTGGCATCGCCATGCCAACGGGCTGAAGACCTTCGTCCTGTTGGCCGGTATGTCCGCGATGATCGTGTTCGTCGGCCGGTTGTTCGGCCCGACGATGATGTGGCTGGCGGTGCTGTTCGCCGTCGGCATGAACGTCTACGTCTACTTCAACAGCGACAAGCTGGCGTTGCGGGCGATGCACGCGCAGCCGGTCTCCGAGCTGCAGCAACCGGTCATGTACCGCATCGTGCGCGAGCTGGCCACCACAGCGCGCCAGCCGATGCCGAGGTTGTACATCAGCGACACGAATGCGCCAAACGCGTTCGCCACCGGCCGCAACCCGCGCAACGCCGCGGTGTGCTGCACCACAGGCATCCTGCAGATTCTCGACGAGCATGAGTTGCGCGCCGTGCTGGGCCACGAGTTGTCGCACGTCTACAACCGCGACATCCTCATCTCGTGTGTGGCCGGAGCGCTGGCCGGGGTGATCACCGCGCTGGCCAACATGGCCGTGTTCCTCGGCTTCATGGGCAGCGACCGCGAGGAGGAGGCCAGTCCCTTTGCGCTGCTGTTGATTTCGTTGCTGGGCCCGATTGCGGCGACGATAGTACGGCTGGCGGTGTCACGATCCCGGGAGTACCAGGCCGACGAGTCGGGCGCGGTGCTGACGGGCGATCCGCTTGCATTGGCGTCGGCGCTGCGCAAGATCTCCGGCGGCGTGCAGCTGGCCCCGTTGCCGCCCGAGCCGCAGCTGGCCAGCCAGGCGCACCTGATGATCGCCAACCCGTTCCGCGCGGGCGAGCGTCTGGGATCGATGTTCGCGACCCACCCGCCGATCGAGGACCGCATCCGCCGCCTGGAGGCGATGGCGCGCGGTTAGCAGCCCCCGACTACAGCCCGGGCAAGCAGGCCGGGAAGTAGCACGGCTGACCAGGGCCCTGGGCCTTCGCGGTCAGGCTCGCCAGGTTGGCGAGTGATGGCAACAGGATCAGATCGACCCCCGCCTTTTGATCTTTGGGCATATTGCGCGTCGAGAAATCCAGATTGGTCAGGAGATCCTGTATGTGCTTTAGCCGCTGATTTCGCTCCTGCGGGGAGAGGTTGTTCCAGGATGCGTCCAGGTCGCCGATCTCGCTCCGTATCTCCTCGGCGTCGGATTGCGGGCTCAGGCTGAGGGTCGGCCGCAGCGGATAGAAGTGGCTTGACGCCGGTTGCGCGGTGACCTCGGCCTGCGCGGGACTGGCCGTCAGCAGCGCGCCGGCTACCAGTCCGGCCACCGCCATTGATGTTGTGATTCTCATTTCGGGTTTCTTTCCGGCGAACGGAGCCGGGACGGCTACCAAGCCGCCGCCCATTCACGACTATTCGCCATCGCCAAACGCGCGCAACGCGTTTCAGGGAGTCGGTGGTATTCCTGTTGTGTTTTCTGCTGTTTTTTGGCCGCCACAAACAGGATGCTCGCCGCCGCTTGCGGAATTCTTGCGTTCAGCCAGGCGGCACACAGCCTTAGAACCCAGGGCCGTGCACCTCGTGGCCGGGGACTTCGGCGATCAACCCCTCGTAGGCTTGCTCGACGGTCGAGCCGTGGTTGATCACCGCGTCCACCTCGCGGGCGATCGGCATGTTCAGCCCGAACTCGTCGGCGAATTCCATGATCACGCTGGCGGCTTTGACGCCCTCGGCGACCTGGTTCATCGATGCGATGATCTCGTCGATCGGCTTGCCCGCGCCGAGTTGCTCGCCGACGTGGCGGTTGCGGCTGCGCTGGCTGGTGCAGGTGACGATGAGGTCGCCCAGGCCGGCCAGTCCGGGGAACGTCTCTGACTTACCGCCGGTCGCTACGCCCAGCTTCGTCATCTCGCGCAGTGCGCGGGCGATGATCAGTGCGCGCGTGTTCTCGCCGATGCCCATCGAGTAACCCATCCCGACCGAGATGGCGAAGACGTTCTTGAGCGCCCCGGCCATCTCGACCCCGACGACGTCGTCGGTGGTGTACACGCGGAAGCGCCGGGTGCGGAACAGCGTCGACAACCGGGTGGACAGATGCTGGTCGGGCATCGCCAGCACCGCCGCGGCGGCGTAGCCCTCGGCCACCTCGCGGGCGATGTTCGGCCCGGCCAGGATGCCCGCCGGATGTCCGGGCAGCACCTCCTCGATGATCTGCGACATCCGCATGTTGGTGCCCTGCTCGAGCCCCTTGACCAGTGAGACCACCGGCACCCAGGGCCGCAGTTCCTTGCTCAGCTCGGTGAGCACGCCGCGGAATCCGTGCGAGGGCACGCCCATCACCACGACGTCGGCGCAATTGGCGGCCTCGGCGAAGTCGGTGGTGGCGCGCAGGGTGTCGCTCAGGATGACGTCATTGCCGAGGTACCGGGAGTTGCGGTGGTTTTCGTTGATGTCCTTGGCCGTCGCCTGGGAGCGCACCCACTGCAGCGTCGGTCCGCGGCGGGCGCAGATCGACGCCACCGTGGTTCCCCAGGAACCACCACCAAGGACAACGACTTTGGGTTCGCGCTTCTCAGCTGCCATGTAGATCAGCGTATTGCCGATGCTCGCGGTTTAGGAAGGTGTTCACAAACCGCGGGCGATAGCCGCTGACATCGCAACCAAGTTACCTCCGAATATGGGACTTCTGTCCCTACACCAGCCCGCCATGTTGCCGGAAGGTTGAAGGTGCTGTGTGCAAGAGAGGAAATCATGGTCCGACGAGCGAGCCCGCGGGGGAAGACGTCCCTATCGGGGTTTCGCCAGGCGTTTTTGATGGTCGCGTCGGTCACTCTGACGTTGTTGACCGCGTCGCCGGGCACCGCGTTGGCTGACGGCGGTCGCCCGGGCGCCAACCCTGCGCAGGAGGCGGCGGCCACCATCCGGCCGGCCGTGATGTTCGTGGTGGCCCAGGCATCCGGCCAAGTTCGATTGCCCGGCGGTCAGATCCTGTCCCAATTCGGTGAGGGCTTGAACCTTCCGTTCTCTGCCGTCTGGAGCTGCACCGGTTTCGTCGTCCATCCCGACGGTTGGGTGGCGACGGCGGGTCACTGCGCCGATCCCGCGAGCGCAAAGGAGCAGCTACTCAATACCGCGGCACCCGAATATCGGGCTCAGTTTCCGGACGCGCCGGAGTCCCGCGACCCCGCGGCTGCATTGGCGTGGCTCAAGCAGAACGCACGGGTGGAAGGCGACACTCCCGACCACAGCCCGGCAGTCAACCTGATGGTGATGTACGGCACCGGAACGAAGCTAGCCGCCAAGATGCTCGCGACTGTCGTGGATTTCCGGCCCACCGATAAGGGCGACGTGGCCCTGCTGAAAGTGGAAAAGCACAATATGCCGTCGTCGCTACTCGCCACCGACGCCGAAGTCGCCATCGGGACACCGATTCTCGCGGTCGGGTTCCCGCAGTCCACCGGACTGGTCACCGATCCGACGCTGGACCCGACGAACAAGAGCGGCACGGTCAGCAAGAAGTCGACCAGGAAGTCTGTTCCCGAGTATGAAATCGACGCCCCGGTCTCAGACGGCATGAGCGGCGGCCCCACCATCGCGCTCGACGGCAAAGTGATCGGCGTGAACAGCTTCGGCCCCACCGGCGAACCGCAGGCGTTCAACTTCATCGCACCCGCGGATGGCCTGGCCGTGCTGCTGGCAGCCAAGGGCATCAAGGCGACGCTCGGACCCGCCGACGTGTCCTACCGCAAGGGGCTGCGCCAGTATTACTCCGGCCACTACAGCGACGCGATCGTCGAGTTCGACCGGACGTTGGCGATGTCACCCGACTATCCAGGGCTGGCCGATCTGCGGACAAGCGCGGTCAACCTGCGGCAACAATACGGCGATGCAAGCACTTTCGGCCGCACCGGACTGATTTGGTACCTCGCGGGCGGCATCATTCTCGTTATTGCCGTCGCTGCGGGTTTCACCTTGTTGGTGCTGAGGATGCAGCCTTCCTCCCCCGGGGCGACCGTCGCCGATGCGATGGGGGCGGTTGGCGACAAGGAGTCCTCAGCGGCGAAAGCCACCGTCGAACGCGTCCGGTTGCAGGCGGTGCCACAGGCGGCCACCGAACCGCATTTCTGTGCGAACTGCGGGGCGGAACACCATCCCGCGGAGCGGTTTTGCCCGAACTGCGGGCACAAGGTTCTCGTCGGCGAATCCGCTTGACAGGGAATCCGGCTTACCCCGCTGCATGCGCCCGGTCGCGAACGCGGCCGAATACCATTGCCTCCTCGATGCGATCGAACCGGTAGTCGATGGCGTCGGCGAAGTAGTTCTGTCGCACGTTCCACGGCCGTTTGGTGCCCGACTTGGGCAGCGCGTGCAGCGACCGTTTCACGTAGTTGGCCTGAATGTCCCAGGACGGCTTTTCCATCATGGAATCGTCGCCGAGGTGTGGATAGGCGTGGGTGTAGCCGTGAGACGCCATGTGCGCCAGCAGCTTTGCCGTGGCCCGGGCGGTGATGTCGGCGCGCAGTGTCCAGGATGCGTTGGTGTAGCCCACGCACCAGAACAGGTTGGGCACGTCGTCGAGCATGTGCGCCTTGTAGACGAAGCGGTCGCAGGGATTGACCTGCGTGCCGTCCAGGCTGATCGTGACGCCGCCGAGCGCCTGCAGTTGCAGTCCGGTGGCGGTGACGATGATGTCGGCCTCGAGGTGTTCGCCGGACTCGAGCGCGATACCGGTGGCGTCGAAATGGTCGATGCGGTCGGTGACCATTGCCGCGCGGCCTTCGGCGATCGCGGCGTACAGGTCGGCGTCGGGAACCAGGCACATCCGCTGGTCCCACGGGTTGTACCGCGGTTTGAAGTGTGTGTCGACGTCGTAGCCGTCGGGCAGATTGTTGACTGCCACCCGGCGCAGCTGCCACTTCACGAACCCCGGTGTCTTGCGGGACAAGATCCAGATCACTGCCTCGGTCAGTGCGTAGTACAACCGCATGGCCAAGTGGGATACCCTCCGCGGCACCACTTTGCGAAGGACAGGAGTCAACCTGCTGAACTTGGACGCCGACAAGATGTAGGTCGGCGAGCGCTGCAGCATGGTCACCTTTTCGGCCCGGTCTGTCAGCGACGGGATCAGCGTGATCGCGGTGGCCCCGCTGCCGATCACCACGATGTTCTTGCCGGTGTAGTCCAGGTCCTGCGGCCAGTGCTGTGGATGTACGACGGTGCCGCCGAACCGCTCGAGGCCGGGGAAGTCAGGGGTGTAGCCCTCGTCGTAGTTGTAGTAGCCGCTGCCGAAGAACAGGAACCGGGTGCGGTAGCGCTTGGGGGTGCCGTTTTCCTCGACGGTCACCGTCCAGGTGTCGGTGGCCGAGTCCCAGTCCGCCGAGCGGACGTAGTTGTCGAACCGGATGTGGCGGTCGATGCCGTACTTGCGTGCGGTGTCGACGAGGTACTCGCGGATGTGGTCGCCGTCGGCGACGCTCTCCCTACCGGACCAGGGCTCGTACGGGAAGGACAGCGTGAAGATGCTGCTGTCGGAGCGCACGCCGGGGTACCGGAACAGGTCCCAGGTGCCGCCGATCCGACCGCGCCGCTCCAGAATGGCGTAGCTCAGGTGCGGGTTGCGCTCGGTGATCCGGTAGGCCGCGCCGATGCCTGAGATGCCCGCGCCGACGATCACGACGTCGAGATAGTCGGTTTCGGCCGGATTGTGCTCGGCGGCTTCTTGGTTGGTCACGGTCATCGACGAACCTCGCTTGATTTTTGGGATTCTCCCCAGGGTAGGCACCCACCGGTTGGTCGGGCCACATCGAGCGTGCGGCCAGCCGCACGCTGGGCGCCGAACGTGCGTCCAGCCGCACGCTCGACGCGGGTCGCGACCCCTAGCGGTAGTTCACGAACTGCAGCGCGACGTCCAGGTCGGCCTTCTTCAGCATCGCGATGACGGCCTGCAGGTCGTCGCGCTTTTTGCTGGTCACGCGGACCTCGTCGCCCTGGATCTGCGTCTTGACCGTCTTGGGTCCGTCGTCGCGGATGAGCTTGGTGATCTTCTTCGCGTTCTCGCTGCTGATGCCCTGCTTGAGGGTCCCGGTGACCCTGTAGGTCTTGCCGGAGGCCTGCGGCTCGCCGGCGTCGAACGCCTTCAGCGAGATGTCCCGGCGAATCAGCTTCTCCTTGAAGACGTCGACGGCGGCCTTGACACGCTCTTCGGTGGACGACGTGAGCTCGATGGCGTCGTCGCCCTTCCACGCGATCTTGGTTTCGGTGCCGCGGAAGTCAAAGCGCGTCGCCAGCTCCTTAGCGGCCTGGTTGAGTGCGTTGTCGACCTCCTGGCGGTCGATCTTGCTGACGACGTCGAACGATGAATCCGCCATGCGATCCGCCCCTTCCTCCGGGATATCCGTTTGTGCTCTGTCTACCCGCTCGTTGTAACCTGCTAGGCGGCAGGTTGCCCGAGCGGCCAATGGGAGCGGACTGTAAATCCGTCGCGAAAGCTTCACAGGTTCGAATCCTGTACCTGCCACCAC
>NZ_DATJYB010000142.1:0-2950 GCF_035499775.1 Mycobacterium sp. | reverse complement strand
CCGTCGCGCAGCGATCGCTCGGACAGCGACCGTGGCCACTTGACCTTGACGGTGGTGTCATCAGAAAAGCAACCCAGCAGCAGCCGCGCGCCGGAGCGGGTGGCGCGATGCAGCGCCAAAAGGTAACCGCGCATGGCGTTGTCATCGAGACAGTGATACATACCGCAGTCGATCACAGTGTCGAACGCCTCGGAGTAACCTCCGAGCTCGGTGGCGTCGCCCACGACGAACTTCAGGTCGACACCGGCATCCTCGGCCCGCTGTCGTGCGGTGCTCAACGCAGCGGGCGAAATGTCCAGGCCGGTGACGTCATGGCCCTGCTGGACCAGATAGATCGCGTTGTCGCCAAGACCGCAGCCGACGTCAAGGACGTCACCGCGGATCAGCCCTGCCTCGTGCCAGCCGATGACGAAGTCGTCGGGAGCCCTGGTATCCCATGGCGGCGATGCCATGGCCGGTATGCCTGGGGCCGGACTCTGACCGCGGTACAGCGCATCAAAATCGAACCGGGGAACCTTCTCATCCATTTCGGTACGGTAGCGCGCGCGCTCGGTTCGCAATTCCACAGAACGAAGACGGTCTACCTCGCCTGTGGACGGTGGTGGGACACACGCCCACCGTTTGCAACAGAGGTGACGCGGGGTGGAGGTGAGGAGGAAAGACCGCTCAAAGGTTCTGGTAGTCCCCCACCCCTGAGCGACTACATTCACCGACCATGAAGAAGATCGCGGCGCTCGCCGCTGTCGGGGTCGCCGCGCTGGCCGCCCGTCGGTATCTCGCGATGCGCGACGCGCTCGCCCATGTGGAGCCCGAGCTGCGCAGCCCGGCGCTGCCGTTTGTGACGGTCACCCACTCGGACAAGACGCTGTCGGTCCTCCGCGCCGTATACCGAGTCAAGTCATCGCCCGGCAGTGGCGTCAATGTCGCCACGCGAACGATCGGCGACCCTGGAATACGGGTCCTCGTCACGACGCCCGACGGGCATCGGACCAAACGGCCCGCGGTGCTGTCGCTGCACGGCGGCGGCATGATCGTTGGATCTCCGCAGCTCGAGCAGATGAATCATGGGCGGCTCGCGAGGGATCTGGGCGCGGTTGTCGTGGCTCCGGACTACCGGCTCGCCCCCGAAAACCCTTTCCCCGCAGCGCTTGACGACTGTATGACCACCCTGGCTTGGATGCGCGAGCACGCCGACGAGTTGGGGATAGATGCCGATCGCATCGCCGTCACGGGGCTGAGCGCAGGCGGCGGACTGGCGGCGGCGGTCGCGCAGCGCAGCCACGACGAGGGAATCGCTCTGCGTGCCCAAGGGCTTGTTTACCCGATGCTCGACGACCGCACGGTTCTGAACGGCGATGCCGAGGGCCGCGGCCGGATTGTCTGGACTCCCGAATCGAACCGGTTTGCATGGACCGCGTACCTCGGCCGGGAACCGCGGATGTCCGATGCGCCGGCTTACGCAGCGCCTGCGCGACGCGATGACCTGTTCGGCCTTCCGCCCGCGTGGATCGGCGTCGGCGAGTTGGACCTCTACTACGGCGAGGACGTGGCGTACGCGGAGAAGCTACGTGCATGCGGTGTGCCGTGTGAGCTGATCACTGTCCCGCGGATGTACCACGCCGCAGACGGCTACGCGCGGAAGGCGCCGTCGATGGAGACGTTCATTCAGGGTTTGGTGAACCATTTGAAGGCACACCTGTGATGCTCAGCGGTGGTTTGTACCAGACTTTGTGCGTGCTGGCGTAGCTTTATCCCCGGTTAGGCCTACGGGACCGTTACGGGACCACCGCCCTGGCCATGAGCGGAATTCGGGCCGTCTGAGCTGGACTTTCGTGGAGCCGATGACGGGAATCGAACCCGCGTATTCAGCTTGGGAAGCTGATGTTCTGCCATTGAACTACATCGGCGCGGTTGCCCCAGAAGGCTAGCATCCAGCGTCGGGCTCACGGGCAGGCCTCGTCGGGTGTCGCCCACGCGCGACGGCGCAATTAAGCGATCCGATTAGACGCTAACGACGACTAGTGACCTTCAATCAATTCTAAGATTCGCATATTTATCGTTTCGTTATCTGGCAGTTATCTCGTATGGTGCTCTAGGTGGGCAGGCACGTATTACCCGGGAAACCCCGAACTCACCGAAAACCACGCAATCGTTCGGTGGTCCTGGCTGTCGCCCTCGCCCCTGCCGCGGTGTCGTTCGCCACGGCCGCAGCCGTCTACTTCGCCCCTGCCAACGGCCCCGTCAAGCCGGCTGCCGCCGCCCTGAATGCGCCGAGCGGCGTGCAGATCGTGGGAGCCGAGGCAACCCCGCGGAATTTGTCCGGCGGCACGCAAGGAATGGGTGTCCCAGACGGCGAATTAACCGCGGCGTCGCGATTGCGAGTCGGATCGCGATTCTTGCCCGCTGGGGTCGCCTCGGAACGAGGCCTACAAGTAAGGACCATCCTGGCGGCGCGCGCAATCAGCGCGGAATTCCCCGAGATTCACGAAATCGGCGGCTGCCGACCGGATCCGCTGCCCTGGCATCCCAATGGCTTGGCCCTCGACGTGATGATTCCCAACCCGGAGAGCGCCGCCGGCATCGACCTGGGGAACCGGATCGTCGCGTATGTGCTGGCGAACGCCAACCGATTCGGGATGCAGGACGCGATCTGGCGCGGCGTCTACTACACGCCCGGTGGCTCGCAACCCAGCCGCCTGGGCCACTACGACCACGTCCACGTCACCACCACCGGCGGCGGCTACCCCACGGGTCACGAAGAGTACTTACGCTGAGCCCGGGGAACCCGCCGCCGAGCGATAGGCTCGTCGGGTGCTGCTCTCCGATCGTGACCTCAGGGCTGAAATCACCGCCGGCCGATTGGGTATCGACCCGTTCGACGACACCCTGGTGCAGCCGTCGAGCATCGATGTACGGCTCGACCGCATGTTCCGGGTGTTCAACAACACCC
>NZ_DATJYB010000141.1:0-20007 GCF_035499775.1 Mycobacterium sp. | reverse complement strand
CGGGTGTGGTGTCCGTGCCGTTCTCCTCGTCCGTCAACTCGTCGCTGCGTTCGGTCGTTTCGGCGTCTGTCATGTCTGTTCCTCCCTCATCCCACCGGTTCGTGCTGTCCGGTTCAACGCTTTCGTTTCTTGGGCCGTGCGCCTGGACGCGGTCTCGCTCCCGGGCGCGGTGCGGCGTCCCCCGCAGCTCCGGTTCCAGTCGTCTTTTCCGGAGTCGTGCCCATCGGCTTTCCGTCGACCGCGGTGTCCTCGGCGTCACTGATTTCGGTGCCCTCACTGGCCGTGATCTCGCTCGCCGGGGCTTGCGCCTTTCGCTGTCGATTCGGCTTGGCGCCCGGTGGCGGTGCATTGGCCGCTCGGCGCTCCTGCGCCTCCAGCTTCTTCGCCTCTTCCTCTTTCTCGATCTTGCCGAACACGTAGTGCTGCTGGCCGAATGTCCAGATGTTGTTCGAGAACCAGTACAGGATGATCGCGATCGGCAGGAACGGGCCGCCGACCACAACGCCGAGCGGAAACACGTACAACGCGAGTTTGTTCATCATCGCGGTCTGCGGGTTCGCCGCCGCCTCCGGGCTCTGCCGTGCCACCGACGCGCGACTGTTGAAGTAGGTCGCAATCCCGGCCAGGATCATCACCGGCACGCCGACGGCGATCACCGCGGGCCGGGAGAACGCGCCGTGGTCGGTGAACGCCTCCAGCCCGCCGCGCTGCGTCATGCTGGCGCCGATCGGCGCACCGAATAGGTTGGCGTCCAGGAAATGCCCGACGTCCTTCGCGCTGAAGATGTAGTTCGGCGTGGCGCGGTTGGCGTCCACCGACATGGCCCGCATCCCGAATCCGCTCTGAGTCCGGTTGAACGACCGCAACACGTGGTAGAGACCCAGGAACACCGGGATCTGCGCCAGCATCGGCAGACACCCCAGGATGGGGTTGAACCCGTGTTCGCGCTGCAGCTTCTGCATCTCCAGCGCCATGCGCTGACGATCCTTGCCGTACTTCTTTTGCAGCGCCTTGATCTGAGGTTGCAGTTCCTGCATCTGACGCGTGGTGCGGATCTGCTTGACGAACGGTTGGTACAAGATCGCCCGCAGCGTGAACACCAGGAACATCACCGACAGCGCCCACGTGAAAAAGTTCGACGGGCCCAGTCCCGGCACGGCGGCGAAAAGCTTGTACCAGACCCACATGATCGCCGATACGGGGTAGTAGACGAAGTCGAGACTGAAAAAATCAAACGGCAAAAGGATCACTCCTGAGGTCCACCTGGTCCGCACTGCATTCGTGCCGCTCCGACCCGCGCTCCGGTATTGGGTCCCATCCTCCCCGATGCCACGGTCCGCACTTGGCGAGTCTGGCTGCGGTCAGCCAGCTCCCCCGAATCAAGCCGTACTCAGTCAGCGCGTCGACGGCGTACTGACTACAGGTCGGAACAAACCGACAGGTCGCCGGTCGCAATGGCGACAGCATGTGTCGGTAGAGCTGGATAACGTAGATCAGGCCGCGCGCAACGGTCTTCCCGGCCCTCGCCACGCCAATCATCGGGCCGTTCCCGCCAGATCGAAAGCGCGCCGCAACCCGGCTCGCAGCTGCTGCTCCAACCAGGCCGAGGACACGTGCCGACTGCTCGGCAACGCGCGGATCACCACCTGATCGGATTCATGGAGATCTCCCAGCATCGTTCGGGCGACGTGTCGCAACCGACGCGCTACCCGATGCCGCTCCACAGCCGAGCCGACCGGCTTGGCGATAATCAGCCCGACGCGGGGACCCTGGCCCGCATCAGGTCCGTTGCCGCGCCGGACATGGACGATGACGTCGGGCTGCACGGTGCGCATCCCGTACTTCACCGTCTGGTCGAACTCGGTTGACCGCCTCATGCGGTTACGTGCGGGGAGCACCGCGCAACAACTCGGAGCTGCGATCAGGCAGACAGAACGCGCCGGCCCTTGCGGCGCCGGCCGGACACGATCGAACGCCCGGCGCGGGTGCGCATGCGCAGACGAAAACCGTGCACGCGGGCTCGGCGCCGGTTGTTGGGCTGGAAGGTCCGCTTGCCCTTGGCCACGGGTTCTCCTCGTTGTATCCGGCCCGAGTTTTCGAGCCATCCGGCCGCACATGCTTCGCAACTAAGTTGCTCCGCGGGTGGGTCCGGTGCTTGTCTTGCTACTGGCCGGCGCAGTCCCCAAGGCTGTCATTTTGGCGTCAGTTCGGGTCGCAGCCGTATCGCCGACTTTCGGGCGACTTTTTGAGGGTACTGACGCGCCTTCGCCGGGTCAAACCTGGCCTCCCCCATACGGACCCCTCACCGACGACTCGTTCGGATATTTGCAGACATTCATTGTCGGCGAAGGCAACCCACGCGCGATCTCGCACGATACAGATGAACCCGGTCGTAATGGCGCATAACTGTTGGCAGCCGAACAGAAAACTGTTAGCTTCGTCCTCGGACTGGAGCGGCGGTCGGCAACGAAGCAAGGATGGCAGGATCGACGGGCGCCTGGACGACCTCCCCGGGTCGTCTCCAGAACGGGGTTCGCGAGCCGTCGCCGCCAGGCAGCGGCTAGTTTATGATCGTCCTGTCCACAGCTGTGGATAAGTATGTGGAGAGTTGCTCCGGTCACCGACAGCGGGTTGTACTCGACCTGAAATTTGCGAGAACCAGGGAGATGCGTCGTTGACCGATGATCCCGGTTCGGGTTTCACGAAGGTGTGGAACGCGGTCGTTTCCGAGCTCAACGGTGAGTTCGATCCGGACGGCACCACCACCAACGGCACCACTCTTCTCACACCGCTGACACCCCAGCAAAGAGCCTGGCTCAACCTCGTCCAGCCGCTCACCATCGTCGAGGGGTTTGCTCTTTTATCGGTGCCCAGCAGTTTCGTGCAAAACGAGATCGAACGCCATCTGCGCACGCCGATCACCGACGCGCTGAGCCGACGGCTCGGACAGCAGATCCAGCTCGGCGTGCGCATCGCACCGGCCCCCGACAACGACGCCGACACCGCGCTCACTTCGGCTGACACCCTCTCGCAAGCCGAGGAACCCGACGTCGACGCCTACAACGACGAAGGCTACGAAAGCGGAGAGACCCTCGGCAGTGCTCACCAAAGCTGGCCGACCTACTTCACCAAACGTCCCACCGAATCACCCAACGGCAGCGGCACCAGCCTCAACCGCCGCTACACCTTCGACACGTTCGTGATCGGCGCCTCCAACCGGTTCGCTCATGCCGCGGCTCTGGCGATCGCCGAGGCACCGGCCCGCGCCTACAACCCGCTGTTCATCTGGGGCGAGTCCGGTCTGGGCAAGACGCACCTGCTGCATGCGGCCGGCAACTACGCACAGCGGCTCTTCCCCGGCATGCGCGTCAAGTACGTCTCCACCGAGGAATTCACCAACGACTTCATCAACTCGCTGCGCGACGACCGCAAGGTCGCGTTCAAACGCAGCTACCGCGACGTCGACGTACTACTCGTCGACGACATCCAGTTCATCGAAGGCAAGGAAGGTATTCAGGAAGAGTTCTTCCACACCTTCAACACGCTGCACAACGCGAACAAGCAGATCGTCATCTCGTCGGACCGCCCACCCAAGCAGCTGGCCACCCTCGAAGACCGGCTGAGGACCCGGTTCGAGTGGGGGCTGATCACCGACGTGCAGCCTCCGGAGCTGGAAACGCGCATCGCCATCCTGCGCAAGAAAGCACAGATGGAACGGCTCGCCGTGCCCGACGACGTGCTCGAGCTCATCGCCAGCAGCATCGAACGCAACATCCGCGAACTCGAGGGCGCCCTGATCCGGGTCACCGCATTCGCCTCGCTGAACAAAACTCCGATCGACAGAGCGTTGGCCGAAATTGTGCTTCGCGACCTGATCGCCGACGCCAGCACCATGCAGATCAGCGCGGCCACCATCATGGCCGCCACTGCCGAATACTTCGACACCACGGTCGAAGAACTACGCGGGCCCGGTAAGACCCGGGCGTTGGCTCAGTCCCGTCAGATCGCGATGTACCTGTGCCGCGAGCTCACTGACCTGTCGCTACCGAAGATCGGCCAGGCGTTCGGCCGCGACCACACCACGGTCATGTACGCCCAACGCAAGATCCTGTCCGAGATGGCCGAACGACGCGAAGTGTTCGATCACGTCAAGGAACTCACCACGCGGATCCGTCAGCGCTCCAAGCGCTGATCCTGCGCATTTTTTTCAAAAAACTTCTCGCACGTCCGTCACACCAGCCACAGCCCAGGTGTTGTGCACAGCGCTGTGCACAAGCGGCCCAAACATCACTGCAGCATTGGCACGCCCGTGCACATCCGAACGCGATCCCCACCGGCCCAACACGAACCACACAGCCGGCGCGGCGTTCATCCACAACCGCGCCACTCCCCTAGCAGCGCCAAGACCCGATGTCCACAGCATGCACACCGGTTATTACTAGTACTGAGATCTCTTCGTCATCTCTTCTTTGAAGAACAGGCTTGGGGACGCGCAGCTGAGCAGGTCTCACGAACGGCTCGGACGCCCTCTTGTCGGCCTTGCCGATTAGCTTTCAAGTTGACGCCGGAAGCTCTACGGTTGTGGTTCGACTGCCGTTGCGGGGCGGCTGGCGACACTCGACTCGAACTCATTGGTAGGTGAAGGGACGCTATGGACGCGGCGACGACAAAAGCCAGCCTCACCGACTTGAAGTTCCGCTTGGTTCGAGAGTCCTTCGCCGAGGCCGTGTCGTGGGTGGCAAAGAATCTGCCCAGCCGGCCCGCGGTGCCGGTGCTTTCCGGAGTGCTGCTGACCGGGTCTGACGAAGGCTTGACGATCTCCGGATTCGATTACGAGGTTTCCGCCGAGGCCCAGGTGGCCGCTGAAATCGCTTCTCCTGGAAGCGTTTTGGTGTCCGGGCGGTTGCTGTCGGACATCACCCGGGCGTTGCCGGACAAGCCCGTCGATTGTTACGTGGACGGCAATCGGCTGGCTTTGACCTGCGGAAACGCCAGATTCTCGTTGCCGACGATGGCGGTTGAGGATTACCCCACGCTGCCGACGCTGCCCGAAGAAACCGGGACCTTGCCGGCGGATCTGTTCGCGGAGGCGATCAGCCAGGTCGCCATCGCGGCCGGCCGGGATGACACGTTGCCGATGCTGACCGGCATCCGGGTCGAGATTTCCGGTGACACGGTGGTTTTGGCCGCCACCGACCGGTTCCGTTTGGCGGTTCGTGAGCTCACCTGGTCGGTGTTGTCGTCCAACACCGAGGCTTCGGTGCTGGTGCCGGCCAAGACACTGGCCGAAGTCGCCAAGGCGGGCACCGACGGTTCTGACGTTCGCCTGTCGTTGGGGGCCGGGATGGGGGTCGGGAAGGACGGACTGCTCGGCATCAGCGGTAACGGCAAGCGCAGCACCACCCGGCTGCTCGACACGGAATTCCCGAAGTTCCGGCAGTTGTTGCCGGCCGAGCACACCGCGGTGGCCACCATCAACGTGGCCGAGCTGACCGAAGCGATCAAGTTGGTTGCGTTGGTGGCGGATCGCGGTGCGCAGGTGCGCATGGAATTCGGTGACGGCATGCTGCGGCTTTCGGCGGGCGCCGACGATGTAGGCCGCGCCGAAGAAGACCTTGCGGTGGACTTTGCCGGCGAGCCGTTGACGATTGCGTTCAATCCGATGTATCTGACCGACGGTCTCGGCTCGGTGCATTCCGAGCACGTGTCATTCGGCTTTACCACTCCGGGCAAACCCGCTTTGCTGCGCCCGGCTTCCGAGGGCGACCACCCGACCGGCGACGGCCCGTTCGCCGCTCTGCCAACGGAATACGTCTATCTGTTGATGCCGGTTCGGTTGCCGGGTTAGGTGTACGTCCGGCATTTGGGACTGCGTGACTTCCGGTCCTGGGCGCACGCCGACCTCGAACTGTATCCAGGCCGGACGGTGTTCGTCGGTCCGAACGGTTTCGGAAAGACGAATTTGATTGAGGCACTGTGGTATTCGGCCACTCTAGGTTCGCATCGGGTAGGCACTGACGTGCCGTTGATCCGGGACGGCACGACGCGGGCGGTGATTTCCACGATCGTCGTCAACGAGGGCCGGGAATGTGCGGTGGATCTCGAGATCGCCGCCGGCCGGGCGAACAAGGCCCGGCTGAACCGCTCGCCGGTGCGCAGCACCCGCGAGGTGATCGGGGTATTGCGCGCGGTGTTGTTTGCTCCCGAAGACCTGGTCTTGGTGCGTGGCGACCCCGCGGAACGTCGGCAGTATATGGACGATCTGGCGATGCAGCGCCGGCCGGCGATCGCGGCGGTGCGCGCCGACTACGACAAGGTTTTGCGGCAACGTACGGCGTTGTTGAAATCCTTGTCGGGTGCCCGCCATCGCGGCGATCACAGTGCGCTGGACACGCTGGATGTCTGGGACAGTCGGTTGGCCGAGCACGGCGCCGAATTGATGGCTGCGCGCATCGCGCTGGTCGACCAGTTGGCCCCGCAGGTGGAGAAGGCCTATCAGCTGCTGGCGCCGGGATCCAGGTCCGCCTCGATCGCTTACCGCGCCAGTCTGGATATCGGCGCCGAGCCGGCGGCCGACCGAGAGTTTTTGGAGGCAGCGCTGTTGGCCGGACTGTCGGCCCGGCGGTCGGCTGAATTGGAGCGCGGTATGTGCCTGGTTGGGCCGCACCGCGACGATTTGGAGTTGCGGCTAGGTAATCAGCCCGCCAAAGGTTTTGCCAGCCACGGGGAATCGTGGTCGTTCGCGGTGGCGTTGCGGTTGGCGGCGTACGAGTTGTTGCGTTCCGACGGTGGCGAACCGGTGTTGTTGCTCGACGATGTTTTCGCCGAGCTGGATACGGCGCGTCGCCTCGCGCTCGGCGCGGTAGCCGAAGTGGCGGAGCAGGTCTTGGTCACGGCGGCGGTGCTGGAGGACATTCCGTCGGGTTGGGATGCTAGGCGGGTGACCATCGATTTACGCGACGGTGACTCCGGGCGGATCTCGGTGGTGCAATCGTGACCGAGCATCCCGAAGAACGACGTGATCCCCTGGATTCCGCTCTGGACTTGGTGCGACGGACCCTTGACGAGGCCCGCGCCGCAGCGCGGGCGCAGGGCAAGGATTCCGGACGCGGCCGCACCGCGGCGCCGGCTCCGCGACGCGTGGCGGGACAGCGGCGCAGCTGGTCCGGTCCGGGGCCCGACGTTCGCGATCCGCAACCGCTGGGCAGGCTGGCCCGTGACTTGGCGAAGAAACGCGGCTGGTCCCCCCGCGTCGCCGAGGGCACGGTGCTGGGCCAGTGGTCGTCGGTCGTCGGCGAGCAGATCGCCGAGCACGCCACCCCGACCGCGCTGAACGACGGAGTGCTCGCCGTGACGGCCGAATCGACCGCCTGGGCGACCCAGTTACGGATGATCCAGGGACAGTTGCTGGCTAAGATCGCGGCGGCGGTTGGCAACGGTGTGGTGACATCGTTGAGAATCACCGGCCCGGCGGCGCCGTCGTGGCGGAAAGGCCCACGACATATCGCCGGCAGAGGTCCGCGCGACACTTACGGGTAGGGAACCGGGTGGGCCGAAACGACGTCATACAGGTGTTAAGCCGAGGCGGTCTCAGAGCCGCCAGAATGAAACGGACCCCCGTGGCAAACGTCCGGACGCGACCGGAATGGAGATGTCAAGCACACGGCGCAATCAGATAGGTAGAAACGCGCCCAGAAAATCGGTCCCGTCAGCCGATCACGGTAGAGTGAGGTAACACGACCGCTGCGGTGACTGGACCGCTCGCATGCAACCCCAAGGAGAGCATTCCGACCGTGGCTGCCCAGAAGAAGAAGCCCCAATCCGGATACGGCGCCGAATCCATCACCGTCCTCGAAGGGCTCGAGGCTGTCCGCAAACGCCCGAGCATGTACATCGGCTCCACGGGTGAGCGTGGTTTGCACCACCTCGTCTGGGAGGTGGTGGACAACGCCGTGGACGAGGCGATGGCCGGCTACGCGGCCACCGTCAGCGTGGTGATGCTGGAAGACGGCGGGGTTGAGGTGACCGACGACGGCCGCGGTATTCCGGTGGCGATGCACGCCTCGGGGATCCCGACAGTCGACGTGGTGATGACCCAATTGCACGCCGGCGGCAAGTTCGACGGCGAGGCCTACGCGGTCTCCGGCGGTCTGCATGGTGTGGGTGTGTCGGTCGTCAATGCTTTGTCCAGTCGGCTCGAGGTGGAGATCAAGCGCGACGGGCACGAGTGGACACAGACCTACGATCAATCGGTGCCGCAGAACCTCAAGCAGGGCGCGGCAACGAAGAAGACCGGCACCACAGTTCGGTTCTGGGCGGACCCGAACATCTTCGAGACCACCGAATACGACTTCGAGACCGTCGCGCGCCGGTTGCAGGAAATGGCGTTCCTCAACAAGGGTTTGACGATCAACCTCACCGACGAGCGGGTGGAGCAGGACGAGATCGTCGACGAGGTCGTCAGCGATACCGCCGAGGCACCCAAGTCCGCCCAGGAAAAGGCAGCCGAATCCGCTGCGCCGCATAAGGTTAAGAAACGGACCTTTCACTATCCCGGCGGTCTGGTCGATTTCGTCAAGCACATCAACCGCACCAAGAGCCCGATCCAGCAGAGCATCATCGACTTCGACGGTAAGGGCACCGGCCACGAGGTCGAGATCGCGATGCAGTGGAACGGCGGATATTCGGAGTCGGTGCACACGTTCGCCAACACGATCAACACCCACGAGGGCGGTACCCACGAAGAGGGTTTCCGCAGCGCGTTGACGTCGGTGGTGAACAAGTACGCCAAGGACAAGAAGCTGCTGAAGGACAAGGACCCCAACCTCACCGGCGACGACATTCGAGAAGGTCTGGCCGCGGTCATATCGGTGAAGGTCAGCGAACCGCAGTTCGAAGGTCAGACCAAGACGAAGCTGGGCAATACCGAGGTCAAGTCGTTCGTGCAGAAGGTGTGCAACGAGCAGCTCACGCACTGGTTCGAAGCCAACCCCACCGAAGCGAAAACCGTTGTGAACAAGGCGGTGTCGTCGGCGCAGGCCCGCATCGCGGCGCGCAAGGCGCGAGAGTTGGTGCGCCGCAAGAGCGCAACCGATCTCGGCGGGCTGCCGGGCAAGCTGGCCGATTGCCGTTCCACCGACCCGCGGAAGTCCGAACTGTATGTGGTGGAAGGCGATTCCGCCGGCGGCTCGGCGAAAAGCGGCCGCGACTCGATGTTCCAGGCGATTCTTCCGTTGCGCGGCAAGATCATCAACGTGGAGAAGGCGCGCATCGACCGGGTACTGAAGAACACCGAAGTCCAGGCCATCATCACCGCGTTGGGCACCGGCATCCACGACGAGTTCGACATCACCAAGCTGCGCTATCACAAGATCGTGCTGATGGCCGACGCCGACGTCGACGGCCAGCACATCTCCACGCTGCTGCTGACGTTGTTGTTCCGGTTCATGCGGCCGCTGATCGAGAACGGGCACGTGTTCCTGGCGCAGCCGCCGCTGTACAAGTTGAAGTGGCAGCGGTCGGATCCGGAATTCGCCTACTCCGACCGTGAGCGCGACGGCCTGTTGGAGGCCGGGCTCAAGGCCGGCAAGAAGATCAACAAGGAAGACGGCATCCAGCGCTACAAGGGTCTGGGTGAGATGGACGCCAAGGAGTTGTGGGAGACCACGATGGACCCGTCGGTGCGGGTCCTGCGTCAGGTCACCCTCGACGACGCCGCCGCGGCCGACGAGTTGTTCTCCATCCTGATGGGCGAGGACGTCGACGCCCGCCGCAGCTTTATCACCCGCAACGCCAAGGACGTTCGCTTCCTAGATGTTTAAAGACGGCTGATTTTATCGGGCCCGCTAACCGAGGAATAGATGACTGACACCACGCTGCCACCGGGGGACGAACCCGTCGATCGGATAGAACCGGTCGACATCCAACAGGAGATGCAGCGCAGCTACATCGATTACGCGATGAGCGTGATCGTGGGCCGCGCGCTGCCGGAAGTGCGCGACGGCCTCAAACCGGTGCACCGCCGAGTGCTGTACGCGATGTACGACTCCGGGTTCCGACCGGATCGCAGCCACGCCAAGTCGGCGCGGTCGGTCGCCGAGACGATGGGTAACTACCACCCGCACGGCGACGCCTCGATCTACGACACCCTGGTGCGAATGGCCCAGCCGTGGTCGTTGCGCTATCCGCTGGTGGACGGCCAGGGTAACTTCGGCTCACCGGGCAACGACCCGCCGGCGGCGATGCGGTACACGGAGGCCCGGCTGACCCCGCTGGCCATGGAGATGCTGCGCGAAATCGACGAGGAGACAGTCGATTTCATCCCGAACTACGACGGCCGGGTACAGGAACCTACGGTGTTGCCCAGCCGGTTCCCCAACCTGCTGGCCAATGGTTCGGGCGGCATCGCGGTCGGCATGGCCACCAACATTCCGCCACACAACCTGCGGGAGCTGGCCGAGGCGGTGTTCTGGTGCCTGGAGAATTACGAGGCCGACGAAGAGGCGACGCTGGAAGCCGTGATGGAGCGGGTCAAGGGGCCCGACTTCCCCACCTCCGGACTTATCGTGGGATCGCAGGGCATCTCCGACGCGTACAAGACCGGCCGCGGTTCTATCCGGATGCGCGGAGTCGTTGAGGTAGAAGAAGATTCGCGCGGCCGCACCTCGCTGGTGATCACCGAGTTGCCGTATCAGGTCAACCACGACAACTTCATCACCTCGATCGCCGAGCAGGTCCGCGACGGCAGGCTGGCCGGCATCTCCAACATCGAGGACCAATCCAGCGACCGGGTGGGTCTGCGCATCGTCATCGAGCTCAAGCGCGATGCGGTGGCCAAGGTGGTGCTCAACAATCTCTACAAGCACACCCAACTACAGACCAGCTTCGGCGCCAACATGCTGTCCATCGTCGACGGGGTACCGCGCACCCTGCGACTGGATCAGATGATCCGCTACTACGTCGAACACCAACTCGACGTCATCGTCCGGCGCACCACCTACCGGTTGCGAAAGGCCAACGAGCGGGCCCACATTCTGCGCGGCCTGGTCAAAGCCCTCGACGCGCTGGACGAAGTCATCGCGCTGATCCGCGCGTCGGAGACCGTCGACATCGCCCGGGCCGGCCTGATCGAACTGCTCGACATCGACGAGATCCAGGCCCAGGCGATCCTGGACATGCAGTTGCGGCGCCTGGCCGCGTTGGAACGTCAACGAATCATCGACGATCTGGCCAAGATCGAAGCCGAAATCGCCGACCTGGAAGACATTCTCGCCAAGCCTGAGCGGCAGCGTGGCATCGTGCGCGACGAACTGCGCGAGATCGTCGAGAAACACGGCGACGACCGTCGCACCCGGATCGTCGCGGCCGACGGCGACGTCAGCGACGAGGATCTGATCGCCCGCGAAGACGTCGTCGTCACCATCACCGAAACCGGCTACGCCAAGCGCACCAAGACCGACCTGTACCGCAGCCAAAAGCGCGGCGGAAAGGGCGTGCAGGGCGCCGGGCTCAAACAGGACGACATCGTCCGGCACTTCTTCGTCTGCTCGACGCACGACTGGATTCTGTTCTTCACCACGCAGGGCCGGGTTTATCGGGCCAAGGCTTACGAGCTGCCGGAGGCGTTGCGCACGGCGCGCGGTCAGCACGTGGCGAACCTGTTGGCCTTCCAGCCCGAGGAGCGCATCGCCCAGGTCATCCAGATCAAGAGTTACGAGGACGCGCCGTACCTGGTGCTGGCCACCCAGAACGGCTTGGTCAAGAAGTCGAAACTGACCGACTTCGACTCCAACCGCTCGGGCGGAATCGTGGCGATCAACCTGCGCGGCGAGGACGAACTGGTCGGGGCCGTGTTGTGTTCGTCCGACGACGACCTGTTACTGGTGTCGGCAAACGGTCAGTCCATCCGCTTCTCGGCGACCGACGAGGCGCTGCGGCCGATGGGCCGGGCCACCTCGGGCGTGCAGGGCATGCGGTTCAACGCCGACGACCGGCTGCTGTCGCTCAATGTCGTGCGCGAAGGCACCTACCTGTTGGTCGCCACCTCCGGCGGGTACGCCAAGCGCACCGGCATCGAGGAGTACCCGGTGCAGGGCCGGGGCGGCAAGGGTGTGCTGACTGTCATGTACGACCGCCGGCGCGGCAGGCTGGTCGGGGCGTTGATCGTCGACGACGACAGCGAGCTGTACGCCATCACCTCCGGGGGCGGCGTGATCCGCACCGCCGCCCGCCAGGTCCGCAAGGCCGGACGCCAGACCAAGGGCGTTCGCTTGATGAACCTGGGCGAGGGCGACACACTGTTAGCCATCGCACGTAACGCCGAAGACGACGGCGGCGAAGCCGACGGTGCGGAGGAATCGGGTAATTAGGAGCCGGGTAACTAGACTCCCCCGAGCGACGATGCAGGCCGCGGAGCAGCCTGTGGAGGAGCCGGGTAATTAGACTTAGGCCCGGCCAGAGATAATGCGATGGCACTGCCCAGGCTGGCCTGGGTACAAATGTTAGGAGTCGGTGTGAACTCACCGAACGAGTCGGGCTCCCCGCAAAAGGGCGACAGCTCGAATGGGGACGGTTCGGCCGAGCGAACCGGCGCACACCGTGCGACGTCCGGGGCGAACGGCCGCGCCACCGATTCCGGAGACTCGCCGCCCTGGCAGCGCGGCGCCAGCCGGGCAGCCAACCCCCGTCGCGGGTCGTCGGAACCCAGTGGGATCGACGCCCGGCTGAGCCGCTTCATATCCGGCAGCTCGTCCGGTTCGTCGACGAACTCGCTGAACGAGACGCAGGAATTCGACGCCGCACCGGTGCGCAGCGACGGACCGCCCGCGGAGGCGTACGCCAGCGAGTTGCCCGATCTGTCGGGACCGTCGCCGCGCACCACGCAGCGTAAAACCACACCCGAGCGCGCCGCCGATACCTCCACCACGTCGGCCAAGACCCGTTCGGCCGCGACCACCGAAAGCCGGGAGGCCCGCGAAGCCCGGGAGGCCCGGGAAGCTCGGGAGGCCCGCGAAAACCGGGAAGGCCGCGTCCAGGTGTCGTCGCGGCGCAGCCGGGGCCCGGTCCGCGCCAGCATGCAGATCCGCCGAATCGATCCGTGGAGCACGCTGAAGGTCTCGCTGCTGCTGTCGGTGGCGCTGTTCTTCGTCTGGATGATCGCGGTCGCGTTCCTCTACCTGGTGCTCGGTGGCATGGGCGTCTGGGCCAAGCTGAACAGCAACGTCGGTGACCTGCTGAACAACACCAGCGGCAACGCCGGAGAACTCGTCTCCAGCAGCACCATCTTCGGTGGCGCGGTTCTGATCGGCCTGGTCAATATCGTCCTGCTGACCGCGATGGCGACGATCGGGGCGTTCATCTACAACCTGGCCACCGACTTGATCGGCGGCGTCGAAGTGACGCTCGCCGACCTGGACTAGTCAATCCGCTTTTGGGGGTGGGGAGGCGAGTGCGGTAATCTCGTCGCTCGGCCGTACGCGTGTACGGGCCTATAGCTCAGGCGGTTAGAGCGCTTCGCTGATAACGAAGAGGTCGGAGGTTCGAGTCCTCCTAGGCCCACAACCATGTGCCCGTCAAGACGTTGTGTGAGACTCGCATTGCCACTGGCAGCGATCGCTGTGGTGGCGGTCGTGGTGCGGTCACGGCGCGGCGTCGAGGTCTGGCACGTGGCGGCAATTGATACACATGATCACGTACCCGATCAGAATGAGGGGCCTTAGCTCAGCTGGTAGAGCACTGCCTTTACAAGGCAGGGGTCAGGGGTTCGCCGCTTATCTGGAGGAGAAGGAGAGAAAGTAGGGCTTGACCTGCAGATATGCTGTTATGGTCATGTCCACGACGGGGTCATAGTTCAACGGTAGAACGGGGCCTTTGCAAGGCTCAGATCGGGGTTCGATTCCCCGTGACTCCACTTCCGAAGGTTCGTTTGTCGGCCTACTACCCGGTCTCCCGGGTTGACGGCTGCGGGCCATGAACTCGGGGGGTCGCTTCGGCGGTGCAGGGCGGGGCCTGCGGTACTCGTCCGGCACGATGGTCCAATGGCCACTCCCGCGGTTTGGATCTCAACATCATCGAACGACGTCGCCGCAGACGGTGACTATCCCGGCGACCACTGGCAGCGTGTAGGCGTCATCGACACGTCCGCACAGGCGGACTTCTACACGCACATCCAGGTTTACATCGGCCCCCGGCGGACAACAAAGGGCAAGCCCGAGTTCTACATGAGCGGGGACCCTGACAGCGCGTGGGTGCAACAGGCCAAACAAGACCCCGCCGGGCAGGCGCCGTTCTGGATCCTCATCAATCCCTACGGCGACGCACCGATCCACTACAGCAGCGCCAGCATCAAGTACCTCGTCGGCGCGGACAAAGCGACCGTTGTGCGGACGCTGGCCCTGCGTGAGCCCGCGGCGCATCCTGGTTGACTGGTGAAGCCTCTGGTGATCGCGGTCCGGCTGCACCGCCGCGACGGGGACCTGTTCACCCCACTGCGCACAACCGAACGTCACTGAGCCTCGGCCCACTTCTGCAGGACCTGTGGAGAAAGGCGTTTGTCGAATCGTAGTTTCTTACCCTTGTTCAATTCGATGGCGACCTCACGCAGGTCCTAAGCGCCGCGGCCGCCCTACCGGGTTTTCAACGCTTCGACCATCAGTGCATCTGGATTGAGCTCGATGCCGCAGCTCCGAAAATATGACAGCGCCTGCACGACCTCCGAGCGTTCTCGGCGATCGATAAGGCCTTGGTTGCTTACCGCCAGCCCTGCCAGTCCCCTGACCGCCGCCTTAATCGGCGGCGACGCGTCCGCCAATGGTGCAATCGCGTTGCCGCCCAGGCACTCAACGTCGAAAGCAGTGATCCAGGGCGCGTGCCCGGACATGGTCGGCAGCAACTCATGCTTGGCGTGCGCTGGCACCACAACGGTGCCATTCACGTAGCCGCCAGGCTCCAGCTCCAGGGCTTCGGAGAGATTCAGGAACGCACCGATCACCGTTCCGCGGGGCAAGCCATGGAATCGAGAACGCGACGAGGCGCTCGTAATGGGGATGCCGAGCCGCTCCATCCACTTGTTGTTCTCCACCGTGCCGGTGTCCCCTACGCGGCTGCGTCGTCGCCAGCCCAACGCAAGGCCGTTTGGAACGCGGCGATAAATGGAACATGACCTTCTACGTAAGCGCGGCGCATCAAGTCACGGTAGTCGGCGGCCCCGACAGTGCTGCGGTCTACGAGTATGCGCTGGTGCCTTTCGCAGCGAGAACAACCTCGGCGATCTGCTCGGCGAGCGCATCGATGCCGACGTCGGAAGTGCTTAAGGCCATTTTGTCCGCAAGCGATGGGCTGTAGCGTCGAACATCGGAGGCATCAACGCCGTGCCAGATAGGGAGCAGGGACTGCTCGCCAGCAACCGTGCGGGTGACGAGACCGTCGAGTTCGTGGTTCGTCCAGCCTTTGCTGAAGAACGAATCCGACAGCACCACAATGCCGATGCGACTTGACCGAATTCCGGCGTCTATTTTTCGGCGTAGGCTGTCGCCAATCCGAATCTCCGATTTGTCCAACCAAACCGTCACTCCCAGTGCGGTGAGAGCGTCTCGAAGCGGCAGCGCGACGGATTCTTTGTCCTCGCTCGCATGAGAAAGAAACACATCCCAGGTTTGGCCGCCGAAGAGGTCACCGACGGGTTCGATGGGCTCACGTATTTCGATATCGCGAGCTGGATTGTGCGCCCGGGGTTCTCGTAGTGGAGGGAGCAACCCTGGCGGTGGTTGTTCTACCTGAACGCTGGCTCTAACTCGGCCCGGTAGTCCGCCGCAATCTATAACTACATACCAATGGTCGTTGCTCGGGATCGCAAGCCGCGCAGGCGATCGTTTCGCCAATCCTCCGTGGAATCGACTCTGCCGACCTGATTTGAATGCTCGGTAGTTCGAACCCGTCATCAGGCGGACGTTCGCCTGTTTGTCGAGCGTGACGACCGCTACGGCGCCCTTCTTCTGCTGGCCGAGGTCGTAGTACAGATGTTCCATCCTTCGAGTCTCCTTTGACGGTCTGACATCCTGCGCAGTGTGTCTCAACCTGTTCGCGAAGTGGATGTACGACGATGGTTGAGTTCGAGGACATGGCTGCGGAGGATTTCGTTCTCGGTACGCAGCACCGCGACCTCTTCGGCGAGTTCACGGTTACGTTGTACGGCCACAGCAAGTTTGGTGCGCAGCGACTCGACTGTCGCCGAGCTAGCGGTGAGTACGTGCGCGTGGCCAGACGTATGGGTGCGGTGCTCACCGACTTCGTGCCGAAGTTCGGGGTGTTGATACAGGAAGCTGGTCGATACTCCGGCGGTGCGGGCAACCGAGACGAACGTGATCAGCTCGCCGGTATTGCGTAGGTTGGTGATCGCCCGGCGGGCGCGGGCTGCTGCTGCTTGGGCGAGACGGGCGGTCCGATGTTCTCGATCGCCTGTGGTCA
Organism: Mycobacterium sp.; assembly: GCF_035499775.1. Taxonomy (GTDB): domain Bacteria; phylum Actinomycetota; class Actinomycetes; order Mycobacteriales; family Mycobacteriaceae; genus Mycobacterium. The sequence goes on along the minus strand of NZ_DATJYB010000141.1, from coordinate 3,543 downwards.
CGGGTTCTCCAATAGGGTGTCGGGGTCGATTTCGCCGATGAGCTTGGTGACTTTGTCGAGCATGGTCGTGTTCAGCTCGACTGCTTTGGTGTCGCCGCGTTCGGCAGCGTCGGCAGCGAGGCGTTGGAGCTGCTCTCTGTGGGCGATGTGGGCGCCGAGGAAGACTCGGCCGCCGGGGTCGTGGAATGAGCAGTCAAGGCAGGGGTTGGGCCGGAACTCGCAGCGTTGCGTCGGCGGTAGTGCGCAGAAGCCGTTGGGCAGGGCGGCGGTGAATCGGGCGCGTAGCCGCTCGACGTCGGCGTCCTCGTCGGATCGGTGCGCGGGTGCGCTCTCCCAGAACTCGCGTGCCTTGCGGGCGAGTGTGTCGTCGGTGATCCGGGCGTAGGCCGAGGTCATGGTGTCGCTGTGATGGCCGAGGAAGTCGCGTACTTCCTGTTGGGTCCATCCGTTGTTGAGCAGGGTCATTCCTACGGTGTGCCGGAAACGGTGGACGTCTCCGCCGGAGATCGGCTCGCCGGTGATGGTCGATGAGGTGATTCCGTATTCGCGGAACAAGGCTGCAAGGCGGTGGCGCAGGCCGCTGGTGGACCAGGGCTGGGTGCGGCCGGCGGCAGCGCTTGAGCGTGCGCCGGGGAACAGGTGCTTGGCCTCGGGGCCGTAGGTGTCTCGGACTCGGGTCTGCTGCCCGAGGATGACCGTCGCAAGGCTGTCGGGGATGGGGAACCGCCGCCAGGCGTTGGTCTTGGTCATCCAGTATTCGATCCAGTAGCCCCGGTCGGAATGGTGCAAGCAGTCCAGCGGGAGGGCGACCGGCTCGGAGATGCGGCAGCCTGCCCATCGGGTCGTCGCGATCATCGCCCGCAGCGTCGGGTCGGTCGCGGGGTTGTCGATGATGAGGGTGTCGATGCGCTCGATGACATCTGGTGGGAATGGGCGGGGATTGCGGGCCTTGCGGTGTACGTTCTTGCCGCGGCGCAGGAACATCGCCGAGCCCAGGTCGGGAACGAGCTGGGTGTCGTGTAGCGACTCCAGCAGGTATGCGGCGGTGTTGGCCATCCGGGCGTCCGAGTCGGTGTCAGTGTGGCGGGTCCAGGCCAGGTAGTCGAGGAATACCGACCGGGTCACGGCCGGTGGATTGGGCACCGTGCCGTCATGGGTGAGGAATCGGGCGAGCTGGCGGGTGGCGCGCACCCACTGGGTCAGGGTTCCCCAGGACAAGGTTGCGGTGGTGAGTTGTTGTCGTGCAAGGTCTTTGACGGCTTCCTTCAGCCAGGGCACCGGCACCGATGACCAGTCGACGGCGGTGTGCGTCGCGCCCGACTGCGTGGCGTCGAGAACGAATTCGAATCCGTCTCGCCAGTGCCAATGATCCCCCGCCCACGGATCGGGGTTGGTTGCGCCGTCGAGAAGTCGGAAGAAGCGCCGGATGTACGGGGCGCACAGCGAATCGAATGAGCTCGCGTACGGCCAGTGCTGTCGACAGAGCAGCGGCCAATCCTGCACGGACCGTTCGGTCAGCGAGTCCGTGATCCGGCCCTGGGCCGTCTCGACCAGCACCATCAGGACGCGGCGGAGGCTAACGTTGCACGTCCAGTCGCCCCTGCCGACCTTGGTGGCCACGACGAACCGGATCTCGTCGGCAGCCGTCGTTGGGAGCCGCCGGAAGTCGACCGTTTGCGTGGAGGGGCGTCCGCGCGGCGGGCCTACCGGCGTCGACCCGGTCTTGGCCCAGGCGTCGAAGTCAGCGGGTTGGCCGACGCGGAACCATTGGAAGTAGTGCGCGTAGCACAGCCCGGATCTGGCGGTGGAGTCGCCGGAAGGGCCGCCCAGCCAGTACCGCTGGCCGTCACAGCCGTCGACCGCGCACGGCTCCGCAGCTTGCCGGCGGCGGTCCCCGGCCACCTCGACCACCTGCCACGTCGGCTGGCACCACGGACCATCGGGCACTCGCAGGCCTCGACCCGGCGTCGTCGAGGAGTGCCCGCAGCTCGTCAGCGCGGTGCTCGAGCAACTCACTACAGCCGGTTACACCACCAGCGAACTCGACGAAATCACCCTGCTCACAAGCACACAACGGGCCGACCTGTTCCAGATCGCAGGTGAACAACCCGGCACCCGGCACCTCACGATGGTCTAAGACATCGAGCGCCGAACATGGGGTGGAACCCGACCCATTGTCCACGACACACAATGGAAGGTGCCGGTCTACTCGAACAAGCAGTCGCAGGCACTCGAACAAGACCACGCCGCAGGCGGCCACGAACACCGCGTCATGCAGGGCAGCGTCGCTCTCGGACGGGTAGTCCTGCAAGCCCGAAACCGGCGCCTCTACGCCGAACTACGCTGGCAAGTCAACAAGAAGCAATACAGCCGATACCTCGGAGAAGTTACCGCCGACGACCGATCAGCCAACCTCGCCGCCGCCTGGCAACGCGCCCACGACTGGGGCCTCACGACGACGAGCAATGCTCAATGACCATGTGTCAGGCGTTAGTCCGTTACTCAGGCGGCCGCGTTCCCGGCGGCTGATAATCGGGTTGCCTTCGGACGTGAGGAAGTGCATTCAGGTGATCGGCTACCTGGAACGAGTCGACCCCTGCCGCGACGGCGGTGAGGTAGTTCGCGCGAGTCATGGTCAGCGGGCCGATGCTCGTGTAGGCGAGCGTGTCGATTAGGCCGACTCGAAATCCTGGCATCTAGCTTGGCGCGACACCGGCTCGGGTGGCAAGTATCGTGATGGGCGCCACTGTTCAAAGGAGATGCTAGTGACCCGACCGCTCCGCGCCGCCGCCACCGCGGCTACCCTGCCGCTGCGAGCGTCCAAGGTCGCCGCCGACGGATGGGGCGGGTACGCCGCGAGCGCCTGGCGGCGCCGCGCCAGCGCCGGGCAGGTCTCGAAGGAGCTGGCCCTGTGGGCCCGCACCGTGACCCAGCATCGCAAGCCTGGGTGGGCGCACCCGCACACGGTGGTCCGCACCTGGCCGTTCGCCCGGCTCCTGGACTACTCCAGCGGTGCCGCGGTCGCAGGAGTCGTGCCCACTCTGGTGCTGCCCCCGCAGGCCGGGCATGCCTCGACGGTCGTCGACCACGCGGACGGCCAGAGCCAGATGGTCATGCTGCGCGACGCCGGGCTCACCTCGCTCTACACCTTCGACTGGTTGCCCGCGACGCGTGCGACCGCCGACGCCGGCATCGAGGACTACCTGACCGCGATGGACGAGACCATCGACTCGCTCGGTGGACGGGTCAACCTCGTCGGCGATTGCCAAGGCGGCTGGCTCTCGGCGATCTACGCCGGCCTACACCCTGACAAGGTGAACACCCTCACCGTGGCTGGCGCCCCGATCGACACCCATGCCGGCGGCGGTGTCGCCGTCGCGTTCTCGCGGAGCGTGCCGGCCTGGCTGCAGGAGGCGGTTTACCGGGCCACCATCACGTTGGAGGGTGGCCTGCACCGCGGCCGCAGCCAACTGGCGTTCTTCAAGGGCCTCGACCCGCTAGCCAGCCTCCAGCGCTCGATGGGCATATTGCCGCGCATCCACG
>NZ_DATJYB010000140.1:0-18456 GCF_035499775.1 Mycobacterium sp. | reverse complement strand
ACACTGCCGGGCCTGTTGCTGCCCCCCGACCAGATCGCCGCCATCATGGCCGTCCCGGACATCTCGACCCCCCAATCGGGCGACTCGCTGATCGAGGATTCCAGCGGCTTGGCCGACAAGCAGTGCCTGAGCGCGTTCCAGCCGGCGCTGACGTCGACGTACCACAGCGCCGGGCCGGCCGCGGTCCGGTACCAAATCCTGACCAACTTCACCAGCGGCAGCGTCAGCGTCACCCAAGCAGTCATCGCGCTGTCGACCGCCGACGCCGCCCACCGGCTGGTCACCGATCAGGCGGCACAGTGGTCCGGCTGCGCCGGACAAACGATCCCCCAGGCCGGCTTGGGCGGGTCGCAGGTGGCGCACTGGACTTTCGGCAAGTTGACTAATACCGGCGGCACGCTGTCGATGACGCACTTCGCCGAAGAGCACCGCTTCGCCGTATGCCAGCGCGCCCTGGGCGCGCGAAGCAACGTGGTCATCGACGTCTTGGCCTGCCGCATCCAGGCCGACAATCAGGCTGCCGACATCCTCAACGCCATCGCCGCGAAGGTTCCGCACTAGCACTAGCGGTCCTGGCTGCTCCCCCGCGCTTGCCACCAGGCCAGCAGCTCCGCGGTGGCCTCCTCGTTCGACATCGGCCCGCGGTCCAGCCGTAGTTCCTTGAGAAATCGCCACGCCTCCCCGACCAGCGGGCCCGCCGGGATGTCGAGCAGCCGCATGATTTCGTTGCCGTCCAGGTCGGGGCGCACCCGGTCCAGGTCCTCCTGGGCGGCCAGTTCGGCGATCCGGGTCTCCAGCTTGTCGTAGGCGGCCTGCAGCCGGGCCGCGCGGCGCTTGTTGCGGGTTGTGCAGTCGGCGCGTACCAGCTTGTGGAGCCGCGGCAGCAGCGGCCCGGCGTCGGTGACGTAGCGGCGCACCGCCGAGTCGGTCCACTTGCCGTCGCCGTAGCCGTGGAACCGCAGGTGCAGATACACCAGCTGCGAGACGTCGTCGATCATCTGTTTGGAGTACTTCAATCCGCGCATCCGCTTGCGGGCCATCTTGGCGCCGACCACCTCGTGGTGGTGGAAGCTCACGCCGCCGTCGGGCTCGTGCCGCCGCGTCGCGGGCTTGCCGATGTCGTGCAGCAGCGCCGCCCAGCGCAGCACCAGATCCGGGTCCCCGTCCTCCAGGCCGATCGCCTGGCGCAGCACCGTCAGCGAATGCTGGTAGACGTCCTTGTGCTGGTGGTGTTCGTCGATGGCCATCCGCATGCCGCCGACCTCGGGCACCACCACCTCACCCATGCCGGTCTGCACCAGCAGGTCGATGCCGGCGACCGGGTCGTCGCCCAGCAGCAGCTTGTCCAGCTCGGCGGCCACGCGTTCCGCACTGACCCTGGACAGTTGCGGCGCCGTCTCTTCGATCGCCGCCCGCACCCGCGGGGCCACGGTGAAGCCCAGTTGCGACACGAACCGGGCGGCGCGCAGCATCCGCAACGGGTCGTCGCCGAACGACAGCTCGGGTGAGGCCGGGGTGTCCAGCACCCGGGCGCGCAGCGCCGTCAGCCCGCCGAGCGGATCGAGGAACTCGCCCGGCCCGCCGCTCGTGGTGCGCACCGCCATCGCGTTCACCGTGAAGTCCCGGCGCACCAGGTCGTCGTCGAGGCGGTCGCCGAAGCGCACCTCGGGATTGCGGGACACCTGGTCGTAGCGGTCGGCGCGGAAGGTGGTGATCTCGAGGCGGTAGCCGTCCTTGCCGACGCCGACGGTGCCGTATTCGATTCCGGTGTCCCATATCGCGTCGGCCCACCCCCGCACGGCCTGTTGCACCTGATCGGGCCGGGCGTCGGTGGTGAAGTCCAGGTCCGGGGAGTTCAGCCGGCCCAGCACGGCGTCGCGCACCGAACCGCCGACCAGGAACAGCTCGTGGCCCGCGGCGTCGAACGCCGAGCCCAGCTCGCGCAGGACGGGAGCGTGCTTGTTCAGCGCGACCGCGGCTTTGGTCAGCAGGTCGGCATCCTGGACGGCTTCGGACACGTTCGATCAGCCTAATGTGGGGCCGCTACCGCCGCGCGAGCGACCGCGAATGTACGCGGGTGACGGCGTGTCACCGGACAATTGCGCACCCTCGCGCCGCGCGTCGCCCATCGGACAACCGGCGAGTATGTCCGGAAGACCAGCCTGTGGCAGTTACTATCGCTTGAGATGTCGGACGGCGAACAGGCAAAACCACGTCGCCGCCGAGGCCGGCGCCGCGGTCGCGGTGCTGCCGCTTCGGCCCAGAATCACGTGGACAACCAGCCGACCGGTGACGCAGCGACGACGAAACCACGGCGGTCTCGTTCACCGCGCCGCGCGCCGGAGCGGCTGCGTACCGTGCACGAAACATCCGCCGGAGGGTTGGTCATCGACGGTATCGACGGGCCCCGGGAAGCGCAGGTAGCGGCCCTGATCGGCCGCGTCGACCGGCGCGGACGGATGCTGTGGTCGCTGCCCAAGGGCCACATCGAGATGGGCGAGACCGCCGAGCAGACCGCGATTCGTGAGGTCGCCGAGGAAACGGGTATCCGCGGCAGTGTGCTGGCCGCGCTGGGGCGCATCGACTACTGGTTCGTCACCGACGGCCGCCGCGTGCACAAGACCGTGCATCACTACTTAATGAGGTTCTCCGGGGGCGAGCTGTCCGACGAGGACCTCGAGGTGGCCGAGGTGGCCTGGGTGCCGATGCGGGAGCTGCCCGCGCGACTGGCCTACGCCGACGAACGCCGGCTGGCCGAGGTTGCCGACGAACTGATCGACAAGCTGCAGAGCGACGGCCCAGCCGCGCTTCCGCCGCTGCCGCCCAGCTCGCCGCGGCGCCGGCCGCAGACGCATTCGCGCACCCGCCATTCCGATGAACGTGCGGGGGGCCCGAAGAACGGTCGCGGGCCGGTGCCGTGATCGCGCCTCGAACCTGGTGCGCCGGTTTGTTGCGCCTCGCCGCGGTCATCGGCATAGTCGCCGGTCTTGGGGTTGTTCTCGACGCGCCGCGCGCGGCGGCGGGAGAGCCCAGCGAGACGCCGTTCATCCACGTCCGCATCGATCAGGTGACCCCGGACGTGGTCACCACCACCAGTGACCCCATCGTCACGGTCACCGGAATGGTCACCAACATCGGCGACCGCCCGGTCCACGACGTCATGGTCCGGCTGGAACACGCGGCGGCCGTCTCGTCGTCAGCGGGTCTGCGCACCACCCTCGACGGCGGCACCGACCAGTACCAGCCGGCCGCGGATTTCGTCACGATCGCTCCTGAATTACAGCGCGGCCAAGAAGCGGGCTTCACCCTTACCGCGCCGCTGCGCTCGCTGACCAAACCGTCTTTGGGCATCGATCAGCCCGGCGTCTTCCCGTTGCTGGTCAACGCCAACGGAACACCCGACTACGGCGCACCGGCCCGGCTCGACAACGCCAGGTTCCTGCTGCCCGTGGTCGGCGTGCCACCGGATAAGGCCGACGACGTGGGCGGGGCCAATAACGCCATTGCCCCCGACACCTCCAAGCCGGTGTGGATCACCATGCTGTGGCCGCTGGCCGACCGGCCCCGACTGGCCCCCGGCGCACCCGGCGGAACCATTCCGGTCCGGCTCATCGACGACGACCTGGCCACCTCACTGGCCACCGGCGGCCGGCTGGACATCCTGCTGTCCGCGGCCGAGGTCGCCACCAGCCACGACGTCGACCCCGACGGCGCCGTCGGTCGGGCGATGTGTCTGGCCGTCGACCCCGATCTGCTGGTCACCGTCAATGCGATGACCGCGGGCTACGTGGTGTCCAACGGCACCGACAACGCGGCTCAACAACCGGGCACCCCCACCCATCCGGGCACCGGCCAAGCCGCCGCGACCACGTGGCTCAACCGGTTGCGTGCGCTGGCCCACCGCACCTGCGTGACGTCGCTCCCCTACGCCCAAGCCGACCTGGACGCCCTGCAACGTGTCAACGACAGGGGACTGAGCGCGATCGCCACCAACATCCCCGGCGACATCGTCGACCGCATCCTGGACGTCACCTCGACCCGCGGGGTCACCGTGCTACCCGACGGTCCGTTGACCCACCGCGCCGTGGACCTGCTCAGTGCCAACAACAGCACGGTCGCGATCGCGGCGGCCGACTTCTCCACTCAAGACGGGGGCTCCCAAGCGGCCGACACCGTACCCCGGCGATTGACCTCGCAGGTGGTGCTGGCGCCGTTCGACCCGGCCGTCGGCGCCGCGCTGGCCGCCGCGGGCAACAGCCCCATCGCCCCCACCTACCTGGACACCTCGTTGTCAGTGCGCATCACACACGACTCGGCCACCGCCCGCCGCCAGGACGCCCTGGGCTCGATGTTCTGGCGCAGCCTGCAGCACGACGCCACGCCACGCACCCAGCTGCTGGTGCCGCCGGCGACGTGGAATCTGCAGGCCGACGACGCGCAGCTGATCCTGACCGCGCTGGCCACCACCATCCGGTCCGGCCTGGCGGTGCCGAGACCGCTCACCGCGAGCATCGCCGACGCCCTGACCGCGCAGGGCCAACCCGGGCCGCCGGAATCACCGGGCGCCTACGCCACGATGCGGGGCCGGTTCGGCGACGACGTGACCGGCCAGATCTCCGGCCAGGTCGGCCGGCTGTGGGGACTGACCTCGGCGCTGACCACCGACGAGCGCACCGGGCTGACCGGCGTCCAGTACACCGCGCCACTGCGCGAGGACATGCTGCGCGCGCTGAGCCAATCCGAATCGCCCGATACCCGCAACGGGCTGGCTCAGCAGCGGCTGGCGGTCGTAGGTAACACGATCAACGACCTGTTCGGCGCGGTGACGATCGTCAACCCCGGCGGCTCCTACACCCTGGCCACCGAACACAGTCCGCTCCCGCTGGCGCTGCACAACGGCCTCGCCGTGCCCATCCGGGTGCGACTGCAGGTCGACACGCCGCCGGGCATGAGCGTCGGCGATGTCGGCCAGATCGAGCTGCCACCCGGGTACCTGCCGCTGCGCGTGCCGATCGAAGTGCGCTTCACCCAGCGCGTCGCCATCGACGTTTCACTACACACGCCGGACGGCATGCGGCTCGGTGAGCCGGTGCGGTTGTCGGTGCACTCCAACGCCTACGGCAAGGTGCTGTTCGCGATCACGCTGACCGCGGCGGCGGTGCTGGTGACACTGGCCGGACGCCGGCTGTGGCACCGATTCCGCGGCCAGCCGGACCGCGCCGACCTGGACCGACCCGATCCCCGAGACGCCGGCTTGCCGCGCCGGATCGACCGTCGGGTGGACCGTCGCGTCGATGAAGAGCACCGGGTATGAAACCCGCGCCCCGGCGGCCCCAGCGGCCGCCGCCGCCGCAGCGACCCCAACCACGAAAAGCACCGGCCAAGGTTCCCGCCCGGATCCCGCCGCCACAGAGCTCGCCCGCGCCGGAGCCGACCGCCCGGCGGCCTGAACTGTCCGACGCCGCGCTGGTATCGCGGTCGTGGCCGATGGCCTTCGCGACGCTGATCAGCCGGATCACCGGGTTCGCCCGGATCGTGCTGCTGGCCGCGATCCTGGGCGCCGCGTTGTCCAGCGCCTTCTCGGTGGCCAACCAACTGCCGAGCATGGTCGCGGCGCTGGTGCTGGAGGCCACGTTCACCGCGATCTTCGTGCCGGTGCTGGCGCGCGCCGAGCAGGAGGACCCCGACGGCGGGGCCGCGTTCGTGCGCCGCCTGGTCACCTTGACCACCAGCCTGCTGCTGATCGCCACCGCGCTGTCGGTGCTGGCCGCGCCGCTGCTGGTGCGGCTGATGCTGGGCCGCGTCCCGCAGGTGAACGAGCCGCTGACCACAGCGTTCGCCTACCTGCTGCTGCCGCAGGTGCTGTTCTACGGCCTGTCGTCGGTGTTCATGGCAATCCTAAACACCCGCAACGTGTTTGGGCCGCCCGCGTGGGCACCCGTGGTCAACAACGTCGTCGCGATCGCGACGCTGGTGGCGTATTTGCTGGTGCCGGGCGAGCTTTCGGTAGACCCGGTGAATATGGGCAATACCAAGCTGCTGGTGCTGGCGCTCGGCACCACCATCGGGGTGATCGCGCAGAACGCGGTGCTGCTGATAGCGATCAAGCGCCAGCACATCAGCCTGCGCCCGCTGTGGGGAATCGACAAGCGGCTCAAGCGGTTCGGTGCGATGGCCGCCGCGATGGTGCTCTACGTGCTGATCAGCCAGCTCGGCTACCTGATCGGCAACCAGATCGCCAGCACCGCAGCCGCTTCCGGGCCCGCGATCTACAACTACACCTGGCTGGTGTTGATGCTGCCGTTCGGCATCATCGGGGTCACGGTGCTGACCGTGGTGATGCCGCGGCTGAGCCGCAACGCCGCCGCCAACGACACCCGGGCCGTGCTCGCGGACTTCTCGCTGGCCACCCGGCTGACCATGGTCACGCTGATTCCGATCGTGGCGTTCATGACCGTCGGCGGGCCCGCGATGGGTAGCGCACTGTTCGCCTACGGTCATTTCGGCGGCGTCGACGCCGGCTACCTGGGCGCCGCGATCTCGCTGTCCGCGTTCACGTTGATCCCCTACGCATTGGTGCTGTTGCAGCTGCGGGTGTTCTACGCCCGCGAACAGCCCTGGACGCCGATCGTGATCATCCTGGTCATCACCAGCGTCAAGATCGTCGGCTCGGTGCTGGCCCCGCACGTCACCAGCGACCCCAAACTGGTCGCCGGATACCTCGGGCTGGCCAACGGCCTGGGGTTTCTGGCCGGCGCGATCATCGGCCACTTCCTGCTGAAGCGCTCGCTGCTGCCGTCCGGCGGCCACCTGATCGGCCTAGGCGAGGCGCGCACCGTCCTGGTGACGACGGCGGCGTCGTTGCTCGCCGGGCTGACTGCCCACCTGGCCGACCGGCTGCTGAAGCTGGCCGCGCTGACCGGCCACTTCGGTGGTGCAGGTTCGCTGCTGCGACTGGTGGTGCTGGCGGCGATCATGCTGCCGATCACCGCCGCGGTGATGCTTCGCGGCCAGGTCCCCGAGGCGCGCGCGGCGCTGGGTGCGATCCGGCGCCGGATCGGTGGGCGCGCGGGCCCGCAAAAGGTGCCCGCACCGGTTAAATCGTCTCGGCGTGGCTCGGTCACGTACCCTGAGCAGAGGAATTCGACCCCGCCGGGAGCCACTGCAGGCCAGAAAGCGGGCCACGAGGCGATCCGGCGCAGACCTCCGGAGCGGGGAGCCCAGGCCCGGATAGCGAAAGGACCGGAGGTGACTGACCGCCCATTGGAGAGCACCTCATCCGACTCATCCAACTCCACCCGCGGCCATGACCTGGCGCGGCCGGTCGCCGACGACTTTCAACCCGACATTCCCCGCGATCCCGAGCCCGGCCCCAAGTCTGCGGCGCGCCCGTCCGACCAGAACGGGGATTTCGCGGCCGACTCGGCCCGTTCGCCGCAACCCTTCGACGCGCCCCGCGAACGGGGGCCCGAATCGGCCGCGTCGCCCGACGATGTCCATCTGGTTCCGGGCGCCCGCATCGCCGGCGGCCGCTACCGGCTGCTGGTGTTCCACGGCGGCGCTCCTCCGCTGCAGTTCTGGCAGGCGATGGACACCGCCCTGGACCGGCTGGTGGCGCTGACCTTTGTCGATCCGGACGGCGCGTTGCCCGCCGAGGTGCTGCAGGAGATCCTGGCCCGCACGCTGCGGCTGAGCCGGATCGACACGCCCGGGGTGGCCCGGGTGCTGGACGTCGTGCACACCGGTCACGGCGGCCTGGTGGTCTCGGAGTGGATTCGCGGCGGCTCGTTGCAGGAGGTCGCCGACACCGCGCCGTCGCCCCTCGGCGCCGTCCGGGCCATGCAGTCGCTGGCCGCCGCCGCGGCGGCGGCCCACCGTGCCGGCGTCGCGCTGTCGATCGACCATCCCGCCCGGGTGCGCGTCAGCATCGACGGCGACGTCGTGCTGGCGTTCCCGGCGACCATGCCCGACGCCAACCCGCAGAACGACATCCGCGGAATCGGCGCCGCGCTGTACGCCCTGCTGGTCAACCGGTGGCCGCTGCGCGAGTCGGGGGTGCGCAGCGGGTTGGCTCCGGCCAAGCGCGACGCGTCCGGCAACCCGATCGAACCCACCGTCGTGGACCGCAACATTCCGTTCCAGATCTCCGCTGTGGCGGTCCGTTCCGTTCAGGAGGAAGGCGGAATACGCAGCGCCTCAACGCTTTTGAACCTGCTGCAGCAGGCGACCGCAGTGGCCGACCGCACCGAGATACTCGCTCCGATCGACGATCCCGACCCCATCGACGAACCGCCGCGCAAGGTCGCCCGCTCTCCGCTGGTGACACGCAACGTCGGGCCGTTCGGGCATCGGCGCCGCAACGTGCTGATCGGCATCGTCGCGGGCTTGGTCGTCATCGTGGCGGTCCTGCTGGTGATCGCGTCCGTGGTCAGCAAGATCTTCGACAACGTCGGCGGCGGCCTGAACAGGGACCAGCTCGGCCTGAACACGCAGACGTCGTCGACCGCGGCGGCGCCGGCCAGTACTGCGCCCGCCGGCACCACCGTCAAACCCACCCGGGCGACGGTCTTCTCCCCGGGCGGCGACGCCGACTCACCCGGCACCGCGGGTAACGCCATCGACGGCGACCCGAGCACCTCGTGGGAAACCGACATCTACACCGATTCGGCCCCGTTCCCCGGCTTCAAGAGCGGCGTCGGGTTGATGCTGCAGCTGCCCAAGCCCACTGTCGTCGGCACGGTCACCATCGACATCGCCAGCACCGGGACCAAGGTCGAAATCCGCTCGTCGGCCACACCTAGCCCGTCGAAACTCGAGAACACCACGCTGCTGACCCCCGCCACGCTGCTCAAGCCCGGCCGCAACACCATCTCGGTCAAGTCCTCCGCCCCGACATCGAATCTGCTGGTGTGGATCTCCACGCTGGGAACCATCAGCGGCAAGAGCCAGGCCAGCATCTCCGAAATCACGGTCCAAGCCGCGTCCTGACCGGTGAAGTGCCGCGGCGCTGCCGATTGGCTACTGTCCGGGCCGTGGGCTTCCGGCGAAACATCAAGCGGGACCGCACCGATGCCGAGCTGCTGGCCGCCCACGTCGCCGGCGATCGCTACGCCTTCGACGAGTTGTTCCACCGCCACAAACGGCAGCTGCACCGGCTCGCGCAGCTCACCAGCCGCTCCCCCGAAGACGCCGAAGACGCGCTGCAGGACGCCATGCTGTCCGCGCACCGCGGCGCCGGTGCCTTCCGGCATGACGCCGCCGTCCGCAGTTGGCTGCACCGCATCGTGGTCAACGCCTGCCTGGACCGGCTACGGCGCGCCAAGGCGCACCCGACCAGCCCGCTGCAGGACATCTATCCGGTGCCCGACCGGACGCCTCAGGTCGAGACCGCGATTCTGGTGCATCGGGCCCTGATGCGGCTGCCCGTCGAGCAGCGCGCCGCGGTGGTGGCCGTCGACATGCACGGCTACTCGATCGCCGACACCGCCCGGCTGCTGGGCGTCGCCGAGGGCACCGTCAAGAGCCGGTGTTCCCGCGCCCGCGCCCGGCTCGCCGAGCTGCTCGGCTACCTCAATGCCGGCGTCTCCGGCGTCAGCAATCTCGGAGTCGCACCCGAAGCCCGCTAGCCCTGTGCATAGCCGCGAACTGTGCATGACGGACACTGGGGCGGATGGGTGAACCCGACAAGGATCCGGCGCGGCCCGGTGCAGGCGACGCCGGCCCGCCGCTGACCGTCGACCTTGTGGCCGACCTGCAGGCCGGTCTGCTGGACGACGAAACCGCCGCTCGGGTACGGAGGCGTATCCGCGCAGACCCCGAGGCCGAAGCCGTCCTGCGCGCCTTGAACCAGGTACGCAGCGACCTTGCCGCCGCGGGCGCCGACGCTGCACCTATATCCGATGAGCCGGAACCTCCCGCCGCCGTTGTCGGCAGTATCTCCACTGCGCTGCGGTCAACGGGTGCGGCCCACTCGGCCCGGCCCGCGCTGCCCCGCGCCCGGCTGATCGCGGTCATCGCAGGTCTGTGTGCGCTCGTCGCCGCTGTCGGGCTGGGGACCGCGGCGCTGCTCAACGCTCCCCCGCCGGCGCCGAGCACACCCGCCACCGCCGAGCACATCACGGTGCCGGAGACGTCTTTGCCCCCGGCGGCGGGATCGGCCAATATCCCGCTCTCGACTGCGCAGATCCTCGACCTGCTGGGCCGCAGTCCCGATTACGGCGCGCACGGCGCGCTGGAAGACCCGCCCCGGCGCGCATCCTGCCTGCGCGGCCTCGGCTATCCGGCGTCCACCTCGGTGCTGGGCGCGCAGCCGGTGGAGGTCAATTCGCGGCCCGCCGTGCTGCTGGTGCTGCCCGGCGACACGCCCAACGACCTGGCGGTCTTTGCGGTGGCCCTGAATTGCAGCGCGGTCGATACCGGGCTGATGGCCAGCACTCAGGTCCCGCGCGCCTAGCGGCGATCGCCAGCGCGGCGCAGCCGGGCGCAGCGGGTCGCCGCCATCGGACTAGCGGCGATCGCCAGCGCGGCGCAGCCGGGCGCAGCGGGTCGCCGCCATCGGACTAGCGGCCTGTGGCGTGGTGCACTCCGGGTGCGGGAACACCCACGCCTAGGCTGGCGTTCGAAGACTTGAGCTTCGCCTCACGACCCTGAAAGGCTCGCATGACCGCTTCTGTTGATGCCACCGTCCACGAAGTAATCGTTATCGGTTCGGGCCCTGCCGGATACACCGCGGCGCTCTACGCCGCGCGCGCCCAGTTGGCACCGCTGGTTTTCGAGGGCACTTCGTTCGGCGGCGCGCTGATGACCACCACCGAGGTGGAGAACTACCCCGGCTTTCGCGACGGCATCACCGGTCCGGAGTTGATGGACGAGATGCGCGAGCAGGCGCTGCGGTTCGGCGCGGACCTGCGGATGGAAGACGTCGAGTCGGTGTCGCTGGACGGACCGGTCAAGTCCGTCGTCACCGCCGACGGCGAGACCTACCGCGCCCGGGCCGTCATCCTGGCGATGGGCGCCGCGGCGCGCTACCTGCAGGTTCCCGGCGAGCAGGAACTGCTGGGCCGCGGCGTCAGCTCGTGTGCCACCTGCGACGGGTTCTTCTTCCGCGACCAGGACATCGCCGTCATCGGCGGCGGTGACTCGGCGATGGAGGAGGCCACCTTCCTGACCCGGTTCGCCCGCAGCGTCACGCTGGTGCACCGCCGCGACGAGTTCCGGGCATCCAAGATCATGCTCAACCGGGCCCGCAGCAACGAGAAGATCAAGTTCCTCACCAACCAGGCCGTGGTCGCGGTCGAGGGCGACACCACGGTGACCGGATTGCGGGTCCGCGACACGCGCAGCGGCAAGGAGACCACCCTGCCGGTGACCGGCGTCTTCGTCGCGATCGGCCACGAGCCGCGGTCGGCGCTGGTGCGCGACGCAATCGACGTCGATTCGGACGGCTATGTACTGGTGCAGGGACGCACCACCAGCACCACGCTGGACGGCGTGTTCGCCGCCGGCGACCTGGTGGACCGGACCTACCGGCAGGCGGTCACCGCTGCGGGCAGTGGCTGTGCTGCCGCCATCGACGCCGAGCGTTGGCTCGCCGAACACGAAGACTCGGCCGGCGGCGAAACAGCCGGCAGTACCGACACATTGATTGGAGCACCACGATGACCGCATCCGAAAATGCCGGGGCCACAGTAGAAGTATCCGACGCGTCTTTCTCAACCGACGTGTTGTCCAGCAATAAGCCTGTGCTGGTTGATTTTTGGGCGACCTGGTGTGGGCCGTGCAAGATGGTGGCGCCAGTCCTCGAAGAGATCGCGGCCGAGCAGGGAGCCCAGCTCACCGTCGCCAAGCTCGACGTGGACGCCAACCCGGACACGGCGCGCGACTTTCAGGTTGTGTCGATCCCCACATTGATTTTGTTCAAGGACGGCCAGCCGGTGAAACGGATCGTCGGCGCAAAGGGTAAGGCGGCGTTGCTGCGTGAGCTTTCCGACGCGGTTCCCGGGCTGGGTTAGACCGCACTAGTTCGCCGCACCACACGCTCGGTTAGCCTGGGGTTTTCCGAAAATCAGCGAGGATCTGCGACAATACCGGCTAACTGTTCGTGCATACGTCAGTGATGTCATGCGATGTCAGGTAGTCCCGGAGGGCCCTTGGTATGTCGAGTCCGCGCCGCGAAGCCGGCGACGCGCTGCGCTCTGGTGACCGTGGCGCCGCTGTCACCGAAATCCGGGCTGCGCTCGCCGCACTGGGAATGCTGGACGACCCCGACGAGGATCTGACCACCGGCAAGCATGTAGCGCTCGATGTGTTCGACGCCGACCTCGACCAGGCGGTCCGCGCCTTCCAGCAGCATCGGGGACTGCTGGTGGACGGCGTTGTCGGCGAGGCCACCTACCGGGCGCTGAAAGAGGCGTCGTACCGGCTCGGCGCCCGCACGCTGTATCACCAATTCGGGGCGCCGCTCTACGGCGACGACGTCGCCACGCTGCAAGCCCGGCTGCAGGACCTGGGTTTCTACACCGGCTTGGTGGACGGGCATTTCGGGTTGCAGACCCACAATGCACTGATGTCCTACCAGCGTGAGTACGGGCTCGCCGCCGACGGCATCTGTGGCCCGGAAACGTTGCGCTCGTTGTACTTTCTGAGTTCGCGGGTCAGCGGCGGTTCGCCGCATGCCATCCGCGAGGAAGAGCTGGTACGCCGGTCCGGCCCGAAACTGTCTGGTAAGCGGATCATTATCGATCCGGGCCGCGGCGGCACCGACTACGGCCTGATTACACAGGGGCCGAACGGACCCATCAGCGAAGCAGATGTGCTGTGGGACTTGGCGAGTCGGCTGGAGGGCCGGATGGCCGCTATCGGCATGGACACGTTCCGGTCCCGGGCGGCCGATCGCAGTCCGTCGGACGCCGAACGCGCGGCGACGGCCAACAACGTCGGCGCCGATTTGATGATCAGCCTGCGCTGCGAATCCCAGAGCAGCGCCGCGGCCAACGGCGTGGCGTCGTTCCACTTCGGCAACTCGCACGGGTCGGTATCCACCATCGGTCGCAACCTCGCTGACTTCATTCAACGAGAAGTGGTGGCCCGCACCGGTTTACGTGATTGCCGTACGCATGGTCGGACGTGGGATCTGCTGAGACTGACCCGGATGCCGACCGTTCAGGTCGACATCGGCTACATCACCAACCCCGGCGATCGCGGGCGGCTGGTCTCCACGCAGACCCGCGATGCCATCGCCGAAGGTATGCTCGCCGCGGTCAAGCGCCTGTACTTGTTGGGCAAGAACGATCGCCCTACTGGCACATTCACTTTCGCCGAATTGTTGGCGCACGAACTGGCCGTGGAACGGGCCAGTCGAATCGCCGGATCCTAATCGTCTGCACGACAGCTGGTAGCCGTAGACCCGGCCCCGACCGGTTGTTGCAGTTGAGCATTCGCCAGCAACCGCTCCAGGGCGGCCTCGACTTCGGCTTTCCAGCCCAGGCCCTTGTCCAGCTCGAGGCGCAGCCGGGGAAAATACTGGTGCGGCGCAACGACGGTGAAACCCACGTCCTGTAGGAACTCTGCGTCGATGATGCAGTGGTCCACCGAACAATCGCCAAGCGCCTCCAGTACCGGCTGGACATCGCGCCCGACCGCGCGCGGGTCCTGCAACTCGGAAGCCGCCGCCGTGCGGCCGAAGGCCTCGAGCGCCCGCACCCCGCGGCGGACCAACTCGTCGATCACCCGGGCGATCAGGCTGTGCGGCAGATCGTCGGCGGCCTGCCCGGCCTCTACCCCCATCGACGTGAGCAACACGGCATCGGCGGACACCGGCCCGGTGGGAAAGCGCTGCGCGCGCGGTACCGCCCCCGGCGGGGCGTAGAGCACATACCCCAAGCACGCCGGCTCGGCGTGGCTGCGCTCGTCCGGAACCACCGTCGCGACCTGACCGCACGAACCCCATTCCAGCATCACCATCGACAACCACGCCTCTTTCTCGAATTCGGGATCGGCGAGGTGGTCGTGGTTACCGAGGGTCGCTGGGTCGACCTCCCAGAAGACGCAGCGGCGTGCGTGCTTCGGAAGCTGCTCGAAGGCTTCGAGCCGCAGCGGTGTGATTCGCGCAGACACTAGTCTCCTGGCTTCAGTGCGGTACTACAGCCCAGCTGCCCCGGGCTACGGTGCACCGGCAACCCCTCCAGGATAGGAGAGTTTGTCGGCATCGGGCCAGTTTTATCCCCACCACTTGGGCTCCCCCGCCCGCGGCATCCTCGTACTTCGCCGAGGAATCAACGCGCCGTCTACCGTGCGCCGAAATGGCTTGACGCACACCGGGTCTCCCTCAGATTGCGGTGCCTGGCCCGCTTCTGGCACGTTGCGGAACCGGCACGGTGTCACAGTGACGTAATTACACGGTATGACGGATCCTGCCCGTTCAGCCCTTGGTCGCGGTCATCATGTCGATGATGCGCTGCAGATCGTCCACCGATGCGAACTCCACGACAATCTTCCCCTTGCGTTTGCCGAGGGTGACTGTCACGCGAGTGTCGAAGGCATTCGACAGTCGCTCAGCAACGTCTTGAAGGCCCGGCATCTGAATCGGCTTGCGCCGCGGCGGCGCCGGCTTGTGCGCGTCGCTGCGGCTGGCCTCGTGGTTGGCCAGGGTGACCGCTTCCTCGGTGGCCCGCACCGACAGGCCCTCCGCGATGATCCGGCTGGCGAGTTCCTCCTGCGCTTCGGGGCCCGCCTCCAGCGACAGCACCGCCCGCGCGTGACCGGCCGACAGCACACCCGCGGCCACCCGGCGCTGCACCGGGATGGGCAGTTTGAGCAACCGGATCATGTTGGTGATCAACGGGCGCGACCGACCGATGCGGGAAGCCAGTTCGTCGTGGGTGACCCCGAACTCGTCCAGCAGCTGCTGGTAAGCCGCCGCCTCTTCCAACGGGTTCAGCTGCACCCGGTGGATGTTCTCCAACAGGGCGTCGCGCAGCAGGTTGTCGTCGCCCGTCTCGCGCACGATGGCCGGGATGGCGGCCAGGCCCGCCTCCTGGGCGGCACGCCAGCGCCGCTCCCCCATCACGATCTGGTAGCGCGCGCCGCTCTGGGATCCGCTGACTGCTCGCACCACGATCGGTTGCAGGAGGCCGAACTCGCGGATGGAATGCACCAGCTCGGCCAGCGACTCGTCGTCGAAGACCTGCCGCGGCTGGCGGGGGTTGGGCTCGATGTCGGCCGGCGCGATCTCCCGGTACACCGCGCCCATCGCCGCGCCGTCCGGCACCGGTCCCCCGATCACCACATCGGCGGCCGCCGACCCCAGCCGCGGGCCGAGCGTCGGCCGGCCGTCGGCGTCGGTGGGCCCGGTGGGGATCAGCGAAGCCAGGCCCCGGCCGAGGCCGCCTTTCCTGCGTGACGGCTGCGTCATGGTCGTCCCTTCGCGGATGGTGGTCGATCGCGCTCGGCGAGTTCCCGGCTTGCGTCGAGATAGCTCATCGCCCCCCGCGAACCGGGATCGTAATCGATGATCGTCATGCTGTAGCCCGGGGCCTCGGAGACCTTGACGCTGCGCGGGATCACGGTGCGCAACACCTTGCTTCCGAAGTACCGGCGCACCTCCGCGGCCACCTGGTCGGCGAGCTTCGTGCGGCCGTCGTACATGGTGAGGATGACGGTGGTCACTTCGAGTTGCGGGTTGAGGTGAGCCTTCACCATCTCGATGTTGCGCATGAGTTGGGACACGCCTTCCAGGGCGTAGTACTCACACTGGATGGGGATCATCACCTCCGGCGCGGCGACGAGCGCGTTGATCGTCAGCAGTCCGAGCGACGGCGGGCAGTCGACGAAGACGTAGTCGAAGTCGAAGTTGTTGAGCTCGGCCAGCGCGGTGCGCAATCGATTTTCGCGCGCGACCATGCTGACCAACTCGATCTCGGCACCCGCCAGATCGATCGTCGCCGGGACGCAGAACAGTCGCTCACTGTGCGGGCTGTGTCGGAGTGCGGCCTGCAATGAGACCTCGCCGAGGAGCACCTCGTAGGAGGACGGCGTGCCCGATTGGCGGTCGGTGATGCCGAGGGCCGTGCTCGCGTTGCCCTGGGGATCGAGGTCGACGACGAGCGTCTTGAGTCCCTGCACGGCGAGGGCGGCGGCCAGGTTGACCGCGGTCGTGGTCTTGCCCACGCCGCCCTTCTGGTTCGCGATGGTGAACAGCCGCCGGTGTTGTGGCCGCGGCAATGGTTCGTGAGCGGTGTGCAGCACCCGCATGGCGCGCTCGGCGGCGGCGCCGATCGGTGTGTCGGCCTCGCTCGATGTTTCACGTGAAACATCGGTCGCTGCCGGTCCCTGCGCGGGGGGCGCCGCTTCATGGACCTCTTCGCGTGGCGGCACGGTTTCCACGTATGGAGAACTCATCGAGATCGCCTGCCCGCCGTTCGTGCCGGCCCGGGCCGCGGCTGGTTCCCGCGTCGCGCTGACACCACGGTTGCGGGCGGCACCAAATAGTTCACGCCACATGAGACCACCCTGACATCAACGGCGCCCGCCGCCTCCATCACACGCCGGTGCTCCTGGACTTCGTCGCGCGCACGCTCCCCTTTGATCGCGAGCATCCGCCCCTCCGGTCGTAGCAACGCCATACTCCACTTCGTCAGCTTGTCCAACGCCGCCACCGCTCGGGACACGGCGACGTCCCGTCCCCCGATCCGGTCGCGCACTCCACGCTCTTCGGCACGACCACGTACCACCTCGATGGGCAGTCCGAGTTCGGTCACCACCTCGCGAAGAAACTCGCTTCGCCGCAGCAGCGGTTCCAGCAGAACCATCTTCACGTCCGGGCGTGCGATCGCCAACGGCACACCCGGCAACCCGGCGCCGCTGCCGATGTCCACCACCCGATCACCCGGCTGAAGCAGCTCGCCGATCGCGGCGCTATTGAGCAGATGCCGCTCCCACAGCCGGTCGACTTCGTGCGGCCCGAGGAGCCCGCGTTCCAGTCCGTCGCTCGCCAGTATGTCGGCGTAACGCTGCGCGGTGTCCAGTCCCGCCCCGAAGACCGCTGCCGCCGCATCGGGCGCGGCGCCGGCCGTTGCGGTCGCCGCTGCCCGCTCCCCAGGGCCGCCATGTTTCACGTGAAACATTCCTCTATTCTTCGGGGGCGTCCTAACTACACGGGTGTAACTCGGTGCCCTCAGTCGCGCAGAACGACGACCCGGCGCGACGGCTCGACGCCCTCGCTCTCGCTTCGCACTCCGCTGACTGCCGCAACGGCGTCGTGCACGATCTTTCGTTCGAAGGGCGTCATCGGTGACAGCTCCTCGCGCTCGCCGGTGTCCAGCACCCGCCGTGCCACCTTGTCGCCCAGCGCCGCCAATTCATCGCGGCGCCGGCGTCGCCAGCTCGCAATGTCGAGCATCAGCCGGCTACGCACGCCGGTCTTCTGGTGCACCGCCAACCGGGTCAGTTCCTGTAGCGCGTCGAGCACCTCGCCGCCGCGGCCGACCAACTTGTTCAAGTCGTCGCTGCCGTCGATGCTGACGACCGCGCGGTTGCCCTCGACGTCGAGGTCGATATCGCCGTCGAAGTCGAGCAGGTCCAACAACTCTTCGAGGTAGTCGCCGGCGATCTCGCCCTCCGCGACCAAGCGCTCCTCCAGGTCGTCGGGTTCCCCCGCTTGGTCGTCCTGATTGTCTTGGTCGTCTTCGTTGTCTTGGTTTTTATCGGTCTCCGCTACCGCGGCGTCCTCGATCGGTGGTTCGGTATCAACCTCGCGCTCGGTGGTGTCGGCATCCGTCATGACTCTCCCTCGCCTCTCTTCGTCTGTCTTTGTCAGCCCGGTCAGCGTCTACGCTTCTTCGGTCGCACACCGGGCCGCGGCGTGCGATTGGGTGGGCTGGTGTTTCGCCCGGTTGGGCTGGGCTTGGTTGGTTCGGCGCTCGTCGCGTCCGCTTCGGCCGCCTCGCCGTCAGGGCTCGTGGTCTCCTCGTCCAGTGCCGAGGTCTCGTCGGCAACCGTCGGTGATCCGCCACTGCCGGCCGATGACGTCTTGGTCGGCCGTTTCGGCTTGGCGCCCGGCGCCGGCGCGTTGGCCGCCCGGCGCGCAATGGCTTCCTGCTTTTTCGCCTCGTCCTCTTTTTCGATCATGCCGAACACGTAGTGCTGCTGGCCGAACGTCCAGATGTTGTTCGAGAACCAGTACAGGATGATCGCCAGCGGAAGAAACGGACCACCGACGACCACGCCGAGCGGAAACACGTACAGCGCGAGTTTGTTCATCATCGCGGTCTGCGGGTTGGCCGCCGCCTCCGGGCTCTGCCGGGCCACCGACGCGCGGCTGTTGAAGTAGGTCGCAATGCCGGCCAGGATCATCACCGGGGCTCCCACGGCGATCACCGCGGGACGGCTGAAATGGGTGAACGCGTCCAGCCCGGCTCGTTGCGTCATAAAGGCCCCGATCGGGGCGCCCCACAGGTT
>NZ_DATJYB010000139.1:0-18094 GCF_035499775.1 Mycobacterium sp. | reverse complement strand
GACCACCCGGACGTTGCTGTCGCGTGAGTCGTGCAGCTTGAGTTCGAGTCGCAGCCCGAGCCCGTCCCGCATCGCCAGCGGCACCTCCAGCCAGCTGGGGGTGGTGATGATGACGTGGATGCCGTACGCCAGACCCACATTGACGAGCTCTGTCACCTTGGCCAGCAACGGGTTACGGGTGTTGAACTGGTCGGTGTTGTCGCGGCCGAAAGCATACAGGTTGTCGATGACCAGGAACACCTCGCCGAACCCGTCATCTCGCGCCGAGCCGTTACCATGACCGTTGCCGTGACCACTTCCGGGCCGGTCTCGGAACGCTTCTCGTTGCTGGCGCGACAGCAGCAGCTGCTCGAGCTCGCCGAAGGTGCGGCGGATGCGCTCGGGTTCCAGCGCCGACGCGACGCTGCCGACGTGCGCCAGATCCTCCACTGCCCGGAGCTGGCCGCCGCCGTAGTCCAGGCAGTAGAACGTGACGTCGCGCGGCGAGTGCAGGCTGGCGGCTGACATGATAAATGTCTGCAGCGCAGTCGATTTGCCCGATTTCGGGCCGCCGTGGATGATCATGTTCCCGGCCGACGAGGTGGCGTCGAAGATCAGCGGATCGCGGCGCATCTCGAATGGCTTGTCGATTTCACCGATCGGCCAGCGCCACTGCCGCTGCGGCACCCCGGCCCGCGCCAGCACCGTGGTCAGCGGGATCGGTTCGTCGAGCGGGGGCAGCCACAGCTGCGGCGCCTGCGGCCCGTAGCGCGCCAACTGTTCCCCGATGGTCGCGATCAGCTTGCGCGGCGGACCAACCGACTCGTCGTCCTCGTCGCCGGATATCACGGTGCCCTGATCCGGCTCCACCGCGCCCGCGGTGAACAGCTTCGGCTCGGGAATCGACTGCACCACAAGAGCTTTAGCTGTCCGCGGCGGGTCGTAGATGCCGTCCACATAGGTGCTGCGGAACTTGATCGGGGTCGCGCCGGGCGCCGGCACCAAAAAGCCCACGCCTTTGTGCTCCTTGCCGGCCTCGACATGGTAGGCGTCTTCCACGCCGATGATCTGTCGGGAAACGCTGGGGCTGGCCACCTTCAGCCCGATCCGGTACGAGGTGTTCTTGTCGATGTCCTTGATCTTGCCGACGTCCAGCGTCTGGGACGCGAACAAGATGTGGATGCGGAACGAGCGACCCTTGCGGGCCACGTAGTCGAACAGCTCCGCGTACTCCGGGTGGTCGGCCAGCATCAGGGTGAACTCGTCGGCGACCACGAACAGCGTCGGGACGGGCGGTAGCTCATGTCCAGCAGCCGCCGCGTTCTCGTATTCGGTCACTGAGTTGAACGCGCTGCCCTGGATGCGACGCCCGGCCTCGCGCAGCAGCACCTCGCGGCGGGCCACCTCACCGCGCAGCGTGTCGGCGAATCGGTCGGCCAGCGACTTCTTCTCGGCCATGTTCGAGATCACCGCGACAACCTGCGGGAAGTTGCGGAAGCTGTCCGCTCCGGCCTCACCCTTGAAGTCCGCGTAGATGACGATCAACCGGTCTGCCGAGTGAGTCGTCAACAGCGACAACAGAATCGACATCAGGGTCTGCGATTTTCCGGAGCCCGTCATGCCGATCATCAGGCCGTGCGGGCCCATGCCGCCCTCTGCTTCGTCCTTGAGGTCGAACATCAGCGGCTCGCCGGTCGCGGTGACACCGATCGGCACGCGCAATTCGTCGTCCCGGCGGCGCGGCGCAAACAGCGCGGGCACGTCCAGCCGCGACGCGTCCGGAATGCCAAGCAGCGTGGTGAAACTGGCGCCACGGGTACCCGCCGAACGCAACCCGTCGTGGGTGGGGTTGGAGTCCCACCTGGACAGCCGGCGGGCCAGGTGAGCGGCGTCATCGGCGCCGAGCTGGTCAGCGACGTCGATATACGGCTGCCAGCCGCCGGTCTGCCAACGCTCGATCGCGCCGCGCGCGATGCGCAGGATCGGCATTTCCGGGTCCGAATACTGTTCGCGGTGCGGCGGTGTGTCCGAGCAATGCACGACGGTGACACCGGTCCGGCCCATCGCCAGCGTGGAGGCGTCCAGGTCGTACTCGGTGTCGTCGACGACGATCAGCAGATGCCGCAGCGCGTCAGCGGGCTCGCCGATGAACGCCGGGCGGTCCAGCAGCGCCGGACCCATCAGCGACACCAGCTCGTCGGGGTCGGTTGCCAGGTAGCGCGCCGGGCCCACACCGTCGACCCGGCCGGGAATGTCGACGTGCGGCAACCACTTCAGCCAGGACCAGTCGCCGCTCTCCAGCGCGCGGGTGGCCAGCGCCACTCCCAGCACCGTCGGGTCGTGCCAGGTCACCGCCTGCGCTATCCAGGCGCGCAGCGCGGCGCGGACCTCGGCGGGGTTCCCCAGCACGGTGATTCGGGAAACCTTGGTCAGGTCGATACCGGTCGGCACGTCGCGGACGGTGCGCTGGGTGTCGAGCAGGCTGCGTAATGCACTGTGCGCCACCGGTTCCAGGTCGATCTCGTCGGCGGTGTCTTTGACCCGCAACGGAGTCGCCAGCGGCACCGAGTGCCGGCCGGCGCGCAGCACCAGGAAGTCGGGGTCGTGCGGGTCACGCTCCCACTGGCGGCGTGAGCCGGGCACGGCCGACAGCTCCGCCGGGTCCGGATGCGACCACTGCGCGGCCGTGCGTTGCTCGGCGGCCTGGGTACGGACGTTGTCGCGGACCACCGACAGGTACCGCAGATAGTCGGCGCGCTCGGCGTCGACCTCCTCGGTGCGCATCTTCTTGTCGTTGCCGCGGTACAACCCGGTGGCCGCCAGCAGCAGCACGAACGGGAAGAACAGCGTCTGCGGGGAGATCAGCCGCATCCCGGTGGCGACCAGCGCGACGATCATGCCCACGATCAGGATCACGATCAGATACGGCAGGGCGCGCCGCAGGAACGACGGCGGAATCACCCGCGGCAGTTCGGGAGGCGCCTCGATGGTGATGGTGCCCTTGCGGGTGCTCGGAGGCGGCAGGCGGCGGCGGGCCTCGAAAATCAGGCGACTCATCGGTGCGACCCCTCGGCCTCTTGAGCTTCAGCCGTGCGGCCGGGTTTGGTGTCGGGCGCCAGGCCGTCGTGCGCCAGCAGCGCGTCGGCGCGCGACAGTGTCGGGCCGCTCGCGAAGAGCGACAGAATCGACCATGGGATCAGCAGCGCCGGCGGGTTCAGACCAAGGGCCTCAACGGTTTTGGATCGTGCGCTGCCGCTGCCCGCCTCGGTGTCGATGCCGTAGCGCACCCCGGTGTCGGACACCCAGAACAGCGACCCGGTGGGCGGTGCGGCCGCACCGCCGCCCGCGGTCTGGGTGAAGTAGCCGCTGCCCGGCGCCAGGGCGACCCGGGCGGCGGTGCCCTCAGCACCTTGCACGCCGGCGCTCACCAAATCGACGGTGCGCACCCGCTCGGGCACCGGCAGGGCCGAGCCGGACAGCAGGCGCAGTGTGCCGGTGGCAGCTCCAGCCGGTTTGCTCCAATACGCACAGGTGACGGGATCGTGGGCCGAGTCGACGAGCGTGACCCGCTGGGCGGGATAGCGCGCGGTGTCCAGCATTCGCGACACCGGCAGCTTGGCGACCTCGTCCGCAGCGAGCCGCGGCGGTTGCTGTAGCCCATAGGAATTGGTGTTGCGCAGGATCGCGGCGAGCACCGGCGAGATCGGCTGCAGCCCGTCCGGCAACACCGCGTAGTAGGTGTCCACTGAGCGCTGGTCAAGGCTGTAGGAGACGACCACCGCCCCGATCGGAGCCGGGACCGGGAAGTTTGCCGGGGCGCCCGCGTTCGGGATCGGCGGCGTGGATAGCGGCGGCGCCTGGGCGATGGCGTTGAACAGTCCCGGGGCGATCGGCCGCGGCGCGGGCAGGTCGGTGCCGAGGCCCAGCGCGTTGGTGATCGCGTGGTCGGCGAGGTCGATCTGGCTGCGCTTGCCCTCCCAGAGCAGCCAAGTACTGCTGCCCCCCTCGCCGGGCAAGCCGACGAGCACCACCTGCTCGGAGGTCAGCGCGCCCGCCCGTGCGCCGTGGCTGTCCGGCGGGCCCGCGATGACCGTGACGCCGGTGCTGTGGCCGGCGCGTCCGCCCTGGACGGGTCCGCTGACGGTGTCGCACACCGTCCAGTTCGCGTCCTTGGCGGTGCTCTGCACCATCCGCTCCGGCGCACCCGGGATCCCGATCAGGTTGCCGCGTGGGAACCGGTCCAGCTCACTGCTTTTCACCGTGGTGGGGTTCGCCGGCTGACCGACGATCAGCCGCGCCGAGGTCAAGTTGAGTACCGGATGGAGTTGGTCCCCGACCCGCACGTAGAGCGCCGCGGTGGAGCGATCCGCGAGCACGGCGTTGTTGCCGGCCGTGCCGCTGGGCCGGATCAGGGAGAAGACGAAGCAGCCCACCAGACCGGTGACCAGGATCAGCGCACCCATCAGGACGGCGCGCGACTGGGTGCGCAACGGGTCGACGAGCATGCGGGTGTCATGCAGCGCGATGCCCGAGGCGATCCGGCGCATCACGAACCGCCATCCGCTGACCTGGTGGCGAGTGACGAAGCCGCGGCGGTAGGCCACCGCGTCGGGGTTTTCGTTGACCGGAGTGCGGGATGTGAAGGAGCGGCGCTCGTCTTCGGGTTCGTGGGCCATCATGCCGGCACCGATAGACCGAGGCCTTGCAGCAGCGGCGCAACCGAATTGCGCACGTCCTCGGTGGAGATCGTCATCAGCTCCTCATCGGTGAATTCGCCGGTTTCGGCGTGCTCGGAGTGGTCTAACCGGAACTCGCGTTCCTCCTCGGACTTTTCGACCACGTTGCGGACAAACCGGCCGTTGCCAGCGATATCTAGGCCGCGACGTTCAACCCCGGCCGCATCAGGTTTCGACGTGTCGGCCAGATGCGCGAACAATGCCTCGAGGTCATCGAGCGCGGCCTGTTCGAAGACGCTGTCGCGCTTACCGGCCATGAAGTTCGCGATTTCGATCAACTCAGGCGCTTTGTACGACGGGAAGTCGATGCTGCGGGTGAACCGCGACCGCAGACCTTGGTTGGTGTCGAGGAACCGATCCAGGTCGGCGCGGTACCCGGCGACGATCACCACCAGCCGATCCCGGTCGTTCTCCATCCGGGCCAGCAGCGTGTCGATGGCCACCAGGCCGAAGTCGTTCTTGGCGCCGGTGGACACCAGGGCATAGGCCTCGTCGAGAAATAAAACGCCATCTAGTGCGCTATCGATGATCGCGTTGGTCTTGGCCTCGGTCTCGCCGATGTGCTGCCCGATCAGGTCGGCGCGGTGCACCTCCCTGATGTTCTCCTTCTTCAGCAAGCCCAGGCCGCAATAGATTTTCGCGATGACGCGGGCGATGGTGGTTTTGCCGGTGCCGGGCGGCCCAGTGAAGACCAGGTGGTGGGTGCGCTGCGCCACCTCCAGTCCGCGCTCCTTACGCACCAACTCCATGGCCACCGCACTCTTCAACCGGGCCACCTGGTCTTTGACCTTCTCTAAGCCGATGAATTCATCGAGCTCGCGTTCGGCCTCTGCCAACAGCAAGTGCTTGCGCTCCTGGGCCCCGGGGTCGACGAAATCGCCGGGACTAGGCTCGGTGTCGGGATCCCACGGGTCGGTGCGCGCCGCGATGCGGTCCGCGCTGGTGGTGACAATGCCGAAACTGGTATCGGTCAGGGCATGCTCGATCTGTTCGTTCTCGGGGTGGGCCGCGTACAAATCCTGCAGAACTTCGATTGCCGACTCCTCGTCGACGTGCGCGCGCAGCACCAGCGCTTTGGCCAGCGCGCCGTCGGCCGCCGCGACGGCGACGGGGCCGTCGGGTTCCTCGAGATACGACAGTGCCGGGGCGAACATGCCGAGTCGGGCCAGCGCGGTGCCCAGGGTGATCTTGGCCGCGTGGGAGAACGCCTCGTCGAGATCGGGGTCGTTGACGATGGGGGTGAGCAGCTTGACGACGTCCGACCAGCGCTCGGCGCGGTAATTGATGACGATGGCAAGCCAACGGGCGTTGCGCCAGGCCGGGCGCCGCTCGGTGATGCCGGTAACCAACTGATAAGCGTCCCCGTACTGTCCGGCCTCCACCAACGCCGCCGCGTAGGCGAGATGGAAATCGTCCGGGCCAGTCGCGCGAAACCGCAAGTACAGTCCGGTGTCGTAAAGGAACCCTAACGCCCCTTGCGCGAGCTCCACCCGGCGTTGCAACGTGCCTGCCGTGTCCGCGGTACGCGAAGCCGCCTCCAGCACACCGATGGACACGTCGCCGGCAGCGGCCAGCCCGGTCCACGCGTCGCACTGGTCATGCGCGATGCGGGTGAGTGCGGTGAAACCCGACCGGGCAGCGGCCAGGTCGGCCGGACGTTGACGGTCGTAGACCACTATGCCGAGCGCGCGACAGCAGGTAGCGAACCGGCTGACGACGTCACTATCTACCCGAGAAATAACATGTTGGGCCGTAAGCATGCCGGTGTCACCGCGTTCCACGACCGCCCCGTCTCCCGTACGAAGTGTCCACTAACCTAACCCGCCTGAAGTTAGCATTGCCTAAGATAGTTGTCGAGGCGCTCGTGCGGGGTCGATTCACGCCTTCGTCCCCGTCCCGGCGGCTCTGACGACGTTGTTTAGGGGCGATCATCGGGCCGCCTTTCCGAATCCTGTCACTAACGCACATTGAGAGCCCGCCGTCCGACGCCGCACCGACGCTTATTGAATATGATTTTCATTAACATTGCAAACCTGTTGTTCTCCCCTCACCGAGCTCCGGCCGATCAGGCTCTCAGGTGCCGGGCACCATGGGCACAGGCGGGCGAACGCCTGGTAAGCCTCGACCGCGTGGCCGACCTCGTCGGCCACCAGCAGCGGAATGTCGTTCATTATCTGCGATATCGCCTGGGACGGGTTCTCGGGGAACTCCTCCAGGTCCCGTCCCAGGGTCTGGGTGATCTCGGTGACCCGGTTTACCCACCAACTCAATTGCTTGGGGTCCCCGCCGTCGTTGTCGATGATTCCGCCGTCGTCGTCGTCGGCGTGCATGATCTGCGGCACCGCATCGGTTCGCGGCGCCGAGGCCACCGCCCCTCCGGCGACGGCCTGATAGGTGGCCGCCTGGATCCACATCCGCACGTAGTCGGCCTCGTTGAGCGCGATCGGAATGGTGTTGATCCCAAAGAAATTGGTGGCCAGCAGGACCGCATGGTTGGCGGCCAGCTCGGGCGGCAGGATCGGCATGGCTGCCAAAGCGGTGGTGTATGCCGTGGCCGCGGTTTCGTGCTGGGCAGCCACGCCCGCGCTGTTGACGCTGGCCTGCATCAGCCACCCCAGATACGGCACAGGCGCGGCGGCATATTGCACAGCCGTCGGCCCTTCCCAGGCCCTGGCCTGCACCGCCCCCAACAGTGCGGACAGTTCGCCCACAACAGCGGCGTAGGTAGCGCGCAAGGAACTCCACGCCGGCCCGCAGCCAACAGGGCACCCGGCCCCGGACCGCTGCTCAGCAGGGTCGAATGGACCTCAGGCGGCAGAGCCGCCCGAACCGGAGCCGTCATTCTCAGCCGCCGGACGCAAGCCGTAGCGCCAAAACAAGACTCCTCACCGTTCCAGGGATGCCCAGGAGTAGTCGGCGGCCGGCCCGGAAAAGTTCCCGACGGCAACGCGGGCCAACGGGGTAATTTGGACGCACACGACAGCACAAACCTGGCGGCTTACGTCGTCACCTGCGCGTTGAGGATATAGAGGGTGACGTCAGCCATCGCACACGATCCGGAAAGCTCGCGGGCTCACCGCATCGAGCTGGAAGTCCTGGGTATGACGTGTGCGGCATGCGCCAACACCGTGCACCGCGCGCTCAACAGGGTCGACGGGGTCCGCGCATCGGTCAACTTCGCGACTCGGACGGCCACCATCGATAGCGGGGACGCAGTCAGCGTCGAGTCGTTGTGCGGGGTTGTGGCAGACGCCGGCTACCGGGCGAGGCCGCGCTGGCAGGCCCCCCCGTCACCCGACGATCCGGCGGCCGAGCGTGCCCGTGACCTGTTGCGCCGGCTGGCGATCGCCGCGACGTCGTTCGCGCAGCTGGCAGGTCTGTTGGTGATCTTCGCGCTGTCGCCAGGTACCCGGTTCACCGGCTGGGGATGGCTGCTCGTCGCGCTGGCCGCTCCGATAGTCACCTGGGCGGCATGGCCGTTCCACCGGGTCGCGGTAAAGAACCTGCGCCACGGCAATGCCAGTATGGAAACGCTGATCTCCATTGGGATCACCGCGGCCACGCTGTGGTCGCTCTACACGATCTTTTTCGAGAGCGATGGGCAAGTTCCCGGGGGTGTTTGGCGGGCGATCGTGGGCAGCGACTCGGTCTATCTGGAGGTCGCAGCGGGCGTCACCGTGTTCGTCCTCGCCGGCCGCTACTTCGAGGCACGAGCCCAATCCAAGGCAGGAGAAGCGTTGCGGGCGTTGGCGGCGCTGCGTGTCGCGGAGGTGTCGGTCTTAATGCCCGACGGCGCCGAGTTGCTGATGCCCGCCGACGAACTCTCCGAACAGCAGAGGTTTGTGGTGCGGCCGGGTCAGCGCATCGCCGCAGACGGGCTGGTGGTCGAGGGTCAAGCCGCGATCGACATGAGCGCGATGACCGGCGAAACTAGCCCCGGGCAGGCCCGGCCCGGCAGCAGCGTGATCGGCGGCACCGTCGCCCTCAATGGCCGGTTGGTGGTCGAGGCCGCCGCCGTCGGCCCCGACACCCAGTTCGCCAGCATGGTGCGACTGGTGGAAGAGGCACAGGCCGGACGGACTTCTGCCCAGCGCCTGGCCGATCGCGTTGCCCGGGTATTCGTGCCAGGTGTGCTGGCCATCGCGGCGCTGACCGCGGTGGCTTGGCTGGTCGTCGGCGGCAGCGCCGATCACATTGTGTCCGCGGCCCTGTCGGTCCTACTGGTCGCCTGCCCGTGCGCCCTGGGGCTGGCGACGCCGACGGCCCTGATGGTGGCCTCGGGCAGGGGCGCCCAATTGGGCATCTTCTTCAAGGGTCTGGGTGCGCTCGAGGCCAGCCGCAAAATCGATACCGTCGCATTCGACAAAACCGGCACCTTGACCACGGGCCGCCTGACACTGACCGCAGTGACCGCCGCAGCGGGCTGGGACCGCGGCGACGTACTCGGCTGGGCGGCGTCGGTGGAGTCCGCGTCGGAACACCCAGTGGGCCTGGCCATCGTCGGCGCCGCTGATCCGCCGGCCCTTCCGGTCGCCGGTTTCCACGCCGTCCCCGGAAGCGGCGTGGTCGGAACGGTCGACGGACGCTGCGTAAAGGTCGGCAGGCCGGCCTGGGTCACCCGGTCTCACACCGTGGGCGCCGATCTGCTCGCTGTCCGACGTGCCCGCGAATCGCGCGGAGATACAGTGGTTTTCGTCTCCGTTGACGACCAGCTGTGCGGTGCCATCGCGGTTGCCGACGTGGCGAAGGAGTCCGCGGCCGACGCCGTCGCGGCGCTGCATCAACGTGGCCTGCGCACGGTGCTGCTCACCGGCGGCAACGCCGCCAACGCGCAAGCGATCGCTACCCAACTCGGTATCGAGGAAGTCATCGCCGAGCTACTTCCCGAGGGAAAAGTCGACGTCATCGAACAACTCCGCGACCGCGGACGCGTCGTCGCCATGGTCGGTGACGGCATCAACGACGCCCCCGCATTGGCGTGCGCCGATCTCGGTCTGGCAATCGGTCGCGGCACCGACGTGGCGATCGGCGCAGCGGATGTGATCCTGGTTCGCGACAGCCTGGACTTGGTTCCGCAAACTCTAGACCTGGCCCACGCGACGATCCGCACCATCTGGGTGAACATGCTGTGGGCGTTCGGCTACAACCTCGTCGCCATTCCGATCGCCGCCGCCGGTCTGCTCAATCCCCTGATCGCCAGCGCCGCGATGGCGTTCTCGTCACTATTCGTGGTGTCGAACAGCCTGAGGTTGCGCAAGTTTCAGTGAGCCGGTGCGATCAGGCCGCCGAATCGTCGGTCGACCGCAGATGCCCGCGCCGTCGTCCACGAGTCGCGTTGTCCGGCAAGACGATGTCGTCCATTCGGGCGTTCGTCGACGCCGTATCCGGGCCGCCGCGACGCCAAAGCAGCAGAGCAAGCACGGTGGCGACCACCACCGGGAGGTGACTCAGCAATCGAACGGCGGTGACCTGATCCGACAGGCCGTCGCTGATCACATAGCAGGACAGGACCACGGTGAAACCGGCCAGGATGCACGTCACCCCCGGCAACGTCACCCGCCAGACCGCCGCAACCACCATCCCGGCGCCCAGCGCCAGGGACCAGGCGGTGGACTCGTTGAGCAGATGTGCGCCGCTCATGGCCCCGTGGTGGTGGGTGGCCACCATGCCGAAGTCAGCGCCGGCGATCTGCGCGGCGGCCAGCGCGATTTGCATAACGCCGACCAACGCCAGGGCCGATCGCGCCCAATGCGACCGGATCCATTTCAGCCAGTAGCCCACGCCTTCGCGCCGGGCCGCCGGCCCGAGAGGCTTGGCCTCGCCGAGACGGCGCCCCGGCTCGCCGACCATGCTGCGCAGCTGAAGAGTCCAACCGTGGGCATCGGCGTACCACGCCCGGCATTGCGGGCACGATGCGAGATGCTCGTCGACACGGGCCGACGGCACGGGTTCGCGCTCAGCGTCCAGCCTGGCAGACAGCGCCTCACGGGCGATGTCACAGTCCACAACCGCCAAGATAATGCAGGACACGGCCGAACCAAAAGGTCCGGTCACGCTTTGACGGCACTGACCAGGGTGTTACGCGCAACCATCGGCCCGGCTTTGAGATCCGGGCCGGGCACCGGCCGGCCGACCTCGCGAAGGTAATCGGCCAGCGGAGTCCCGACCGCGGTCCAGCCGCGTTGCGAGAACCACTCGGAGGCCGGCGCGTGCCGCTCGTTGTAGACCAGTTGAAAGAACACGCGTTGGTCGGGGTCGGCACGTTCCTCTTCGACTTTGGCCTCGAATTCGTCCTGGTCGAGCGGGGCACCGTCCTCGACCGCGACGTAGCTGCCCGGTGCGGCCATGGCGTCGATGCCGGCGAACAGCTGCTCCTGCGCCGTGGCGGGAAGATAGATCAGCAAGCCCTCGGCAATCCATGCCGACGGCTTGGCTGCGTCGAATCCGTTGTCCCGCAAAGCCTGTGGCCAATCTTCGCGAAGGTCGACAGCGATCTCGCGGCGCTCGGCACGCGGCTGGGCGCCCTGGCCGGCGAGCACCTCACGCTTGAAATCGAGGACCTGCGGACGGTCCAACTCGAAGATCGTGGTCCCGTCGGGCCACGCCAGCCGGTAGGCACGCGAGTCCAGCCCTGCCGCCAGAACCACCACCTGGCGCACCCCGCCCTCGGCGGCCCGGCGGAAATACTCGTCGAAATACCTGGTGCGGGCACCCTGGAAATTGACGAAATACTCGCCGAAGTCACTGGTCTTGAGCTCGTGGTCGGGCACCTTGCCGTCGAGCACCTCGGCCGCGCGACCACCGACCGCGCGGCAGAACACCTCGGCATAAGGGTCGACGGCCAGAGGGTCGGGCTTCTGCGCTTCCAGCGCTCGCGCCGTCGCTACGAAAAGCGCGGTCGCACCGACACTTGTTGTGATATCCCAGGTATCGCCTTCGCTACGCACCCAATCGACCCTACGCCGGGGCGCTGCGGCGCCTATCCCGGTGCGGCAACCGCAGTGGCCAGCCAGATCCCGCGGCTAGCCGCCCCGTTGGCAGCCTTACGGCTGCCGGCCGTCGCGTTGCTCGTTCTCGCGTGGCTAACTGTCATCTCCGTCTTTGCTCCGCTCGCCGGGCGCAGGCCAGTCAGGATCCCGGGTGCTCGCCACCGAAATTCATCACCGGCTAGCGCGGTCAAGCCGAGCGTGCAGGTAGGCCTTCACGCCGTAGTGATGAAAATGGTTATCGTTCTCGATGTGAGTGTCTTGCGCTCCCGCTTCCACCGCACCGTGGCTACCGCCTTCGCGCTGACGCTCGCTGTGGCGGGCTGTTCGTCGAGCCAGAAACCCGTAAGCGCCTGCCCGACCGCCCCGGTGGCTGTGGTGGTCAGCGTCGATCAGTGGGGCGATATCGTCTCCGAGCTTGGCGGTGCTTGCGCGAACGTCAAAGCTGTACTGGCCAGCTCCTCCGTGGATCCACACGACTACGAGCCATCACCGGCCGACGCGGCGAGCTTCACGGGCGCCAAACTTATCGTGGTCAACGGCGCCGACTACGACCCGTGGGCATCGAAACTAGCCGCCAGCTCCGCCGCCGGCGCCCAGGTGGTGAGCGCCGCTGAAGTCACGAAGACACCGAATGGCGCGAACCCACACCTGTGGTACATGCCATCGGCGGTGGTCGCGGTCGCTGACGCGGTAACCGCCAAGCTCACCAAACTCGACCCGCAGACCGGCGACTACTTCAGCCAGCGCCGAGCGCAGTTCACCACCACGATGGCCCCCTATACCAGACTGATCAACGAGATCAAAGCCGGCGCGGCAGGAAAGTCCTATGCGGCCACCGAAAGCATCTTCGACTACCAGGCGCAGGCACTGGGTCTGGTCAACAAGACTCCGGTGGGCTATCAGCGGGCGGCGGCCAACGAATCAGACCCGTCGCCCGGCGACATCAATGCGTTCCGCACCCTGCTGGCCGGCCGGCAGGCCGACGTCTTCATCTACAACAGCCAGACCCAGGGCTCGATCCCCAAGCAGATTCGTTCGGCAGCCGAACACGCCGGGGTGCCCGTCGTCAACGTGACCGAAAGCGTGCCGCCCGGGCAGACCTCGTTCGTGGGCTGGCAAGACGCCCAGCTCGTCGCGTTGGGGAAGGCACTCGGTGTCGCTATCTGAGCTTCCGGCCGCCCCCGCCGCGCTGGCGTTCACCGACGTCAGCGCGGTGCGCGGAGGACGACTCCTCTGGTCACACGCCAGCTTCACGGTGCCCACCGGCGGCATCGTCGCCGTCATCGGACCCAACGGTTCGGGCAAGACCACCCTGCTGCACATAGCCCTCGGACTGATCCCGCCTGCCAATGGCCAGCTCGAGGTGTTCGGCCACCATCCCGGCCACGGCAACGACAGCATCGGCTACGTGCCGCAACACTATTCCGCCAGCGCGGGGGAAGCCATCCGCGCCGCCGATGCGGTGCTGCTCGGACTCATCGGGCGCCGGTGGGCGTTCGGGCGCAGCACCGCAGCCCAACGCAAGCTCGTCAACCGGGCACTGGCCGCCGTGGAGGCCACCGAGATCGCCGACCGGCGGCTTTCGATGCTTTCCGGCGGACAACGCCAGCGCATCGCGATCGCCACAGCCCTGGTAGCACAACCGCAATTGCTAATCCTCGACGAACCGTTGGCGTCGTTGGATCTGCGCAGCCAGCACGACATCGTCGCACTGCTTGCCCGACTGCATGCCGAGTTGGCTGTGACCATCCTGGTGGTCGCCCACGACCTCAACCCGCTGCTGCCCATCCTGCATAGCGCGATCTACCTGCTTGACGGGCATCCTCACTACGCCCCCATCGACGAAGTGGTAGACGATGCGCTGCTGAGCCAGCTGTACGGCACGCCGATACAGGTCGCGCGCACACCGCACGGGGAGCCATTTATGAGGAGCACACTGTGACCGCCCACCTTGTAGCCCTGGGTTACCAACCCAATTGGTGGCCGATTCTGACATCGGGGTTCATGAGCAATGCCCTGATCGGCGGCACTATCGTCGCGCTGGCCGCGGGGTTGATCGGCTACTTCGTCGTGGTGCGCCGCACCGCTTTCGCCGCCCATGCGCTGGCTCACATCGGCCTGCCCGGCGCGACGGGCGCCGTGCTTCTAGGCGTGCCCGTAATCGTCGGGCTCGGCGTGTTCTGTGTCGGCGGGGCACTGGTGATCGGCGCCCTGGGCAAGCGCGCCGCGGATCGCGAAGTGGTCACCGGGACGGTCTTGGCCATGGCCACCGGTCTTGGCCTGTTCTTCAACTCACTGGCCACCGAGAGCTCGAGCACGATAACCAACGTGTTGTTCGGTAACCTGCTGGCCATCTCCCGCGAGCAATTGGTCAGCTTCGCGATCCTGCTGGTAGTGCTGGGGTTCAGCGTCGGCGTTATCTACCGGCCCCTGCTGTTCAGCTCGGTCAACGCCGTCGTCGCCCAGGCCAAAGGAGTGCCCGTGCGCGCTCTATCCATCATGTTCATGGCGCTGCTCGGGCTCACCGTCACCATGGCCGTACAAGCCGTCGGCACGCTGCTGTTATTCGCCCTGGTCGTCACTCCCGCCGCGACCGCCATCATGCTCACTCCCCGACCGGTACTGGCCATGGCCATCTCGACGGCGATCAGCCTCTGCGCGGTGTGGCTCGGACTCGGCGCATCGGCAATGTTCAACCTGCCGCCCAGTTTCCTCATCGTCACCATTGCCTGCGCCATCTGGTTGACCGTATGGGTCATGAACCGCCGCAGAAAACCTGCCGCCCAAGCATTGGATGAATCCGGTTCGTCATCCACGTTAACCTCGCCGTTAACGAGGCGGGTCTCGGCTACCCCGAGGAAATGACGACGATCCCACCAGCTGTTGCGGCTCAGC
Source organism: Mycobacterium sp. (assembly GCF_035499775.1). Classification (GTDB taxonomy): domain Bacteria; phylum Actinomycetota; class Actinomycetes; order Mycobacteriales; family Mycobacteriaceae; genus Mycobacterium. The sequence continues at coordinate 3,495 of NZ_DATJYB010000139.1, read as the reverse complement.
GCGTGTGTACGCAAACCACAAGGTGCCACCGCATGCGTGCCAAGCTATATGAAAATGATTATCATTAAGCGTATGTCTTCGCCCGGCAGCGGTTCGCTATCCGTCACCGTCCTGTCCGCTTCCTGGGCGCCGGCAAAACCACCCTGCTCAACCACATCCTGGCTAACCGCGACGGGCGGCGCGTCGCCGTGGTCGTCGGGTCCACCACCTGCGGCATGTTGGGGTTGGACACCGTGTTGGACACGGCGCTGTTCGACCCGGAGCAGGCCGTACTTGCGTTGCGCAACGCGAACGAACTGACGACCCAATGGCTGGTTCCAGGCGAACTGGGTGAGTTCCCGCCAAGCAATTAGCTGTACCGGTGTTCGGGGCCGGCCCAGCCCAGTGCCGCGCCCGTTGCGGGCCGGATCTCGACAAACGATCACAGCCCGGATTTGACCTGAATTGATAGGAGAAATGAACTGTGGAACGCCGTGAATTGTCCGCCAAACTCATTGAGTTGTTGTCACTGACCCTTCGTCCCGTGGCGGTGACCTTTCGCGACCAGGCGCCTGACGGTGTTGCGAACGCCGCGCGGTCAGTGCCGTCCGGTTGCTCGTTCTGGCGCGCGGCTGAAAAGAGTGTTTTCTACGCGGCGGCACACCAGCACTTCAACTGTCCAATCGGCGCGATGGTCATGGGTTTCGAGCTGCCGTCACATATCCAGAACGAACTGGGCATCGCGGTCGAAACGATGTGTGAGGTTGGCTACCTTGATCCCGCCGAGGCCGCGTCCTTGCCGTCAGTGCGCTCGGGCAGAAAGGGAGCGGTATACGGACCGTTGGCTGACGTATCGGTCGACCCGGACGTCGTGCTGATGTGGCTCACCCCAGCGCAGGCGATGCTGTTCAGCGAGGCAGCCGGCACCGCCGCCTGGACCGGGGAACAGCTTCGGGTCAGCGGCCGTCCGGCCTGCACCGCGCTGCCGTTGGCGCTCAACGCGCAGGAGCCCCGGTTATCGCTGGGGTGTGCAGGCATGCGGATCTTCACACACATTTCCGGTGAGCTTCTGCTGGCTGTCCTTCCCGGTGCCAAAGTCGAGGAGTTCCTGACTAGCCTGACCGCCCTTGTGAAGGCGAATGCCGCGATGGGCGATTACTACCAGGCCAAGGAGGCCGACTTGGCCTGATCAGTCAGCGCTGCGATCTGTCGGAGCTCACCCGCACCACGGTATGTCGTGGCCGGGCAACGCCCGCAACGATCTCGCCGTAGGTCGCCTTGCGGCGCGACCGCAGCTACGACCAGTTACGACGCTGGAATCGTTAATGAAAATGGTTATCATTAGCGACGTGACCGTTGAACCTGCCCCACTGCTGCCCGTCACCGTCCTGTCCGGCTTCCTGGGTGCAGGAAAGACCACCCTGCTCAACCACATCCTGGCTAATCGCGACGGACGGAAGGTGGCCGTCATCGTCAACGACATGAGCGAGGTCAACATCGATGCTGCGTTGATCGCGGGGCAGGGGCATTTGGATCGCACCGAGGAGAAGCTCGTCGAGCTGACCAACGGGTGCATCTGCTGCACCCTGCGGGAGGACCTGATCGAAGCGGTCAGGGACCTGGCGCGGCAGAACCGCTTCGACCAGATGGTGATCGAGTCAACGGGCATCTCTGAGCCGATGCCGGTCGCGGCGACGTTCAGCTGGGAGTTCGACGACGGATTCAGCCTCGGTCAGGTCGCTCGGCTCGACACGCTGGTCACCGTGGTCGACGCCGCCACCTTCCTTTCCGAACTGGTGCGCGGTGAAGCGCTCGCCGAACGTGATCTGGCCGCCGGCGACGGCGACGCGCGCAGCATCTCTGATCTACTGGTCGACCAGGTCGAGTTCGCCGACGTGATACTTCTCAACAAAACCGACCTGGTCACTGCACAGATCTGCGGAACAGTGGAAACAGTGCTGCGCCGGCTCAATCCCACCGCCAGGATCGTCCGCACCGACCACGGCGTGGTGCCACTGGACAAGGTCCTGGACACCGGGCTGTTCGATCCCATCCTTGCGGCGACCGCACCTGGCTGGGACGAAGAAATCGCGGGGGGTCACACGCCCGAAACCGAGGAGTACGGCATCAGCAGTACGACTTTCCGCGCTGCGCGTCCGTTTCACCCCCATCGGCTGGAACAGGTTCTCGACGAGGTTCGGGGATTGTTGCGCAGTAAGGGATTCTGCTGGATCGCCAGCCGGCCGTCCATCGCCGCGATCTGGTCGCAGGCCGGCCCGAACCTGGTACTCGAACCGGCGCAGTACTGGTCCACCGCAGACATCGCACCCAGTCAGGAGATCGTGTTCATCGGCGTTCGACTGGACCGCGACCGGGTACACCGCTTACTGGAGTCTGCGTTGCTCACCGACGCGGAATTCGTTGCAGGCGAAAAACAGTGGCTCACCTACACCGACCCGCTACCCGCGTGGGAAGAGGCGCACTCCCATCAGTAGGCCGCCCGCGCCGCCAATCGACGTGCGCACGAGAGGACGACACGGTGGACCGTCCTGAACCCTACGGAAAGCAATTACCGCAGCTTTCCCGAAGGAAACGTGGGGCTACGCGGATTATGCCAACTTGTCGGCGGCAGGCAAAGCAGACCTGCGTGGCCAGCGACTCGCTGTCGTGCACCCGCACCGGCGTCTCCTTTACGCGTCGGCGTCAGTGCTCGTCGTAGTGCTCGCCATGAGCCGCGTGCCGACACCCGTCGTGCACATAGTCGACATGGTCCCTATGCGGGATTGCAACATGGCCGCACCCCTCACCGTGGACATGGTCATGATCTTCATGCACCGCGTGGCCGGATGGCTCACATTCGTCGTAGTGATCCTCGTGCTGTCGATGAAGGTGACCGCTGTGGACGTAGTCGACATGATCCTCGTGTGGGATAGCGACATGGCCGCATCCTTCGCCATGCACATGATCATGTCCGACGTGCTCGTTGTGGATTGTACCGGTCATCGTTTCTCACCGTCCGTAGCCAATTTTGACTTCTAAGCTACTGGCGCGTCCCAGTTTTCGTCCAGCCGCGCCCGTTGTTCTCAAGAATCATTACGGCTCGCAGCAGACTGTGGCCACCTGTCCAAGCGTCGGTCTCCTACCAGCGCGAGAACGAGTGCTGGCGGGCGCTCCGTTGGCGGTGTGGGTCAGCGCCGAGGTGATCGCCTCGTGGGTGTCGGTGCCGCACATTCCAGTGCGGTGCCGGCGCGCTGACACAATGGCACGGTGGCGACGCTGAGGTTCGTGCGCCGGCTGGGGGCCGGGTCGATGGAAGTGCTGGTGGGCATTCTGCTCGTGTGCGCCTTCTCGGCGACAATGTTGCGAAATGCGGTTTCAGGTAGTGCGGCGTTGTCAACGGCGGGCACGGTGTTCTGTGGGGTGTTCGTGCAGGCGGTTCCTTTTTTGGTGCTAGGGGTGGTGGTCAGTGGGTTGATTGCGGCGTTCGTGTCGCCCGAGCGGTTGGCGCGGTGGCTG
>NZ_DATJYB010000138.1:0-14793 GCF_035499775.1 Mycobacterium sp. | reverse complement strand
GATAGGCGGCCAGGTGCAGTTGCGGGGATTTCGAATGCGCGATCGGTTTGCCGAGGACGGCCGCCCTCCTAGCGGGTCCCCTAGCGCGCCCCCTAACGGGCCGAGTCGAGGACACCGTTGCGCTTAGCCAGCTCGATGTTGGCCAAATGCTGTTGATAATCCTTGGTGAACAGCGTCGTGCCCTGGGCATCGATGGTGACGAAGTACAGCCAGTCACCCGGCTCGGGATGCTCGGCGGCCCGCAGCGCATCCACGCCGGGAGAGCAGATCGCGGTGGCCGGCAGTCCCGGGGATACGTAGGTGTTCCACGGCGTGCGCTGTGCGCGGTCCGCGTCGCTGGTGGCCACCTCGCGGCGGTCCAGTGGATAGTTCACCGTCGAGTCGAATTCCAGCGTGTGGTGAATGTGCAGGCGGTTGTAGATGACCTGGGCCACCTTCGCGAAATCCTGCGACCTGGCTTCCTGCTGCACCAGCGACGCAACCACCAGAATGTCGTAGGGCGACAAGCCCTGGGACGCGGCGATGTCGTCCAACCCGGATTGCGTGTACGCCGCGGTGCCGGCGGTGATCAGGCCGGCCAAGATCGTCTCGGGCGAGGCCGACGGATCGACGTTGAAGGTCCCCGGTGCGATGAGGCCTTCGATCCGGCGATGGTCGTTGCCGAGGCCGGTCACCGGCTGAATCGCCCACTTCGGCACCGCCAACGCAGACGGAGCGCTGGTGGCCGCCGCCTTGCGCAGATCGTCGACCGAGACGCAGTGCCGGTTACCGTCGAGATCCAGACAGGTGGCCTGCGAGATCAGAGTCAGAATTCCGGGGGTCACCACGTTGGTCTTCACGTCGGTGGTGTTGTCGAGCTGGCGCCCTTCCGGGATGACCAGCCTGCCCACCCGGTTGTTCGGGTCGGTGAGCCGCGCGACCGCGGTGGCCGCCGGGATTTCGGTGCGCATGCGGTAGAAGCCGGGCTGGATCGCCGAAATCGCGGCGTTGCCGCGCGCGGCGCGGACGAATGCGCGGACGGTGGCGACCACGCCGCGCTTGAGCAGCGTCTCCCCGATCGCGGTGGTGGAATCACCGGCCTGGACCTGAATCATGATGTCCTGCTTGCCATCGCCGCTGTAGTCGTCGTCGGAACTGAACATCGTGTGCCACATCTTGACGCCGACGATGCCCGCCGCGACCACCACCACGACCAGCAGGCTGAGGGCGAATCTGCGGGCGAAACGCTGCCGCCGGCGGCCGCGCTCGGCGTGGATCCGGTCCAGGCGGCTCATCCCCTGCCGAGGCGGCCCGACCGCCTCCGGCTCAGCCCGTTCGCGCTGCACGTCGTCAGTCATCGCCGGCGTCCCCTGGCACTGATCCGGCCAGCTGGGCCCGACGCTGTTCGAGCCAGGACTGCAGGATCGCCACCGCGGCGGCCTGGTCGATCACAGCGCGCTGGTTCTTGGCCGAAATACCGGCCGCGCGCAGTGACCGCTGTGCGCTGACGGTGGTCAGCCGCTCGTCGGCGAGGCGCACCGGGATGGGAGCAACGCGGCTTGCCAGAGCCTCGGCCAGCTCGATCGCGTCCTGCGCCGAGGCGCCGACGCGGTCGGCCAGTGTGCGTGGCAACCCGACGATCACCTCCACCGCCTCGAACTCGGCTGCCAGCGCAGCCAGCCGGCGCACATGCTTGCCGGAGCGGTCGCGGCGCACCGTTTCCACCGGGGTGGCCAGGATGCCGTCCGGGTCGCTGCAGGCCACCCCGATGCGCACACTGCCCACGTCGATGCCGAGCCGACGGCCCCTGCCCGGATCCAAATCGCCGGGCCGATCCGGCAGGCGGTGCTGTGTTGGGACCACTCAGCCGACCCGCGCTATCTCGGAGCGCACCGCGTCGAGCGCCGCGTCTATTCCGCTCGGATCCTTGCCGGAGCCTTGCGCCAGGTCGGCCTTGCCGCCGCCGCGGCCGTCGACGGCCAGGGCGAGGTGCTTGACCAGTTCGTTGGCGTTCAGGCCGAGATCCTGGGCGGCCGGATTGGCCGCGACGGCATAGGGCACCGTCGAGCCTTCACCCTCGGATATCAGCGCGACCACCGCGGGATCGCCGCCCAGCTTGCCGCGGATGTCCCCGACCAGGGAGCGCAGGTCGGCCGCCGTCATCCCGCCCGACATCCGCTGTACCACCACACGCACGTTACCGATGCGCTCAGCACCGGCCGCCGCGTTGGTCGCCGCCGCCCGCGCGTTGGCCAGCCGGGCACGTTCGAGTTCCTTCTCGGCGGCCTTGAGCCGCTCCACCAGGTTGGCGACCCGGGCCGGCACCTCTTCGGACGGCACCTTCAGCGACGACGCCAGCCCGGCCATCAGCGCGCGCTCCTTGGCCAGGTGGCGAAACGACTCCAGCCCGACGTAGGCCTCCACCCGGCGCACCCCGGAGCCGATCGAGGATTCACCCAGGATGGTCACCGGGCCGATCTGCGCCGAGTTGGGCACGTGCGTGCCGCCGCACAGTTCCAGCGAGAACGGGCCGCCGATCTCCACCACCCGCACCTGGTCGGGATAGGCCTCGCCGAACAGCGCCATCGCGCCCATCGCCTTGGCCTTCTCCAGCTGCTCGGTGAAGGTGTGCACCTCGAAGTCGGCCTGCACCGCCTCATTGGTCACTTCTTGGATTTGTGAGCTCTGGGTGTCCGATAGCGGTCCCTGCCAGTTGAAGTCGAACCGCAGGTAGCCGGGCCGGTTCAGCGATCCGGCCTGAACGGCGTTGGGCCCCAGCACTTGTCGCAGCGCGGCGTGCACCATGTGGGTGCCTGAGTGTCCCTGCGTGGCGCCTTTGCGCCAGCCCGGATCCACCGCCGCGACGACGGTGTCGCCCTCCACGAATTCCCCGGACTCGACGTTAACCCGGTGCGCGTGCAGGGTTTTGGCGATCTTCTGTACATCGGTGACGGCCGCGCGGGCGCTCTCGCCCGAACCGGTCCCGCTGATGGTGCCGATGTCGGCGAGTTGGCCGCCGGACTCGGCGTACAACGGGGTGCGGTCCAGCACCAGCTCCACCCGGTCGGCATCGAGCGTGTCGGCGTGGGCCACCACCGGAACCCGCCTGCCGTCCACGAAGATGCCCAGAATCCTTGCCTCGGAGGACAATTCGTTGAATCCGGTGAACTCGGTGGGGCCGGCGTCGACCAGCTCGCGATAGGCGGTCAGGTCGGCGTGCGCGTGCTTGCGCGCGGCGGCGTCGGCCTTGGCGCGCTGTCGTTGCTCGGCCATCAGCTCGCGGAAACCCGGTTCGTCGACCGTCAGGCCGGCTTCGGCCGCCATCTCCAGGGTGAGCTCGATCGGGAAGCCGTAGGTGTCGTGCAGGGTGAAGGCGTCCGACCCGGAAACCACCTTGGCACCAGAGGATTTGGTGGTCCCGGCCACCTCGTCGAACAGCTTGGAGCCCGACGCCAGCGTGCGGTTGAACGCGGTCTCCTCGGCGACCGCGATGCGGTTGATCCGGTCGAAGTCGCTGACCAGTTCGGGATAGGACGGGCCCATCGCGTCGCGTACCGTCGCCATCAGGTCGCCGACTATCGGGGTGTCGATACCGAGCAGCTTGGCCGAGCGGATCACCCGGCGCAGCAGCCGCCGCAGCACGTAGCCGCGGCCGTCGTTGCCCGGGCTGACGCCGTCGCCGATCAGGATCGCGGCGGTGCGACTGTGGTCGGCGATGATGCGGTAACGCACGTCGTCGGCATGATTACCGACGTCGTAGGGTCTGGGCGCGCGACTGGCCACCAGATCGATCACCGGCCGCAGCAGATCCGTCTCGTAGACGTTGTGCACGTTCTGCAGCACCAGCGCGATTCGTTCGACGCCCATACCGGTGTCGATGTTCTTGCGGGGCAACGGCCCGAGGATCTCGTAGTCCTCTTTGGTGGTGCCCTCGCCGCGCTCGTTCTGCATGAACACGAGGTTCCACACCTCGAGGTAGCGGTCCTCGTTGACGATCGGACCGCCTTCGGGGCCGAACTCGGGGCCGCGGTCGTAGTAGATCTCCGACGACGGCCCGCACGGTCCGGGGATGCCCATCGACCAGTAGTTGTCGGCCATGCCGCGGCGCTGGATCCGCTCGGCGGGCAGCCCGGCGATCTCCTGCCACAGCCCGGCTGCCTCGTCGTCGTCGAGATAAACGGTGGCCCAAAGCCTTTCCGGATCCAGGCCGTATCCGCCCTCGGAGACGCTGTTGGTCAGCAGGTCCCAGGCCAGTTCGATGGCCCCGCGCTTGAAGTAGTCACCGAACGAGAAGTTGCCGGCCATCTGGAAGAAGGTGTTGTGCCGGGTGGTGATGCCCACCTCGTCGATGTCGGGTGTGCGGATGCACTTCTGGATGCTGGTGGCCGTTGCGTATGGCGGCGTGCGCTGACCCAGGAAGAAGGGCACGAACTGGACCATGCCGGCGTTGACGAACAACAGGTTGGGGTCGTCGAGGATCACCGAGGCGCTGGGCACCTCGGTGTGGCCGGCTTCCACGAAATGATCAAGGAACCGCTTCCTGATCTCGTGTGTCTGCACTGTTGTTCTTTCCTTAGTTCCGTGCTCGGGGTCGGATCCCAGCCTATGCGCCGGGCTTATTAGAAGGCTGCCCAACGACGCATTCACAGTACCGGTGGGCCGCTGACCTCGCGCTTAACCTTCCAGGAAGCTCAAACGCACGGTCCGCCGCGGGTTGTCCCGGTTCAGGTCGACCAGAACGACGCTTTGCCAGGTGCCCAGCAACAGCTCGCCTGCGGAGACCGGCACCATCACCGACGGCGCGACGATGGCCGGCAACACGTGGTCGGCGCCGTGGCCGGAGGAGCCGTGTGCGTGCCGGTACCGATCGTCGCGCGGCAGCAGCCGCTCCAGGGTGTCGACCAGGTCGTCGTCGGAACCGGCGCCGGTCTCGATGATCGCGACCCCGGCCGTCGCATGCGGGACGAACACGTTCAGCAAACCGTCGCCGTAGCTGAAGCAGACCCTGCGCACCGTGTCTGTGAGATCGACGATGCGACGACGCGAGGTGTCCACATCCAGCACATCGGTAATCATCGGTCCTACCCTACGGGCGGGCCGCGGTGAGCTGCCAATCTGCGCAAATGTCAGCGAACTTTCGCCTGGGGAACCTATTGCCATGGCTGATCCGTCGGAGGAACGTATGGGAGTACCGGTGGCGCGCCGGGGCGCTGCCCGAGACGGAGAGGGCCGACTGTGTACGCGTTCGCACGCTCTACGACCATCCAGGCGAATCCAGGGTCAATCGACGCAGGCATTGCGCACGTGCGCGACGTCGTGATGCCGGCACTAAGAGAGATCGAAGGGTGCCTGGGCTTGTCACTGTTGGTCAACCGGGAAACCGGCAGATGCATAGCGACCAGCTCCTGGGACTCCCACGACGCGATGCGCGACAGCGCCGAGACGGTGTGGCAGATACGCAAGGACGCCGCCGAGCAGTTCAGCGGTTACACCGCCGTCGACCAGTGGGAGATCGCGGTGTTGCACCGCGACCACCGCTCAGGTCCGGACGCCTGTGTGCGGGCCACGTGGGTCAAGGTGCGGCCCGACCAATTCGACAATGCGATCGACTACTACCGGTTGGTTATCGTGCCGGAGATCGAGGAGCTCGAGGGTTTCTGCAGCACCAGCATGTTGATCGACTGCATCTCCGCCCGCGCGGTGGTGTCGACGACGTTCGACAGCCTCGACGCGATGGACCGTAACCGGGAGCAGTCCCGTTCGTTGCGGACCGCCCAGCTGCGCAACCTCGGCGTGGACCAGTACGACGTCGAGGAGTTCGAGCTGGCGATCGCCCACCTGCGGGTACCCGAGCTGGTCTAGCGCCAGCTCCTACCGCAGCGCGTCACCGGGAAATCCGCGGCAGGGGTGCACCTGGTAGGTGAACACGCCGGCGACCACCCCGGGGTCGTCGGCCATGATCGCCTCGGTGTCCTCGACGGTCGCGTCGAACACCCCGATGCCGCACACGTCGGATCCGTCGGTGACGGGCAGCACCACGGCCAGCACGCCGTCGTCGCGCAGCCCGAAGTTGCGACGGCCGTGTTCCCAGACGATCGCGGGCGCACTCTCTTCGCCGTACTTCGGCCCCTGCTTGAGGATCACGACGCTGTAGGCCTTGGCAGTGGGCAGCAGTCGGCCCATCTCTTCGTCGGTGAAGGTCTTCCCAGACGTCATTGCCGTCCCCTCTTGTTGCGGATGATCGCGCGGAGCCGCTCCAGCCGTCCGGCGATCTCGCGTTCACCGCCGTGGTTGGTCGGCCGGTAGTAGTCCACGCCGACCAGCTCGCTCGGCGGATACTGTTGGGCGACAACGCCGTCCGGGTCGTCGTGGGAGTACTTGTAACCCTGCGCGTTGCCCAGCGCCGCCGCACCCGAGTAGTGCCCGTCGCGCAGATGCGCCGGCACCAGACCGGCCTTTCCCGCCTTGATATCGCCCATCGCCGCCCCCAGCGCGGTGGTGACCGCGTTCGACTTCGGCGCGGTGGCCAGGTGGACGGTGGCGTGCGCCAGCGTCAGCTGGGCTTCGGGCATGCCGATCAGCGCCACGGTCTGCGCGGCGGCGACCGCGGTCTGCAGCGCGGTCGGGTCGGCCATGCCGATGTCCTCGCTGGCCAGGATCACCAGCCGACGCGCGACGAAGCGCGGGTCCTCCCCCGCGACCAGCATGCGGGCCAGATAATGCAGTGCGGCGTCGACGTCGGAACCGCGCACCGACTTGATGAAGGCGCTGATGACGTCGTAGTGCTGGTCGCCGTCACGGTCGTAGCGCACCGCGGCCTTGTCCAGGGACTGCTCGATGGTCTCAACGCTCACCTGCTCGGTGGCTTCGGCAGCGACCTCCAGCGCTGTCAGCGCCCGGCGGGCGTCGCCGGCGGCCAATTGCACCAGCAGGTCGACGGCTTCGGGTTGCACCACGACGCGCCCGGCCAGGCCGCGCGGGTCCTCGATCGCGCGCTGCACCACGGTGCGGATGTCGTCGGCGGTCAGCGGCCGCAACTGCAGGATCAGCGATCGGGACAGCAGCGGCGCCACCACCGAAAACGACGGATTCTCGGTGGTGGCGGCGACTAGCAACACCACCCGGTTCTCCACCGCGGACAGCAGCGCGTCCTGCTGGGTCTTGGAGAAGCGGTGCACCTCGTCGATGAACAGCACCGTCTGCTCACCATGGAGGACGCCCTTCCGCGCACTTTCTATAACGGCCCGAACGTCTCTGACACCGGCCGACAATGCCGACAGCGCCTCGAACCGGCGCCCGGTGGCCTGCGAGATCAGCGCGGCCAGGGTGGTCTTACCGCTGCCCGGCGGGCCGTAGAGGATGGCCGACGCCACGCCCGAGCCCTCCACCAGGCGGCGCAATGGCGACCCGGGTGCCAGCAAGTGGTCCTGCCCGACGACCTCGTCCAGGGACACCGGACGCATCCGCACCGCCAGCGGCGCGCCGACCGGCACGCCGAACTCGCGGTCACTCGGCTGCGACGCGCCGGGCAGGTCGAACAGACCGTCGGACACGGTTTCAGGCATACCACGTCGCCACGACACGACCCGTGCCCGCGCAGCTTTCGATCAGCGCCGCCATCGGCGCAGGCGGGCCGAAGAAGAGTGAGAGAAATATGGGCGTTTCGGGCGGATATTTGTTAAGTTCGCCGCACCGACCCACGGCGAAAATAGGAGGCGTGATGAGCCAACCCCCGGAGTATCCGGGCTATCCGGGAAATCAGCGACCCGGCGACCAAGCTCCCGGCGGCTACCAGCCTGCTCCTCCGGGTTACGGTCAGCCGCCGCAGTCTTCCGGCTACGGCGCGCCGCCGCCACCTCCTCCTCCGCCGCCGGGTTACGGCGCACCGCCGGCCGGCTACGGGGCGCCCGCGCCACCGCCCGGCTACGGCCAACCCCCCGCCGGCTATACCCCGAGTGCAGGCGGCGGCATCCAATTCAGCGCGGGTGACGCGTTCAACTGGGCGTGGAACAAGTTCACCAAGAACGCGGCGGCGCTGATCGTTCCGATGCTGATTTACGGCGCGGCAATGGCAGTCATCATCGGCATCGCGTACTTTGTCCTTTTCACGGTCTTGATCGGCTCAGCGGGCACCACCACCACCACGACGTACGGGCAAGAATCGTCGGACGGTGGCGGCGCTCTCGCGGGTCTGGGGTTCTTCGGTTTCCTGATCGGTGGGGCGCTGGTCGGCTTCTTCATCTTCCTGGCGGCGTTCTACATCCAGGGCGCGTTCGTCTCCGGATGCCTCCAAATCGCCGACGGGCAGCCGGTGAGCATCAGTTCGTTCCTGCAGCCACCACGCAACTTGGGCTCGGTTCTTCTAGCCGCGCTGCTGGTCGCTGTCGGCACCTCTGTCGGCTACGCGCTGTGCTTCCTCCCCGGCATCATTTTCCTTTTCTTCTCGATGTTCACCATCCCGTACGTCATCGACCGGGGCTTGGCACCCGTTGATGCGCTAAAAGCCAGCTTCGACACGGTCAACAAGAACCTCGGCAGCGCGCTGCTGGCGTACTTGGTCACCGTCGCGGTCGGAATGGTCGGTAATGCGGTGTGCGTCGGCGGCCTCATCTCGATTCCGGTGTCGATGCTGATCATGACCTACACTTATCGCCGCCTCTCCGGCGGCCAGATCGCCCCGATGACGCCCTAGCACAACAAAATTCGCGTTCAACCGGCCCGTGCCGTCTTCGTTCTGCGAGGACGGCACGGGCATTTTCGCTCAGGGCTTTCACTCTGCGCGCAGGGCGCGCCCCACCCGCGGAACTCCGCCCTGAACGCAGAGCCAACGCCGTAAGAATTGCGCCACACTGCAGCCTGCTGGCTGTTGTGATGGGATCAGCGGTTATGAGTATCAAAGTTGCGCTGGAGCACCGCACCAGCTACACCTTTGACCGGCTGGTTCGGGTGTCCACGCACACCGTGCGGCTGCGCCCGGCCCCTCATTCGCGCACACCCATCGAGGCGTACTCGCTGCGGATCGAGCCCGCCAAGCACTACATCAACTGGCAACAGGACGCGGTGGGCAACTTCGTGGCCAGCGTGGAATTTCTCGAACCCACCCGCCAGCTGACATTCACCGTGGGGCTGATCGCCGACCTCAAGGTGATCAACCCGTTCGACTTCTTCATCCAAAGCTGGGCCGAGACGTGGCCGTCCGCCGGGTTCAGCTACCCGGAGCCGCTGGCCGATGAACTCAAGCCGTACCTGCGGCTGGTCGACGAGGACGGCGACGGGTCCGGTCCCGGCGACCTCGCGCAGGCATGGGTGGCCAACTTCAACATGCCGGAAGGCACCCGCACCATCGACTTCCTGGTCGCGCTCAACCGCGCCGTCAACGCCGACGTGGGCTACAGCCTGCGCATGGAACCCGGCGTCCAGACACCGGATTTCACGCTGCGCACCGGCATCGGCTCCTGCCGGGACTCGGCGTGGCTGCTGGTCTCGATCCTGCGCCAGCTGGGGCTGGCCGCCCGGTTCGTGTCCGGCTACCTGGTACAACTGGCGTCCGACGTCAAGGCGCTCGACGGACCGGCTGGGCCCGCCGCCGACTTCACCGACCTGCACGCGTGGGCCGAGGTCTACGTTCCCGGCGCGGGCTGGATCGGGCTCGACCCGACGTCGGGGCTATTGGCAACCGAGGGCCACATTCCGCTGGCGGCCACGCCGCACCCGGCGTCAGCAGCAGCCATCACCGGCGGGATCGACCCCTGCGAATCGGTGATGGAGTTCTCCAACACCGTGACCCGCGTCCACGAGGACCCGCGCGTCACGCTGCCCTACACCGACCAGGCGTGGCAGACGATCTGCGAGGTGGGCCAGCGTGTCGACGACCGGCTGGACGCCGGTGATGTCCGACTGACGGTCGGCGGTGAGCCGACGTTCGTATCGGTGGACAACCAGGTCGACGAAGAGTGGACAACGGCCGCCGACGGCCCCCACAAACGCGAGCGGGCCTCCGAGCTGACCGCCCGGCTGAAGTCCGTGTGGGCCCCGCAGGGGCTCGTCCAGCACGGGCAGGGCAAGTGGTATCCGGGAGAGCCGTTGCCGCGCTGGCAGATTGCGCTGCACTGGCGCACCGACGGGCGCCCACTGTGGACCAACGACGCGCTGCTGGCCTTCCCCTGGACGGGTGAGAGCGCCTCGGACACCGACCCTGTCGGCGCTGAAGCGGCCCGGCAGCTGCTCACCGCGATCGCCGAGGGATTCGGGTTGCCCGTCGCACAGGTGCGGCCGGCCTACGAGGACCCGCTGTCCCGGCTGTCCGCCACGGTGCGCTTGCCCGCCGGCGACCCGGTACAGCCCGGCGACGATCTGGCCCCCGACGGTAATCCGGACACCACCGACAGCCGCGCCACGCTGCTGGCACGACTCGACGAATCCACCACGGCCCCAACCGCATTCGTGCTGCCGCTGCATCGGCGCGACGACGACCTCGGCTGGGCCAGCGCGAACTGGCAGCTGCGTCGCGGTCGCATCGTGTTGCTGGAGGGCGATTCGCCCGCAGGTCTGCGGCTGCCGCTGGATGCGATCAGCTGGGAGCCGGCCCGGCCGTCGTTCGACGTCGATCTGGCGAGCGTGGGCTCCGCCCTGCCGGCCGAGCCCGCCCCGGCCCAGGCGGTAGTGGTGGACGCCGCGGGCGCCCCGCCCACCGCGATCGTCGCCGAGGTCCGCGATGGCCTGCTGTACATCTTCTTGCCGCCCACCGAGGCGCTCGAACACTTCGTCGACCTGATCGCGCGCATCGAGGCCGCCGCGGCGGCTGCCGACTGCCCGGTCGTGATCGAGGGCTACGGCCCACCGCCCGACGCGCGGCTGAGGTCCACCACGATCACCCCCGACCCGGGTGTCATCGAGGTCAACGTCGCGCCCACCGCGAGTTTCGCCGAACAGCACCAGCAGCTGGAAATCCTTTACGAAGAAGCCCGGATGGCCCGCCTATCTACCGAGTCGTTCGACATCGACGGCACCCACGGCGGCACCGGCGGCGGTAACCACATCACCCTGGGCGGCGTCACACCGGCGGACTCGCCGCTGCTGCGCCGCCCGGACCTGCTCGTCTCGCTGCTGACCTACTGGCAGCGACACCCGTCGCTGTCCTATCTGTTCGCCGGGCGGTTCGTCGGCACCACATCGCAGGCGCCACGGGTCGACGAGGGCCGCACCGAAGCCCTTTACGAGCTGGAGATCGCGTTTGCCGAGATCCTCCGGCTGGCTCCGTCTTCCGGCGGCGGGCGCCCCCAACCCTGGGTGACCGACCGCGCGCTGCGACACCTGCTCACCGACATCACCGGCAACACCCATCGCGCCGAATTCTGCATCGACAAGCTCTACAGCCCCGACAGCCCCCGCGGCCGGCTCGGCCTGCTCGAGCTGCGAGGGTTCGAGATGCCGCCACATCTCCGCATGGCGATGGTGCAGTCGCTGCTGGTGCGCGCACTGGTCGCGTGGTTCTGGGACGAGCCGCTGCGCGCCCCGCTGATTCGCCACGGCGCCAACCTGCATGGGCGATACCTGTTGCCGCACTTCCTGATTCACGACATCGCCGACGTGGCGGCCGATCTGCGCGCGCATGGCATCGCCTTCGAGACCAGCTGGCTGGACCCGTTCACCGAGTTCCGGTTTCCGCGCATCGGCACCGCCGTCTTTGACGGTGTGGAGATCGAGTTGCGCGGGGCGATCGAGCCCTGGAATACCCTGGGCGAGGAATCTACCGCCACCGGCACCGCGCGCTACGTCGACTCGTCCGTCGAGCGCATCCAGGTCCGCATCATCGGCGGCGACCGGCATCGCTACGCGGTGACCTGCAACGGCTACCCGGTGCCGCTGCTGGCCACCGACAACCCTGACATCCACGTCGGCGGCGTGCGGTTCAAGGCCTGGCAGCCACCGAGCGCGCTGCATCCGACGATCACGATCGACAGCCCGCTGCAGTTCGAGCTCGTCGACCTCACGGCCGGAACCTCACGAGGTGGATGCACCTACCACGTCATCCATCCCGGCGGGCGTGCCTACGACGCGCCGCCCGTCAATGCGGTCGAGGCCGAGTCGCGTCGCGCTCGCCGCTTCGAGGCGACCGGATTCACTCCCGGCAATCTCGATCTGGCCGGCATCCGGGAAAAACAGGCCCGGATCCTCACCGACATCGGCGCGCCGGGCATCCTCGACCTGCGACGCGTGCGTACCGTCCAGCAGTAATGACACTTGGTGCGGGCGGATCGTCGGCGGCGGTTTCTACCGCCACCGACCGCTACGACGTGGACCGCCTGCTGGCCGGGTACCGCACCGCGCGCGCCCAGGAAGCATTGTTCGACCTACGCCCCGCCGGCCCGGGAGGCCCCGAAGGCGTGGGAATCGGCTACGACGAATTCGTCGACGCCAACGGCAACGTGCGGCCGGCCTGGACCGAGCTGGCCGACACCGTCGCCGAACGCGGCAGGGCCGGGCTGGACCGGCTGGGCTCGGTGGTGCATAGCCTGCTCGACAGCGACGGCGTCACCTACACCGGCGTCGATTCCAGCCGGGACGGGGCCCACGGCAGCCACGGTCTGGAGCCCGGCCCCTGGGTTCTGGACACGCTGCCGCTGGTGGTCTCCGCGACCGATTGGGACGTGCTGGAAGCGGGGCTGGTGCAGCGTTCGCGCCTGCTCAACGCCGTGCTTGCGGACTTGTATGGGCCGCGCCACTTGCTCACCGAGGGCATCCTCCCGGCCCAACTGGTGTTCGCCCATCCCGGGTATGTGCGTCCCGCCATCGGGATCGAGGTGCCGGGGCACCATCAGCTGTTCATGCACGGCTGCGACCTGAGCCGGTTGCCGGATGGCAGCTTTCAGGTCAACGCCGACTGGACGCAGGCGCCGTCGGGAGCCGGTTACGCGCTGGCCGACCGCCGCGTGGTGGCGCACGCGATTCCCGATCTCTACGAACGGATCGCGCCGCGCCCGACGACGCCGTTCGCGCAGGCGCTGCGGCTGGCACTGATCGACGCCGCACCCGACGTCGCCCAGGACCCGGTGGTGGTGGTACTCAGCCCGGGCATCTACTCGGAGACGGCTTTCGACCAGGCGTATCTGGCGACGCTGCTGGGTTTCCCGCTGGTGGAGAGCGCGGATTTGGTGGTGCGCGACGGCAAGCTGTGGATGCGCTCGCTGGGCACGCTCAAGCGGGTCGACGTCGTGTTGCGGCGCGTCGACGCCGACTACACGGATCCGCTGGATCTGCGCGCCGACTCCAGGCTCGGCGTGGTGGGCCTGGTCGAGGCCCAACACCGCGGCACGGTCACCGTCGTCAACACGCTCGGCAGCGGCATCCTGGAAAGCCCTGGGCTGCTTCGGTTTCTGCCCGAACTCGCCGAGCGCCTGCTCGGCGAGTCCCCGCTGCTGCCGACCGCGCCGCTGTACTGGGGCGGCTTCGCCGGTGAACGCTCGCACCTGCTGGCAAAGCTCTCGTCGCTGTTGATCAAATCCACCGTGGGCGGGGAAACCCTTGTCGGACCGACACTTTCGTCTAGGCAACTGGCTGATCTGGCAGTGCGCATCGAGACCATGCCCTGGCACTGGGTCGGCCAGGAGCTGCCGGCGTTCTCGTCGGCGCCCACCGACCATGCCGGTGTGCTGTCCTCGGCCGGCGTCGGGATGCGGTTGTTCACCGTCGCCCAGCGCAGCGGGTACGCGCCGATGATCGGCGGGCTGGGCTACGTGCTGGCGCCCGGCCCCGCCGGGTACACGCTGAAAACCGTTGCGGCAAAAGATGTCTGGGTGCGTCCCACGGAGCGTGCGCGGGCCGAGGCCGTGGCCCTTCCGTCCTTGCCGACGGCGCCGGCGAAGAGCGGCGCGGGCACCCTGGGCGTGAGCTCACCTCGGGTGCTGTCCGACCTGTTCTGGATGGGACGCTACGGCGAACGCGCCGAGAACATGGCCCGGTTGCTGATCGTCGCCCGCGAGCGCTACCACGTCTACCGGCACCACCAGGACACCGAGGAAAGCGAATGCGTGCCGGTGCTGATGGCGGCTCTGGGCCGCATCACCGGGACCGACACCGGAACGCGCAACGACCACGCCGAGCTGATCGCCGTCGCCCCGTCGATGCTGTGGTCACTGACCATGGACCCGGAGCGCCCCGGGGCACTTGTCCAGTCGGTGGACGGTTTGGCCTTGGCCGCCAGGGCGGTTCGCGACCAGTTGTCCAACGACACCTGGATGGTGCTGGCCAACGTGGAGCGCGCGGTGGTGCAAAGGTCCGACCCGCCGGAGTCGCTGGCCGAGGCCGATGCCTTGCTCGCGTCGGCTCAGGCGCAGACGTTGGCCGGGATGCTGACCCTTTCCGGGGTGGCCAGCGAGTCGACGGTGCACGACGTCGGCTGGACGATCATGGACATCGGCAAACGCATCGAACGCGGCCTCTGGCTGACCGCGTTGCTGCGGGCCACGCTGACCCAGGTCCGCAGCGCGACCGCTGAGCAAACCATCATCGAGGCCACCCTGGTCGCGTGTGAATCGTCGGTCATCTACCGGCGCCGCAACGTGGGCAACGTCAGCGTCGCCGCCGTGACCGAGCTGATGCTGTTCGACGCGGACAACCCGCGGTCGTTGGCCTATCAGCTGGAACGGCTACGGGCCAACCTCAGAGACCTGCCGGGCTCGTCGGGTTCGTCGCGTCCGGAGCGCATGGCCGACGACATCAACACCCGCCTGCGCCGCTCGGATCCCGCTGAGCTGGAAGCGGTCACCAAGGACCGCCGCGAGGACTTGGACGAACTGCTCGAAGCGATCCACG
>NZ_DATJYB010000137.1:0-5913 GCF_035499775.1 Mycobacterium sp. | reverse complement strand
GAGATGTGGGGGTCACGTCCGTACGCCTACCTTGGCGTCACCGTTCCGGGATTCCCCAACCTCTTCATCGTCTACGGGCCCGGAACACATCTCGCCCACGGCGGCAGCCTGATCTTCCAGTCCGAACTCCAGATGCGCTACATCGACCAGTGTCTGCAGCATCTGGCGGAGCACAACCTGCATTGTCTGGAGCCGACCGCCGAGGCCGCCACCGCCTGGCATCAACGAACACAGGCCGAGATCAAGCAGATGGTGTGGTCGCATCCCGCCGTCAAACACTCGTACTTCAAGAACGCCGACGGGGAGATCCACACCGTCAGCCCGTGGCGCCTCCACGAGTACTGGGC
Organism: Mycobacterium sp.; assembly: GCF_035499775.1. Classification (GTDB taxonomy): domain Bacteria; phylum Actinomycetota; class Actinomycetes; order Mycobacteriales; family Mycobacteriaceae; genus Mycobacterium. The sequence continues at coordinate 5,566 of NZ_DATJYB010000137.1, read as the reverse complement.
CGCGGTTCGCCGGCCCGACTGGTCACAATTTCTGGTGCGACACAAAGAGTCAGCGCGACAAAGAAAGTGAGCACGCCACTATGCGCTCGGTAGTCATCGAACGGCCCGGCGAGGTCCGGGTCGAAACGCGTCCCGACCCCGAACTTCCCGGTCCCGACGGAGTGATCGTCGAGGTGACGGCGACCGCTATCTGCGGCTCCGATCTGCATTTCTACGAGGGCGAATATCCGTTCGGCGAACCGGTGTCGCTCGGCCACGAAGCGATCGGCACCGTCGTCGAGGCCGGGCCGCAGGTGCGCACCGTCAAAGTCGGCGACCTGGTTATGGTCTCGGCGGTGGCCGGCTGCGGCGTCTGCCCGGGGTGCGCCACCCGCGACCCGGTCTTGTGTTCCTCGGGCCCGCAGATCTTCGGCGGCGGTGTGCTGGCCGGCGCGCAGGCCGATCTGCTCGCCGTGCCCGCCGCCGACTTCCTGGTACTCAAGATTCCCGAAGGTATCAGCACCGAGCAGGCGCTGCTGTTGACCGACAACCTCGCCACCGGCTGGGCTGCGGCCCAGCGGTCCGACCTTCCGTTCGGGGGCACGGTCGCCGTGATCGGTCTGGGAGCGGTCGGCCTGTGCGCGCTGCGCAGCGCGTTTGCCCAAGGCGCCGCACAGGTTTTCGCGGTCGACCGAGTCGCCGGGCGCTTGGAGCGCGCCGCCAAGTGGGGTGCCACACCGATCAAAACGCCGGCCGCCGAAGCGATTCTGGCGGCGACGGGCGGGCGCGGCGCCGACTCGGTGATCGACGCCGTCGCCACCGACGCGTCCATGACCGACGCGCTCAACGCGGTGCGGCCCGGGGGCACCGTCTCAGTTGTCGGAGTGCACGATCTGCAACCGTTCCCGTTCCCGGCCCTGGGCAGCCTGTTGCGCAGCATCACGCTGCGCATGACCCTGGCGCCGGTGCCACGCACCTGGCCGGAGTTGATCCCGCTGCTTCAGTCCGGGCGACTCGATATCGACGGCATCTTCACCACCACACTGCCGTTGGAGGAGGCGGCCAAAGGGTATGCGACCGCGGGGTCGCGGTCGGGCGACAGCGTGAAAGTCCTGCTCAGGCCTTAATCCGGCTGCCGCCGAACGTGTCTGGCCAGATGGCGTAATCGTCGCACCGGCCCGCGCCGACCCGAGGCCAGGCACATCACCGGCCATCCGTGCGCGGCGGCCGCGGCGGCCAGACCCGAGCGCGGGTTCACCGGGCGCGGGCAGCCGACGAGCGTCATCGAGGCCGCATCCTCGTCGCCGTCGGCGTAGAAGTAGCTATGTTGCAGCGCAACGTCATTGTCGGCACAGAATTGCCGGACGGCGGCGGCCTTCGTCGTTCCCCAGACAATGGGTTTGACGATGCCGCCGGTCAGCCGTCCGCGCTCGTCTAGCTCGAAATGGTTGCACTGCACGTTGGAAATGCCGAGGAAGCGGGCAACGGGTAGGGCCTGGATGGACAGCGCCGACGAGCTCAGCACCACGGTATGCCCGCGCTCCTGATGCGCCTGCACTATCTCGTGCATGTGCGAATAGACCCGCGGGGCAACACGTTCCACAAACAGCCGCTGACCCAGATCGTCGAGCTCGGCAAGGAGCTCGCCGCGCATATAACCTGCCGCCCGGATGATCAGACGTTCAAATTCCATTCGACCGAATTTGTAGCGCAGCGCGGCTTCGAACACCCCGAGCAGTTCGCCAATCCCAGCTTGCCGCCGCCGGATCCGGTCACTGACATGAACCGCCGCGGTGAAGCCTTCGACCAGCGTGCCGTCCAGGTCGAAGAAGGCACCGACGCCGGGTCCGGGTGAACTGGCGCCGATCTCCGCCATGGCATCGCGGGGAGAGAATCTAGTGACCGTTACCATCTCGACACCTCACCGCGTCGCGGTTATGTATTGCGAGTGCATGAAGCCGTCGATCTTCACGTCGACCTCCGGCGGCGTCATCCCGTAGCCGGCCTGCAAATCCATTGTGTTGCGGAGGGGTTCGACGGTCCATCCGTGCGCGGCCAGCCACTGCGCGGGGTCGGACTTGGCCTCGTAGGTGAGCGCGGAGAAGTCCACATCACCTGACACATTGACCCCGGGGTGGTCGGCTTCCAGGGCGGCGAGCTGCTCGCGGTGTAAGCGTGATCCCAACGCACCAATGGCGATTCGGCTACCCGGCACACACAGCTCGCTGATTCGGGTGAAGAGCGCGGTTTGTGCGTCGTCGGTCAGGTAGGGCAACACTCCCTCGACCGACCAGGCGCTCGGTTGTCGTGGGTCGAATCCGGCCGCCTTCAACGGCGTTGGCCAATCGGTGCGCAGGTCTGCCGCGACTTCGCGCCGATCGCCTTTGGGTGTGGCGCCCCGCTCGTCGAGCACGTGCGCCTTGAATTCCAGGACTTTGGGCAGGTCGACTTCGAAAACCGTTGTGCCGTGCGGCCATTCAAGGCGATAGGCGCGGGAGTCCAATCCGGCGGCGATGATCACGGCCTGTCGCAGGCCCGCGTCGGCGGCGTCCCGAAAGAAATCGTCGAAGAACCGGGTCTGAACCCCGTAAAGACGGGGGAAGGCTGTCTCGTCCTCGGAGGAACCGGGATTGGCGAGGACGCGCAACAAAAACGGGTCCTGTGACGCTTCGATGAAATACTGCGCGTATTCGTCGCGAACCAGCGGCTGCCGGCTCAACGCGTGCAGCGCGCGCCAGCCCGCCACCAGCAGCGCGGTATAACCCACGCCACTGACGATGTCCCAGTGGTCGTCGTCGGAACGAAGCGATCCGAACCCAGGCGACGCGGATGTCATGTGCCCTCCCGTTCGAACGCGACGTTGCCTGGCCGCACCAACCAAAGTACGCGCAGCGGCACGCTCACAGCTCCAGAAACACCGTTACTGGTCCGTCGTTGATCAATTCGACCTGCATGTTCGCGCCGAAGACGCCGGTCTGGACATGGGCCCCCAGCCCGCGCAGCGCCTCGGCGAACGCTGTCACCAGCGGCTCGGCGACCGCGGCCGGAGCGGCCGCGTTCCAAGACGGCCGACGGCCTTTCGCGGTGTCGGCGTAGAGCGTGAACTGGCTTACCACCAGGATCGGCGCGTCGACATCGGCGGCGGACTGTTCGTCGGTGAGAATCCTTAGATTCCAAAGCTTTTCAGCGAGCCGCCGCGCCTTGCCGGCATCGTCGCTGTGGGTGACCCCGACCAGCGCGAGCAGACCCTGACGGTCTGGCCGGATGGCGCCGACCACCTCGCCGTCGACCGACACCGACGCTGATGAAACCCGTTGCACCAGAACCCGCATGGGCTCGATGCTGCCAGGTAGGCTCGATGGATGTCTGTGCTGGTCGCGTTTTCGGTCACGCCGATGGGGGTGGGCGAGGGCGTCGGAGAGATCGTCGCTGAAGCGGTTCGGGTGGTTCGCGATTCCGGCCTGCCCAACAAGACGGATTCGATGTTCACCGTGATCGAAGGCGACACCTGGGAAGAGGTGATGGCGGTCGTGCAGCGCGCGGTGGAGGCTGTTGCGGCTCGTGCGCCCCGGGTCAGCACGGTGATCAAGGCGGACTGGCGCGTTGGGGCCGTCGACGCGATGACGCACAAAGTCGAATCCGTCGAGCGTTACCTCTAGTTGAGCTACTCCGCCGCCGCGCGGAAAGCCTGCTCGGCCTCGTTGCCGTGCACAGCAAACACGACCCGCTGCAACGAGCTGCCCTCGTGCTGCCGGACGGCGTCAACCATCAGCCGGGCGGCATCCTCGAGCGGGAATCCGCCGACGCCGGTGCCGAACGCCACCAGCGCCAGCGACCGGCAACCGAGTTCGTCGGCCTTCTGCAGGGTAGAAGCCGTGGCTCGAGCGATGATCTCCGCTGAAGTCGGGCCGCCCAACTCCATCGTCGCCGCGTGGATCACGTAGCGCGCCGGCATGTCACCGGCGGTGGTCTCGATCGCCTCGCCGAGCCCGATCGGCGCTTTCTCGGTCGATTCACGCTGCACCTCGGCACCGCCGGCGCGCGAGATCGCCGCAGCGACGCCCCCGCCGTGTCGCAGTTGGGTGTTGGCCGCGTTGGCGATCGCGTCGACCTCGAGTTTGGTCACGTCGGACTGCAATACCTCTAACTCGATCATCCGCTCATTGTCGCGCAGCCCCCGTTGGACATTCCCGCGGCGGAGCCCTGGACACCACCGTGCCCGCTGCATGCCCCGCACAGCGAACTCTGCTCGCGGCTACTCTAAGCCGATGTACACCACCGGGTGGGAGGAGAAGGCATGCCAATAGCCCGTCAGTCCAGTTCGACATCGGTGAAGACGGCATGACCGGCGGTGCCGGAGGCCGAGGCGGAGACGGAGGCCGAGGCGGAGACGGCGGCCGAGGCGGAGACGGCGGAAGCGGCGGGGCACCCGGCCCGGGCGGCCAACCCGGTCAGGGCGGAGAAGGCGGACAAGGCGGTCAGCCCGGTCAGGGCGGAGCCCCCGGCCAACCCGGCCAACCCGGCCAACCCGGCCAACCCGGCGGCTAGACGTTGGGCGTGAAGCTACGGCTTTGCGCGTGAGCCCAGGGCGGTGATCCGGCCGCCGCATTTTTCTCCGCCCAGGCTTCACTGCCAACGCCCGGGCTTCACACGCAAAGTCGAGGATTCACACTCAACGGCCCAAGCAGCAGGGCGTCACGTACGCCTCCTCGCGCACTAGGCCATATACCCGCCAGCGCCCTGGCACGCCCTGAGTTCGTGCTTACCGCGGTCGGCGAACGTCCGCCGCGACCCGGTCACGATGTCCCGCACCGTCGAGGACACCAGCACCTCGGTCGGACCCGCCAGTGCCGCCCGCGCACCGATGTGCACCGCCACGCCGGCGACGTCATTTTTCAAGGCGCCGCCCGTACGTCGCTTTCCGCGACGGCCTTTGACACTGCACGGGCCATGGTCGGCGGCCCGGCACGGTCACCTGCCAGATCCCACCACGCGTCCATCACCGTGATCGCGTCCTCGGCCCAGTATTGCGGCCCGAGCGTGTCCATCGACAGCATCCGCGACGACAGACCGACACCCCGATGGTCGAACCGGATCACCCGGCAGAACGACGCCAGCCGCCGGTGGAAGCGGTACAGCGACGGCTCGTCGTCGATCGAGTCGATCGGGACGAACGGCCCCGGAAACATCAGCAGATCGGCCGGGCCGTCGCCCAGCACCTGATAGGCGATGTCCATGTCGCCGCACTTGGCGTAGCGAGTCCGCGCAGCCTCCGCCACGAGCTCAGGCTAATTCATCCATGCGTAGGCTCATGCCGGTGAGCGCACGCGCGGGCATCGTGGTCACCGGAACCGAAGTTCTCACTGGGCGGGTCCAGGACCGAAACGGCCCCTGGATCGCAGATCGGCTACTGGAGCTGGGCGTCGAACTGGCCCATATCACGATCTGCGGCGACCGCCCGGCCGACATCGAGGCGCAGCTGCGGTTCCTCGCCGAGCAGGGCGTGGACCTGATCATCACCAGCGGCGGCCTGGGTCCGACGGCCGACGACATGACCGTCGAGGTCGTCGCCCGCTTCTGCGGCCGC
>NZ_DATJYB010000136.1:0-5877 GCF_035499775.1 Mycobacterium sp. | reverse complement strand
GAGACCCCGGAGGGTCCCAATATCGGTCTGATCGGCTCGCTGTCGGTGTACGCCCGGGTCAACCCGTTCGGGTTCATCGAGACGCCTTATCGCAAGGTCGTGGAGGGTGTCGTTACCGACGAGATCCACTACCTGACCGCCGACGAGGAGGACCGCCACGTGGTGGCGCAGGCCAACTCGCCGATTGACGGCGACGGCCGGTTCGTCGAGGCCCGCGTCCTGGTCCGCCGCAAGGCGGGCGAGGTGGAGTACGTCCCGTCGTCCGAGGTGGACTACATGGACGTGTCGCCGCGCCAGATGGTGTCGGTGGCCACCGCGATGATTCCGTTCCTCGAGCACGACGACGCCAACCGCGCCTTGATGGGCGCCAACATGCAGCGCCAGGCCGTTCCGCTGGTGCGCAGCGAGGCGCCGCTGGTGGGCACCGGCATGGAGTTGCGTGCGGCGATCGACGCCGGCGACGTCGTCGTCGCCGAGGAGGCCGGGGTCATCGAGGAGGTGTCGGCCGACTACATCACCGTCATGCACGACGCCGGCACCCGGCGCACCTACCGGATGCGCAAGTTCGCCCGCTCCAACCACGGCACCTGCGCCAACCAGTGCCCCATCGTGGATGCCGGAGACCGCGTCGAGGCCGGTCAGGTCATCGCCGATGGCCCCTGCACCGACAACGGTGAGATGGCGCTGGGCAAGAACCTGCTGGTGGCGGTCATGCCGTGGGAGGGCCACAACTACGAGGACGCGATCATCCTCTCCAACCGCCTGGTCGAAGAGGACGTGCTGACCTCGATCCACATCGAGGAGCACGAGATCGACGCCCGCGACACCAAGTTGGGCGCCGAGGAGATCACCCGGGACATCCCGAACGTCTCCGACGAGGTGCTCGCCGACCTGGACGAGCGCGGCATCGTGCGCATCGGTGCCGAGGTTCGTGACGGCGACATCCTGGTCGGCAAGGTCACCCCGAAGGGGGAGACCGAGCTGACGCCGGAAGAGCGGCTGCTGCGGGCGATCTTCGGTGAGAAGGCCCGCGAGGTCCGCGACACTTCCCTGAAGGTGCCGCACGGTGAGTCCGGCAAGGTGATCGGCATCCGGGTGTTCTCGCGTGAGGACGACGACGAGCTGTCGGCCGGTGTCAACGAACTGGTTCGGGTCTACGTCGCCCAGAAGCGCAAGATCTCCGACGGTGACAAGCTGGCCGGACGGCACGGCAACAAGGGCGTGATCGGCAAGATCCTGCCGGTCGAGGACATGCCGTTCCTCCCGGACGGCACCCCGGTGGACATCATCCTGAACACCCACGGTGTGCCGCGACGGATGAACATCGGCCAGATCCTGGAAACCCACCTGGGTTGGGTGGCCAAGTCCGGCTGGAACATCCAGGGGGCACCCGAATGGGCCGCCAACCTGCCCGCGGAGCTGATGACCGCCGAGCCGAACCAGATCGTGTCGACTCCGGTGTTCGACGGCGCCAAGGAGGAGGAGCTGCAGGGCCTGTTGTCGGCCACGCTGCCCAACCGCGACGGCGAGGTGCTGGTCGACGGTGACGGCAAGGCGATGTTGTTCGACGGGCGCAGCGGCGAGCCGTTCCCGTACCCGGTGACGGTTGGCTACATGTACATCATGAAGCTGCACCACCTGGTGGACGACAAGATCCACGCCCGGTCCACCGGCCCGTACTCGATGATCACCCAGCAGCCGTTGGGCGGTAAGGCGCAGTTCGGTGGCCAGCGGTTCGGCGAGATGGAGTGCTGGGCCATGCAGGCCTACGGTGCCGCGTACACGCTGCAGGAGCTGTTGACCATCAAGTCCGACGACACCGTCGGCCGGGTCAAGGTCTACGAGGCGATCGTCAAGGGCGAGAACATCCCGGAGCCGGGGATCCCTGAGTCGTTCAAGGTGTTGCTCAAGGAGCTGCAGTCACTGTGCCTCAACGTTGAGGTGCTGTCGTCCGACGGCGCGGCCATCGAGCTGCGGGAGGGCGAGGACGAAGACCTGGAGCGCGCCGCGGCCAACCTGGGAATCAACTTGTCGCGCAACGAATCCGCGTCTGTCGAGGATCTTGCTTAGATCTGTTTGAAGTTACTAAACCCGCAAGGGGAAAGGGAGTTACGTGCTAGACGTCAACTTCTTCGATGAACTCCGCATTGGCCTGGCTACCGCAGAGGACATCCGGCAGTGGTCCTACGGTGAGGTCAAGAAGCCGGAGACCATCAACTACCGCACGCTGAAGCCGGAGAAGGACGGCCTGTTCTGCGAGAAGATCTTCGGGCCGACTCGCGACTGGGAATGCTACTGCGGCAAGTACAAGCGCGTCCGTTTCAAGGGCATCATCTGCGAGCGCTGCGGCGTCGAGGTCACCCGCGCCAAGGTGCGTCGTGAGCGGATGGGCCACATCGAGCTGGCCGCGCCGGTTACGCACATCTGGTATTTCAAGGGCGTGCCGTCGCGCCTGGGGTACCTGCTGGATCTGGCCCCCAAGGATCTCGAGAAGATCATCTACTTCGCGGCCTACGTGATCACCGCGGTCGACGACGAGATGCGGCACAACGAGCTGTCCACGCTCGAGGCCGAAATGGTAGTGGAGCGCAAGGGCGTTGAGGATCAGCGTGACGCCGACCTGGAGGCCCGCGCGCAGAAGCTGGAGGCCGACCTGGCCGAGCTGGAGGCCGAGGGCGCCAAGGCCGACGCCAAGCGCAAGGTGCGTGACGGCGGCGAGCGCGAGATGCGTCAGCTCCGCGACCGGGCCCAGCGCGAGCTGGACCGGCTGGAGGACATCTGGACCACCTTCACCAAGCTGGCTCCCAAGCAGCTGATCGTCGACGAGAACCTCTACCGCGAGCTGCAGGACCGCTACGGCGAGTACTTCACCGGCGCCATGGGCGCGGAGTCGATCCAGAAGCTGATCGAGAACTTCGACATCGACGCCGAGGCCGACTCGCTGCGTGACGTCATCCGAAACGGCAAGGGGCAGAAGAAGCTTCGTGCGCTCAAGCGGCTGAAGGTGGTCGCGGCCTTCCAGCAGTCCGGCAACTCGCCGATGGGCATGGTGCTGGATGCTGTCCCGGTGATTCCGCCGGAGCTGCGCCCGATGGTGCAGCTCGACGGTGGCCGGTTCGCCACGTCCGACCTGAATGACCTGTACCGCCGCGTGATCAACCGCAACAACCGGCTCAAGAGGCTGATCGACCTCGGCGCGCCCGAGATCATCGTCAACAACGAGAAGCGGATGCTGCAGGAGTCCGTGGATGCGTTGTTCGACAACGGTCGTCGTGGCCGGCCAGTCACGGGTCCGGGTAACCGTCCGCTGAAGTCGCTGAGCGATTTGCTCAAGGGCAAGCAGGGCCGGTTCCGCCAGAACCTGCTCGGCAAGCGTGTCGACTACTCGGGTCGTTCCGTTATTGTGGTCGGCCCGCAGCTCAAGCTGCACCAGTGCGGTCTGCCCAAGCTGATGGCACTGGAGCTGTTCAAGCCGTTCGTGATGAAGCGGCTGGTCGACCTCAACCACGCGCAGAACATCAAGAGCGCCAAGCGAATGGTCGAGCGCCAGCGTCCGCAGGTGTGGGACGTGCTCGAAGAAGTCATCGCCGAGCACCCCGTGCTGCTGAACCGCGCACCCACCCTGCACCGGCTGGGTATCCAGGCCTTCGAGCCAATGCTGGTGGAAGGCAAGGCTATTCAGCTGCACCCGTTGGTCTGTGAGGCGTTCAACGCCGACTTCGACGGCGACCAGATGGCGGTGCACCTGCCGCTGAGCGCCGAGGCGCAGGCCGAGGCACGCATTCTGATGCTGTCTTCCAACAACATCCTGTCGCCGGCGTCCGGCCGCCCGCTGGCCATGCCGCGACTGGACATGGTGACCGGGCTGTACTTCCTGACCACCGAGGTCGACGGCGACAAGGGCGAATACCAGCCGGCCGGTGTCGACAGTCCGGAGACGGGTGTGTACTCGTCGCCGGCCGAGGCCATCATGGCGTCCGACCGTGGTGTGCTGTCGGTTCGCGCCAAGATCAAGGTGCGGTTGACTCAACTGCGTCCGCCGGCTGACATCGAGACGGAGCTGTTCGGCCAAAACGGTTGGCAGCCAGGCGATTCCTGGACGGCCGAGACGACGCTGGGCCGGGTGTTGTTCAACGAGCTGCTGCCGCTGGGCTACCCGTTCGTGAACAAGCAGATGCACAAGAAGGTGCAGGCTGCCATCATCAACGACCTGGCCGAGCGCTACCCGATGATCGTGGTCGCGCAGACCGTCGACAAGCTCAAGGACGCCGGTTTCTACTGGGCGACCCGAAGCGGTGTGACCGTCTCCATGGCCGACGTGTTGGTCCCGCCGCGTAAGAAGGAGATCCTCGACCACTACGAGGAGCGGGCCGACAAGGTCGAAAAGCAGTTCCAGCGTGGTGCTTTGAACCACGACGAGCGCAACGAGGCGCTGGTGGAGATCTGGAAGGAAGCCACCGACGAGGTCGGTCAGGCACTGCGGGACCACTACCCGGTCGACAACCCGATCATCACGATCGTCGACTCCGGTGCCACGGGTAACTTCACCCAGACCAGGACACTGGCCGGCATGAAGGGTCTGGTGACCAACCCGAAGGGTGAGTTCATCCCGCGTCCGGTCAAGTCGTCGTTCCGCGAAGGCCTGACCGTGCTGGAGTACTTCATCAACACCCACGGTGCTCGAAAGGGTCTGGCGGACACCGCGTTGCGTACCGCTGACTCGGGCTACCTGACCCGTCGTCTGGTGGACGTGTCGCAGGACGTCATCGTCCGTGAGCACGACTGCCAGACCGAGCGCGGCATCATCGTCGAGCTGGCCGAGCGTCAGCCCGACGGCACCCTGATCCGCGACCCGTACATCGAAACCTCGGCGTACGCACGGACTTTGGGCGCTGACGCGGTCGACGAGGCAGGCAATGTCGTCGTCGCGCGTGGTGAGGACCTGGGTGACCCGTCGATCGAAGCCCTGCTGGCTGCCGGCATCACGCAGATCAAGGTGCGCTCGGTGCTGACCTGCACCACCGGCACCGGCGTCTGCGCGACCTGCTACGGGCGGTCGATGGCCACCGGCAAGCTGGTCGACATCGGCGAGGCCGTCGGCATCGTCGCCGCCCAGTCCATCGGTGAGCCCGGCACGCAGCTGACCATGCGTACCTTCCACCAGGGTGGTGTGGGTGAGGACATCACCGGCGGTCTGCCGCGTGTCCAGGAGTTGTTCGAGGCCCGGGTTCCGCGTGGTAAGGCGCCAATCGCCGACGTCACCGGCCGGGTGCGGCTGGAGGACGGCGAGCGCTTCTACAAGATCACCATCGTTCCCGACGACGGCGGCGAGGAAGTCGTTTACGACAAGCTCTCGAAGCGGCAGCGGCTGCGTGTGTTCAAGCACGAGGACGGCTCCGAGCGGGTGCTGTCCGACGGCGACCACGTCGAGGTGGGTCAGCAGCTGATGGAAGGCTCGGCCGACCCGCACGAGGTGCTGCGCGTGCAGGGCCCCCGCGAGGTGCAGATCCACCTGGTCCGCGAGGTCCAGGAGGTCTACCGGGCGCAGGGTGTGTCGATCCACGACAAGCACATCGAGGTGATCGTGCGCCAGATGCTGCGCCGCGTCACCATCATCGACTCGGGCTCGACGGAGTTCCTGCCCGGCTCGCTGATCGACCGTGCGGAGTTCGAGGCGGAGAACCGCCGGGTGGTGGCCGAGGGCGGCGAGCCCGCCGCCGGCCGTCCGGTGCTGATGGGTATCACGAAGGCGTCGCTGGCCACCGACTCGTGGCTGAGTGCGGCGTCGTTCCAGGAGACCACGCGAGTGCTGACCGATGCGGCGATCAACTGCCGCAGCGACAAGCTCAACGGTCTGAAGGAGAACGTGATCATCGG
>NZ_DATJYB010000135.1:0-3113 GCF_035499775.1 Mycobacterium sp. | reverse complement strand
GGGGCCACTGGTAGCCACACCGGAACTGGCGAGAGACCTCTTCTTCTCCGAGTCCATGCCGGATGCGCAGGCCAACTCCTACCAGCAGCGACTCCAGGACGAGTCCTACCGAGCCTTTCTGGACATGCTCGCGCTCGACCTGGTCAAGACTAAACATGTCAACCGCATCCCAATGCTGGTTCTGGGGGCCGAACATGACGCTATCGTCACTCAGCGCGAAATTCGGCGCACCGCAGCGGTATACGGCGCGGAAGTGGAGATTTTCCGTGACATGGCCCACGACGTGATGCTTGAGCCAGGATGGCAAGTGGTCGCTGAAAGAATGGACGGCTGGCTTAAGACCCAAGGGCTATGACAGAAACGGCGCGGCGGCGCGATACTTTCCTGGTGAGCGGCAACGGTGAATCGCTGTCAGAGGAGCAACCGACGCGCTGTTGGCTGCGGTCGTTTCCGGTTGCGGCTCGGGTTTTCGATACTGCCAACGGGAAACCGATACTGGCCGTTGACATTGGGAAAGATGGGATCCAGGTGTGGGACGGCGAGGCGGTCGTTGCTTCGGCTGGGCTTGCGCAGGCGACCGCGACGCCGGCGAAGCGCAAATGGAACAGTTATCTACGAACAACGTTGACGGTGCCCGTCCTGGTCGTGTGCGTACCCGGAATGCAACGACTGACCATCGGGTGTCTCGAGGCCGGCACTCGCCGGTTCAGCAGAGGCGAATTCACCTTTGCGTGGCGCGGCTCAGTGCCGCTTGAGGAGAATGACCCCAAATACTGGGTCACGGGTGCAGACTGGCTGACGCTCGTCGAGAAATTCGGGCTGACCCCGCTATTGGAAAACAAGAAGGCGAAGAGGGTTAAAGGCTACCCGTGGGGTTCTGGCGCAGCCTCGCCCAACGCCTAGTCATCGATCTCAACAATTGCCTCGACTTCGACGGCCATGCCGTAGTGCAGCTGCTGCATGCCGACGGCCGACCGGGCGTGGCGGCCGGCGTCGCCGAAGACCTCGATCAACAAGTCGGAAGCACCATTAATGACGTCGGGCACGCGGGTGAAGTCCTCAGTGCAGTTGACCATGCCGAGGAGCTTCACGATCCGCCGCACCTTGCCGAGCTCGCCGAGTTCCGCCTTCAAGGTTGCGAGCATGTTCAACGCCGTCAGCCGGGCCGCCTGGTAACCGGCGGCCTCGTCCCACTCGCGGCCGACCTTGCCCACATAGTCGAACTTCCCGTCGCGCAACGGTGCGTGGCCGGACAGGAACAACAAAGCGCCGGCGCGGACGCACATCTCGAAGTGGGCCAGCGGCGGGGGAGCGGCCGGCAATCGCAAGCCCAGGGCCTCCAGGCGGTCTTCCGGCGAGGCCGCAATAGAGTTCATGGGCCGACGGTATCAGTGTGTGCAGCCGAGTGTTCGCCGCCGAGGTCCCGGCCTTCAGCCCGACTCCAGGTGAAAGTCGGGTCGGCGGAAGGCTTGGAGGGTTAAATAGGCTGTACTTAAGCTCGCAACTTCTAGACCAGCTGAAAATTATCGGGGGGAATCACATGTCTGATCGAGCACCGTTGCGACGGATCGTCTGCGGTCTGGTGGCCGCGGCATTCATGGTGTGCGGTGGTTCGGCGCTGTCGGGCATCCAGCCGCCGTCGGCCTGGGCCAACGGCGTTCACTGCAACCAGGTCGCTTACGAACCCGGTCCCTGGGGGTCGGCGCCAGGCGTGTACAAGAGCTGCACCGATGACTCGGGCCGTTGTGTACCGCCTCCCGACGGGTCAAACGACGCGTGTCCCTACATGCATCGCCCGCGGTAAGGCGACGTCTGCGGTCGTTGGGGACAAGACGACAGAACTACTTCTAGTCCTCTCCATACGAAAGCCGTTGTGCGCCATTGCTAATGGCATACATATGGTGCAACTCAACGCCAGACAAGCACCCCGGCGGTCGTCCGCTGAAGTATCAGATGGTCGACGAGATCGACCCTGCGATTCAGAATTACTTCGCTGGGTCGATTTCTGCCCACAAATTGGGAGAAGTGACGCGCTCAAGGCCAGTGGTTAGCTACGAAAGAGACCGTCCCGGAATCCTCTGGGAGAGACCGTCGCGGAGTCCCCGATCAAGCTCTTGGGCCAAAGAGCCGTTGGCAGGAACCGTCTCTCGGGAGCTGACGGAGAGGCTGCCGAACGGGTTCTGGTGGGCGGGGGACGGGTTGGGGGCGGCGAAGGCCGGTGCTGCTCCCACAACAAGGGAGCCGAGAACGACAGCAGTGCTGACAAGCGTTTTCGCGATCATTGTTAAAGGTCCTTTCAGACCATCGAGTGCTTCGGTATTTGGTCGACACCAAAGTTATGGCGCCGCTTGTACCTCGGTCTCGCTTGCGAGCGATAGTCGGAGTAAGTGACGATTTAGTAGTTTTGCGCATTGCGTTCACCAGCTACGCCTCCCCAAAGCCGACGACGACGGAGGCCTTGACGCCGACCGCTTCGACCTAGCTGTCCGGCGTGCCACCGATTACGCAGACACTCCCTGCACTGTCCGCTGAAGGAACGCCACCTGATCGGCCTTGACTTGTGGGTCCGAATAGATGTCGAAATGGTCGTATGGGTAATGGCGCAGTTCGGCGCGCGGTGCCCGCCCGGCGGCCTTAACGGACGGCCCCGCCGGCGTCGTGTGGTCCTGGTCGCACACGCACATCAGCAGCGGCATCTTCAGGTGCTTGGTCTTGCGGCCGGGTCGGTAGAAACCGAACTTGAGTATCAATCGAGCGGCAAACTCGTTGCGCCAGGTCGGACTCGCGACAGTGGCGAAAGTCGACGCGGACCCCGGTGACGTCATCACGGCGAACGTGCCAGGTCGGTCCAGGGCCGTTACCAGGCGCGGTGGGCGGCCCAGCCATGCTCCGAGCTGATCACGCAGGGCCTCGACCACCAAGCGGCCGATATTTCGGGGCTCCACGCACATCAGTGTGGCGATGCTGTCGGTGTACGGCGCTTGTGAGATCACCGCCGCGATGCGCGGATCGGCGGCCGCAATCGTAAGGACATGCCCGCCGGCGTACGAGGTTCCCCACGCCACGATGCGGTCGGGGTCGACCCCGTCGAGGCCGCGTGCCCACGCGATGAC
>NZ_DATJYB010000134.1:0-2165 GCF_035499775.1 Mycobacterium sp. | reverse complement strand
GGGCGGCACCCACGTGCGCTGGACCGCTCCGCTGATCGATCCCTAGGCATCGGAGTGAAATCGAGTTATCGCTAGGCCCGTTTTCCGCATAGTTGGGGGTTTAGGTTTGTGGTTTTGGATGTTGTTGGGGTGCTGTGTGTTTCGGGCCATGGTAGGGGGATGTCGAGGTGGGCGAGGATGAGTCGTTGCACGGGGGTGAGCCGGTCGAGGACGAGTTCGCTGGTGGTGTAGGTGGCGTGTAGGTGGGTGAAGGCGGCGAGTACGGCGCGGGCGGTGGGGACGGCGTCGCGGTGTTCGGGCAGGAGGCCGGGCAGTGGGGTGTCGGGGCCGAGAGCGGCGCGTAGGTGGGCTTCGATGAGGCCGTAGACGAGCAGGGCGATGCCGACGACGGCGATGAGGGCGTGGATGCGGTCGTCGTTGTGCAGGAAGATCGGCCGCACGTGCAGGGTTTGTTTGAGGTCGCGGTGGCGTTGTTCGACGATCCACTGGTCTTTGTAGGTGTCGAGCACGTCAAGCGCGGTCAGTGTGCGCTCGGGTGGGTCGGGCAGGTTGGTGGCCAGGGCGTAGAGACCGTCCAGGGCTGCGGCGCTGGTGATGGCGTCGGGGTTGCGGTGCCAGGCGATGGTGGGTTTGCCCTGGTCGTCGACGCCGGTGGTGACGGTGATCAGGTCGGCGATGCGGTGCCCGATGATCTTGGCGACCCGGTCGTCGACCTGCTTTTTGGTCTTGTAGTAGCGCCCGCCGAGGCCGTTGCGGATGCGGGTGAGCGCGTCGTTGGCCGTGGTGAGGGCGCGTTGTCGGGCGTCGGCGACGGAGGCGGCCTCCTCGGAAGACCAGATGTAGGCGATGCGCAGCCGGTGGGTGGCGCCGGTGTCGTCGTCGGCGATGGCTTGCTCGCGCAGCACGCCTTTCCACACGGTGCGCTGGTGCTCGGGCAGCCGGCGCTCGCGTGCCGAGCAGTGATCGAGCCGGTCGAGTGCGGCCAGCCCGTCGGGCACGTCCGCGGCGAACCAGCCCGCCCAGCCGGTGTCGGCGCGCAGCGGCACCACGAACCGCAACCCTTTCGCGTCGGCGGCGCACAGCTTGCTCAGGTGCCCGAACCCGGAGTCGATGACGCAGACCACGCCGGGTGGGGCCAGCGCGCGGATGCGCTCGAGCGTGTCGGCGAAGCAGGGTGCCTCGTTGGATCCCCCCGGATGCGGCCGATAGTAAACCGCGACCCCGGCGCGGGTGGACACCTGCAGGGTCTTGACTTGGCGGCCGATGGTGCGGTCAGCCGCCCACCCCTTGGCGACCAGCGCGGAGCCGGTGTAGCCGCCGGTGAACCGGACCGCGGTCATGTCCAGGTGCAGCCGTGACAGGTCCGCCGAGCAGCGCGACGCGGCCGCCAGGGCGAGCTCGCCGCGGACCTGCTCGGCCACCGGGGCCAGCGCCTCCAACGCCCGGCCGAGCCGGTCGTCGTTGAGCAATCCCGCTGGGACGGAAAACAATTCGGCCATCGCCGCGCTGGACGCCCAGCCCGCGATGTCGTACAGCGGCGCCGGGGCGCACAGCCGGTTGGCCACCAGTGCGGCGATCACCTCCCCGTGGGTCAGCATGGCCCGTCCGCGCATCGGGGCCGCCGCGTCGATGAGCTGCACCAGGCCCAGCCGGTGCAGGTAGTGGTGCACCAGCAGCAGCGGCCCGACGTGGCGGCGGGTGCCGACCGGCGGCGGGTCGAGCCGGGCGAACGAGGCCGCCAACTGGTCCAGTTGGCCCGACGCCTTCAGCTCGTCCTCGCGGCCCAGCGTGCGCAGCACCTGGTGGCGCACCCGGCCGTCGGCATCCCGATAGGCCCGCACCAGCCGCAGGTAGACATACCGTTTGCCGCCCTTGACCACCGCGTGCCGCTTGACGTACATGCCAGCCCCGTTCGATAGCTTGGCCCTACGCTATCGCGACCGCAACCGCATTACAAGCATGTAATTCGGCGTGTTTCCAGAAGACCAAAAACTTGTGGTTGGCCCTACACAGCTGGCCTGGGGCCGGGTCGGCTGCGGCAGCCAATCGCAGCCACCACAGGCCAATACTCAACTTCCGCAAAGCATTACAACGACCAGCCCGTCAGCTGATCGCTCCCACCGATCAGGCCCCTACGCTCGATCAGTGCGGAAAACGCGGCTAGG
>NZ_DATJYB010000133.1:0-4050 GCF_035499775.1 Mycobacterium sp. | reverse complement strand
CGGCCAAGACCCGTCGCAGCACCTTGCCCGTGGCATTGCGTGGCAGCTCGTCGATGAACACCACATCCCGGGGGACCTTGTAGCGCGCCAAGTTGTTCTTGACATAGAGCTTGATCTCCTCAACGTCCTGCGGTGCGCCGGGCTGAGAAACAATGAAGGCACGCAACCGCTTTCCGAACTCAGAGTCGTCGACACCGATCACGGCCGCATCGCACACATCGTCGCGCTCGACAAGTAGGTTCTCGACCTCCTGCGGGAAGACGTTCTCTCCGCCGGAAACGATCATGTCGTCGTCGCGCCCGTCGACGAACAGCCACCCGTTCTCGTCGAAGTGGCCCATGTCGCCGCTGGACATGTAGCCGTCGATGATCTGCTTGTGCCGGCCGTCGGTGTAACCCTCGAATGGCGCCGCGTTGCGGACGAAGATCCGGCCCCGCTTGTTGGTGCCGTAGACACGACGGTCGTTCTCGTCGAACAACACCACTTCGCACGTCACCGGCGAGCGGCCCGCGGTTCCGGGAGCCTTGCGCAGTTCGTCCGGTGTGGCGATGGTTGCGATCCCGCACTCGGTGGAGCCGTACATGTTGTAGAGCACATCCCCGAACGTGTCCTGGACGCGGTTGGACAGCTCGGGGGTCAGCGCAGATCCGGCGATCGCGATCGCCTTCAGCGTCGACGTGTCGTACTTGGCGATGACGTCGGGAGCGAGTTCGACCATGCGGTGCAGCATCGTCGGGACTGCCACCAACATGTCCGCCTTGTGGTCGGCAATGAGCTTGAGTGTGCCTTCGGCATTGAACCGCCGGCTAGTGACAATCTTGTTTCCCAACGCTGCCCCGACTAAGAAGGTCGCCAGGCCGGTGCTGTGAAAAATCGGCGAGACGATGACCATGGTCCCCTTGCGCGGGTAGGGAACTCGGTCGATCAACTGCACCGTCGCGAACGGTGAGACCTTGGCACGCCCGGCGCCCTTCGGCAGCCCAGTCGTGCCGCTGGTGAGGACGACGACCTTGCCGGGTTTGCTCGGCGAGGGCAATGGCGCGGTGCCGTTCGCGGCGATGATGCCGTCGATCGTCAGCATGTCGTCGGGCGGGTGGGTGCCTTCGTCCACCCAGGTCAATACCCTCGGCAGCCCGGCCGGCAGCGCGTCGAGCAAGCCCAGGAATTCGCTGTCGTGGAGTACGACCTTGACGTCTTCGCGCTCACACACCTGCGCAAACTGCGGTTTGGCGAAGCCGGTGTTCATCAATACCAGCCGGGCGCCGAGCTTTCCGCACGCGGCCATCGCGATGACGAGTCCGCGATGGTCACGGCAGAGCAGGCCCACGACGGAGCCTTCGTCGACGCCCAGCTTGTTGAGCCCGCGCGCGAGAGCGGTCGACATGTCGTCCACCTGCTTGTACGTCAACGTCCCGCGCTCGTCCACGACGGCGGGCAGCGACGGGAATTTGCGACCGCCCTGGATCGCCATCGTCGCCTGCGGTGTGTAGACGCGCGAATTCTTCACGGTCTGCAGCGTCACGCCGAGGTTGGCGAGGTCGAGGATGCCGGTATCGTGCAATCGCTTTACAGCTTTCGCCATCTCCGCGGAGCGACTCAGCTTCTGCCGAATTCCGCCCAGTGCCTTGGCCATCGGGTCTCCTCAGCGCCAGTTTCGAGTCAGATTAGCAATGTCTTGGTCATGGTTGCCGCGCTGGTTCGGTGCTCCTAGTCGTGGCGAGACGTTTCGGGTTACCCGGGCCGTGGCAGGGTACCGCCACGGCTGTGTCGTCAATTCGACTGGGGCGGACGGTAAATCGTTTCGGCGAGCATACCCGGTTTGGGCCGAAACACCCGCGGCGCCAGCGATCTTCGCCAACGCTGGCGCAACTAATGCGACTACAGATCACCAACATCAAGCGGATTCGGACGCCCTGGGCTTAGCAGGAGGCTCAAGCGGAGCTCGGAATGTAGATCCCTTGTCCCTGGACGAGCTTTTCGAACGTGTCATATGCCATCCAAATGAATCCCTTGTCACCCCATTTTCTGCCCCAGCTATTTTGAATGTGCACCGCGCCTTTTGAATTCTCGTAGTGGTCGTCGTAGCCCACGATGAGCATGGCGTGGGCAACGCTA
Source organism: Mycobacterium sp. (assembly GCF_035499775.1). Classification (GTDB taxonomy): domain Bacteria; phylum Actinomycetota; class Actinomycetes; order Mycobacteriales; family Mycobacteriaceae; genus Mycobacterium. Next base: position 1,935 of record NZ_DATJYB010000133.1, on the reverse strand, counting down.
GCCGCGGCGGGCCTGCAACGCAGGGTTCTTGCCCATTGTTGCGCGTGCGACAACTGAGTCAGGGGGCGACGGTAAAACCGTGCGGCAACCTCGGCCGGTCGTGATCAGCGTCTTCTGATCATGCCAGTTCGTCGCGCACCTGACCGACGCCAGCCAGGTCGTACGCCACAGCATCGAATGCGCGCAGCGCGTCCATCATGTGCGGCTCGTGCGAGTCCGGCTGAGTGGATAACTTGGCGGCGACCACCTCCGCGGCGCGGTTGATGTAGATCATCTGGCCGCACATGCCCTGGCACAACACGACGTTGTTGCCCGGGTACGGGAACCACATCTGGTTGCGGTACATCCCGCCGGGCATTTCGTTGTCGTCAGGGCAGGCGGCGAACGCCTCACGCGAGTCGGGACCACCGTCGAGAGTGTCGGCGATCCACGCGGGCGGCACCACCTGCTGGCCGGTCAACGAGACACCGTCGCGCAGGAGCAGCGACCCGAACCGGATCATGTCGGTAAGGCAGGCGCTGATGCCGCCGTCGAAAAACCCTGTGCCGTCCGCGTCTACGCCGATCGTGGCGTCGCATTGGGCGCCGATGCGGCTCCACAGCAGTTCCGACATCAGTTCAGGCATCCGCTGGCCGCCGGCGACCTCGCAGATCCAGCCCAGGACATCGGTCTCACACGAGCGATATTGAAACGGTCCGCCGTGCGGCGACTTCCGTCGCAAGGTCAGCAGAAAGTCGCACAGCGTGGCCGGAGCATCTGGACGGGATTCAGGCGCCCACCCCATCGCCTGGTCGAGGACATGTATCTCCGCGGCGGGATCGCTGTAATTTTCCGAAAAAGCGATACCCGACCGCATGTCCAGCAGGTGGCGCACCGTCGCCCCGGCGTAGCCGCAATTCGCCAGGGCGGGAACGTATCTCGTGACCGGCGCGTCCAGCTCGACCGCACCGGCCCCGTGCAGCACGCCGACGACGGCTGCCACCAGCGACTTGCTCACCGAGAACAGCAGGTGCCGGGTCTGGGCGCTCAGGTCATCAAGGTAGTCCTCGGCCACCATCGCATCGCGGTGGGCGACGGCCCACCCGTCGGTAGCGGTGGCGGCCATCACCGCCCCGACGGTGGTGGCCGCCCCGTCGGAGGTGGTCATCGGGATCTCGGCCACCGGGGCACTAGCTGTGGGCAAGGCCGCGACCGGCCCGGTTCCGCGCCAGATCACCGCGGTCGGCACGAAGTCTTCGACGTGCTGGAATGACCAATGCGCGTATGGAGCCGCCAGCCAGTTGCCCAGTGAGATACCAGCCGGGACACTCACGCTCGTGCGACGAGCCGCGAGACGATCGGCGCGGCCGGCGTCAGGGGCGTGGAGGTGAACTTCGCCTTCATGCCGTTGACCCAGCGCCGGCAGCGCTCGCTGAGCTGGTAGTCGTCGGTCTGCAGGTGTGAGCGGGTGACGAGCACGCCGAGTTGGGCGCCCTCGGACCGTAAGTCGCCCGGCGCCGCGACACGCATGTAAAAGGCCTCCGACCCGTCTAGCAACGTGGCCCAGTCGTTGGCGGACCGTGCAAAGGAGACACGACCGTCGTCGTCGATGCGCCACACACCGGTGCGTGGTGTCGCGGTGAAGATCTCGATATCCGACGAGGTCTCGGTGAGTATCACCTGGCCCCAAACCTCGTCTTCGCCATAGCCTCGCTCCCAGCGCGCGTTGATCTCGTCGATGTCGAGCTCGTACTCGACGTCCATGTACTCGAGCAGGTGAAAGAGAAACAGTGGCATGTCGGCGTAGGCCTCGGTGGTCAGGTTCGTCATCGGGCTGGCGCCACTCAGGCGCGGATTCACCTCACCGAGGTAGAGCTCGTCGGAGTCGAGGTCATGCAGAAGGTCCACCTCGAAGTAACCGCGGTAACCCTCGCGGCGCATGACGTCGCCCAGCCT
>NZ_DATJYB010000132.1:0-3234 GCF_035499775.1 Mycobacterium sp. | reverse complement strand
GGGGGCGCTGCGAGGCCGGGGCCAGCGGCCCGCAACGGGTGCTCTTGGCGGGTTCAATTAAGCTGGCACGTCGTGAGTTCACCCGACACAGACATTCCCGAGCAGCTCCGGATCCGTCGGGACAAGCGCACTCAACTGTTGGCCGAAGGCCGTGAGCCGTACCCGGTCGAGGTCGGACGCACCCACACCCTGGCCGAGATCCGGGCCGCCTACGCTGACCTGCCGACCGACACGGCGACCGACGACATCGTCGGCGTCGCGGGCCGGGTCATGTTCGCGCGCAATTCCGGAAAACTGTGTTTTGCGACACTGCAGGACGGCGACGGCGTCCAGCTGCAGGTGATGATCAGCCTGGACAAGGTCGGCCAGAAATCCCTCGACGATTGGAAGGCCGATGTCGATCTGGGCGACATCGTCTACGTCCACGGCAATGTGATCAGTTCGCGACGCGGAGAGCTATCCGTTCTCGCCGACTCCTGGCAAATGGCGTCCAAATCGTTGCGACCGTTGCCCGTCGCGCACAAGGAGATGAGCGAGGAGTCGCGGGTTCGGCAGCGTTATGTCGACCTGATCGTTCGCCCGCAGGCGCGCACGATGGCGCGGCAACGGATCGCCGTTGTCCGTGCCATACGGAATGCGCTGGAACGGCGCGGTTTCCTGGAAGTCGAGACTCCTATGTTGCAGACGCTCGCCGGTGGCGCGGCGGCGCGTCCGTTCATCACACATTCCAATGCCCTGGACATCGATCTCTACCTGAGGATCGCACCGGAACTGTTCCTCAAGCGCTGCGTCGTCGGTGGTTTCGACAAGGTCTTCGAACTTAATCGGGTGTTCCGAAACGAAGGTGCCGATTCCACACATTCACCGGAATTCGCCATGCTGGAGACCTACCAGAGCTACGGAACCTATGACGATTCGGCAGTCGTCACGCGCGAGCTTATTCAAGAGGTGGCCGACGAAGCGATCGGGACCAGACAACTGCCACTGCCCGGCGGCAGTGTGTACGACATAGATGGAGAATGGGCGTCGATACAAATGTATCCGTCCCTGTCGGCGGCCCTCGGTGAAGAGATCACACCGGACACGGGCGTCGATCGACTACGTGCCATAGCGCATCGACTCGGCGTCGAGATTCCGGAGAACCGCGACCCGTCTTTCTATGGGCACGGCAAACTGGTCGAGGAACTGTGGGAGCACACAGTGGGCCGGGGCTTGACGGCGCCCACATTTGTCAAGGACTTTCCCGTCGAGACAACGCCATTGACCCGACAGCATCGCAGCATCGCCGGAGTAACCGAGAAGTGGGATCTCTACTTGCGTGGAGTCGAACTGGCTACGGGGTACTCCGAATTAACCGATCCCGTTGTGCAGCGCGAGAGATTCGTCGAACAAGCTCGCGCGGCGGCGGCCGGTGACGACGAGGCGATGGCACTTGACGAAGATTTTCTGGTCGCCTTGGAGTACGGGATGCCGCCGTGTACAGGAACCGGAATGGGTATCGATCGGTTGTTGATGTCTTTGACCGGCCTGTCAATTAGGGATACAGTTTTGTTCCCGATTGTTCGGCCTCACTCCAACTGAACTATGCGTCTTGTGTCTGGATTGAGTATTCTGCGCACTTATGGCAGATTGGTAACTGGGGAGTCTATCCGAACTGCAGAGTAACAGCACAGGAAGAAACGTGAGGGTAAGCCAATGGCGAAAAAAGTGACCGTCACCTTGGTCGATGATTTCGACGGTGCGGGCGCCGCCGACGAAACGGTCGAATTCGGGCTTGACGGGGTGACGTATGAGATTGATCTTTCGACCAAGAATGCAGCGAAACTGCGCAACGACCTGAAGCAGTGGGTGGCGGCCGGCCGCCGCGTCGGCGGACGGCGTCGTGGGCGTTCCGGCTCGGGGCGCGGCCGCGGCGCGATCGACCGTGAGCAGAGTGCCGCGATCCGCGAGTGGGCCCGCCGTAACGGGCACAACGTGTCGACTCGCGGCCGTATCCCGGCCGACGTCATCGACGCATTCCACGCGGCGACCTAAAGAAGCGACTGACCGGCGCCCGGGCCCGACGGCTCGGGCGCCGATGCTTTGTCACTTTCGCTGGCGGCGAAACGACGGCGGTTTGCGGAAACGTTTCGGCGGTTTTCCTCGTTTCCCAGGTACGGCTCTGTCGTGAGGATCCGCAACGTTAGGACCGCTGGCAGGCCGACCATTACAGTGGACGACAGGTACGCAGTGGCCGACCCAGGCCGACCAAAGTACCGAATGGTTGAGGGAGAGCAGGTAACCACCGATGTTCGAACGATTTACGGACCGTGCCCGCAGGGTGGTCGTCCTGGCGCAAGAAGAGGCCCGGATGCTCAACCACAACTACATCGGCACCGAGCACATCCTGTTGGGTCTAATCCATGAAGGCGAAGGCGTCGCGGCGAAGTCGCTGGAGTCGCTGGGGATCTCGCTCGAGGGTGTCCGCAGCCAGGTCGAGGAGATCATCGGCCAGGGGCAGCAGGCGCCGTCCGGGCACATCCCGTTCACTCCACGTGCCAAGAAGGTTCTCGAGCTGAGCCTGCGCGAGGCGCTGCAGCTCGGCCACAACTACATCGGCACCGAGCACATTTTGCTGGGCCTCATCCGTGAGGGCGAGGGCGTGGCCGCGCAGGTGCTGGTCAAGCTTGGCGCCGAGCTGACCCGGGTGCGCCAGCAGGTGATCCAGCTGCTGAGCGGGTACCAGGGCAAGGAAGCCGCCGAGGCCGGTACCGGTGGTCGTGGCGGCGAGACCGGCAGCCCGTCCACGTCGCTGGTGCTCGACCAGTTCGGCCGCAACCTCACGGCCGCCGCGATGGAGGGCAAGCTGGACCCGGTCATCGGCCGCGAGAAGGAAATCGAGCGGGTCATGCAGGTGCTGTCCCGGCGCACCAAGAACAACCCGGTGCTGATCGGCGAGCCCGGTGTCGGCAAGACGGCTGTGGTTGAAGGACTCGCGCAGGCCATCGTGCACGGCGAGGTCCCCGAGACGCTGAAGGACAAGCAGCTCTACACGCTGGACCTGGGATCGCTGGTGGCGGGCAGTCGCTACCGCGGTGACTTCGAGGAGCGCCTGAAGAAGGTGCTCAAGGAGATCAACACCCGCGGCGACATCATCCTGTTCATCGACGAGTTGCACACGCTGGTCGGTGCGGGTGCCGCCGAGGGCGCCATCGACGCTGCGTCGATCCTCAAGCCCAAGCTGGCCCGCGGCGA
>NZ_DATJYB010000131.1:0-8584 GCF_035499775.1 Mycobacterium sp. | reverse complement strand
TGTTCGCCACCTGCCGACGGCTGGGTCTGGGTACCGTCGCCGTCTACACCGACCCGGACGCCGACGCGCCGCACGTCGCCGAGGCCGACGCGCGCGTGCGGCTGCCGAAGACCAATGACTATCTGAACGCCGAGGCGCTTATCGCGGCCGCCCGCGCGGCCGGCGCCGACGCCGTGCACCCCGGTTACGGGTTCCTTTCGGAGAACGCCGAATTCGCCGCGGCGGTGCAAGATGCGGGCCTGACCTGGGTCGGCCCGCCGGTGGACGCGGTGCGGGCGATGGGCTCCAAGATCGAGTCCAAGAAGCTGATGTCGGCGGCGGGAGTGCCGGTGCTCGACGAACTCGACCCCGACACGGTCACCGAAGCGCAGCTGCCGGTGCTGGTCAAGGCCTCAGCGGGCGGCGGTGGGCGCGGTATGCGGGTGGTGCGCGAATTGTCTGCGCTGTCAGGCGAAGTCGCTGCGGCGCAGCGCGAAGCGCAGTCGGCGTTCGGCGACCCGACGGTGTTCTGCGAGCGCTACCTGCCTACCGGACACCACATCGAGGTGCAGGTCATGGCCGACACCCACGGCACCGTGTGGGCGGTCGGCGAACGCGAATGCTCGATTCAGCGCCGCCACCAGAAGGTCATCGAAGAGGCACCCTCACCTTTGGTCGAGCGCACGCGCGGAATGCGCGCCAAGCTGTTCGAAGCGGCCCGGCTGGCCGCCGATGCAATCGGTTACACGGGCGCGGGGACGGTCGAGTTTCTCGCCGACGATAACGGCGAGTTCTACTTCCTGGAGATGAACACCCGGCTGCAGGTCGAGCACCCGGTCACCGAGGAGACCACCGGGGTGGACCTGGTCGAACTGCAGCTCGCTGTCGCGTCAGGTGGCCGGCTTGACGCCGAACCTCCCGCGGCCAAAGGGCATTCGATCGAGGCCCGGCTGTATGCCGAGGACCCCGCGCACGGCTGGCAGCCGCAGGCCGGCCTGGTGCACACCATCGACGTGCCGTCGGTTCGAGCCGAGTTCTCCGCGCTGGGGCAACAGACCGGGATCCGGCTGGATTCCGGCATCGTCGACGGGTCGACTGTGTCGATTCACTACGACCCGATGCTGGCCAAAGTCATCTCCTACGCGCCGACGCGCCGGCAGTCGGCGCTGGTGCTGGCCGACGCGCTGGCCCGCACTCGCCTGCACGGCCTGCGCACCAACCGCGAGTTGTTGGTCAACGTGCTGCGTCATCCGGCCTTTCTCGACGGCGCCACCGACACAGCATTTTTCGACACGCACGGACTGGCCGAGCTGTCCGCGCCGCTGGCCGATGCGGTGACCGTGCCGCTGTCGGCGATAGCCGCCGCGCTTGCCGACGCCGCGCACAACCGCGCGACAGCCACCGTTTTCGGGTCCATTCCCAGCGGCTGGCGCAACGTAGCGTCGGGCTATCAGGCCAAGACGTACCGCGATGACTCCGACGAAGAGCACCGCGTCGAATACCGCTTCACCCGAACCGGATTGGCGCTGCCCAATAACCCTGCGGTGCAACTGGTCGCGCTGGCGCCGGACCAGGTGGTGCTGGACAGCGACGGCGTGGCCTACTGCTTTGCGGTGTCGCGCTACGGCCCGGAAGTCTACGTCGATTCGTCCCGCGGACCCGTTCACCTGGTCGCGCTGCCGCGCTTCCCCGAGCCGGGTTCGGCCGTCGAACAGGGATCCTTGGTGGCGCCGATGCCAGGCAACGTCATCCGGCTCGGCGCTGTCGTCGGCGACAGCGTCACCGCCGGCCAGCCGCTGATCTGGCTGGAGGCAATGAAGATGGAACACACCATCACCGCGCCCACCGACGGCGTACTCACCCAGCTCAACGTCAACACCGGCCAGCAAGTGGAAGTGGGGGCCGTGCTCGCACGAGTGGAAGTGCCTGACCCAGAAGGAGATTAGTAATGAGTGACACCAGCTTCATCGAAAGCGAGGAGCGCCAGGCGCTGCGCAAGGCGGTTGCCGAGTGGGCGTCGAACTATGGCCCCGAGTACTACCTGGCCAAGGCGCGCTCTCACCAGCACACCGACGAATTATGGTCCGAGGCAGGCAAACTAGGCTTTCTCGGGGTGAACCTGCCGGAGGAGTACGGCGGCGGCGGCGCCGGGATGTACGAGCTGTCGCTGGTGATGGAGGAAATGGCCGCCGCGGGCAGCGCGCTACTGCTGATGGTGGTGTCGCCCGCCATCAACGGCACCATCATCAGCAAGTTCGGTACCGAGGAGCAGAAGAAGCGCTGGATTCCGCCCATCGCCGACGGCTCCCTGACCATGGCGTTCGCGATCACCGAGCCGGACGCCGGATCCAACTCGCACAAGATCATCACGACCGCGCGCCGCGACGGCAGCGACTGGATCCTCAAGGGCCAGAAGGTCTTTATCTCCGGCGTCGACCAGGCCCAGGCGGTGCTGGTGGTGGCGCGCACGGAGGAGGCGAAGACCGGAAAGCTGCGCCCGGCGTTGTTCGTGGTGCCCACCGACGTGCCCGGATTCACCTACACCCCGATCGAAATGGAGCTGATCAGCCCCGAACGCCAGTTCCAGGTGTTCATCGACGACGTGCGGTTGCCTTCCGACGCCCTGGTCGGGGCCGAAGACGCCGCGATCGCACAGCTTTTCGCGGGCCTGAACCCCGAGCGCATCATGGGTGCGGCCAGCTCGGTGGGCATGGGGCGACTCGCACTGGAGAAGGCCGTCGACTACGTCAAGACCCGCAAGGTCTGGTCCACTCCGATCGGTGCGCACCAAGGCCTGTCACATCCGTTGGCGCAGTGCCACATCGAGGTCGAGCTGGCCAAACTGATGATGCAGAAGGCAGCGACGCTCTACGACAGCGGCGACGACATGGGTGCGGCCGAGGCCGCCAACATGGCCAAATACGCTGCGGCCGAGGCGGCCAACCGAGCGGTCGACCAGGCCGTGCAGTCGATGGGCGGCAACGGGCTGACCAAGGAATACGGCGTGGCCGCGATGATGACCTCGGCCCGGCTGGGACGGATCGCCCCGATCAGCCGCGAAATGGTACTGAATTTCGTCGCGCAGACATCGCTGGGCCTGCCTCGAAGCTACTGACGATGGACAGCTTCGTTGAGTATGCGGGCCCGGCCGAGTGCGGCGGCCCGTTCGCCCGCCTGACGCTGAACTCGCCACACAACCGCAACGCGCTCTCCACGGCGCTCGTCACTGCGCTGCATCAGGGGTTGCGTGACGCCGCGGCGGACCCGGCCGTGCGGGCGGTGGTGCTGGGACACACCGGGGGCACCTTCTGCGCCGGAGCGGATTTGTCTGAGGCCGGCGGCGGGTCTGCATTCGACATAGCGGTGGCGCGGGCCCGCGAGATGACCACGCTGTTGCGCGACATCGTCTCGTCGGCGCTGCCGGTGATCGGCGCCATCAATGGGCACGTCCGGGCCGGCGGTTTCGGTCTGGTGGGTGCCTGCGACATCGTGGTCGCCGGTCCGCGCAGCACCTTCGCGCTGACCGAGGCCCGGATCGGCGTGGCGCCGGCGATCATCTCGCTGACGCTGCTGCCGAAGATGTCGTCGCGGGCGGCGTCGCGTTATTACCTGAGCGGCGAGACATTCGACGCGCGTACAGCGGCGGAGATCGGACTGATCACCATGGCGGCCGACGATGTGGACGCCGCGGTGGCATCGGTGGTCGCCGATGTGGGTAAAGGATCGCCGCAGGGACTTGCCGCGTCGAAGGCGCTCACCACTGCCGCGGTGCTCGAAGGATTCGACCGCGACGCCGACCGGCTCACCGAAGAGTCGGCCCGGCTGTTCGTGTCCGACGAGGCTCGCGAGGGCATGCTCGCGTTCTTGCAGAAGCGTCCCCCCAGTTGGGCCGCTTCACCGCCGCGCGCTGACGGCGGCTAGGAACCACCCGGTGACCAGCCACGATGCGACAGGCAGGTTGCAGTTTAGCCAACCCTCTTGCAGCAAAACCTGGACGTCGTACGCTCGTGGGTGATGAGCAATTCCGCTCGACGTGACACGAGGGACACGCGCGACGAACCGTCGCGCGCGTCCGACACCGATCGCATCCAACTTGCGCAATTGCTGGCCTACGCCGCCGAGCAGGGCCGTCTGCAGCTGAACGACTACGAAGACCGGCTGACCCGGGCCTATGCGGCCACCACCTACGACGAGCTGGATGAGCTCAGGGCCGACCTGCCGGGCTCGCCGGTGAACCCGCGCCGGGGTGGTCAGCCCAACCCGGCGCCGTCGACGGTATTGCTGGGCCTGCTGAGCGGGTTCGAGCGGCGCGGCCGGTGGAACGTGCCGAAGAAACTGGTAACGCTCGCGCTCTGGGGCAGCGGGGTGGTGGACATGCGCTACGCGGACTTCACCTCGACCGAGGTCGAGCTCCACGCGTATTCGATCATGGGCGTGCAGACCATCCTGCTGCCGCCGGAAGTCAACGTGGAGATCCACGGCCGCGGCGTGATGGGGGGCTTCGACCGTAAGGTCCTGGGCGAAGGCGCGCGTGGCGCGCCGACGGTGAAGATCAGCGGATTTTCCTTCTGGGGCGGCGTGGGCATCAAGCGCAGAGCCCGCAGACCGCGCCGGTAAGGCCGCCGAGAAGACGCAAAAGCGCCCGCCCCGTGTCGGGTGCTTTTGCGTCTGCTCGCCGTAGTGAGTGGCCCCCGATTTGGGTGAGTGTAATACTCCGCGCCATGCCTCCGAGAGTTGTTATGCCGCAACAGTTGCGGGCGATTCCCGATTCGCTGTCCCGCACTGGCAACGACCTTGCCGACCAGGGCGAGTCATTGCTGGCCGTGCAACAGTCTTGTCGCAGCGCGGCCGAGGGCGCGCAACCGGGCTGGGTCGGCTCGTCGGCGCACGCATTGTCCGGACTGTTGGACCGATGGGCCACGGCCAGCACCGCCCACCTCGGCCGCTTCGGTGAACACGCCTGTGGCATGCATTTCGCGGCCACCGGCTTTCGCCAGATGGAGGAGCGCAACGCCGCGGCGGTAGCCGGGTTGAGCAATGACGCTGACATTGGCTGATATTGAACGCTGGGACCCCGCGGCGGTCGCGACGGTGTTCGAGGCTGCCATCAATCGCGCGCACGGCACCCGCGCGGCGTCGGCGGCGCTGCACGACACCATGCGACTGCTCCCCTTCGGCGGCGACACCGCCGAAGCGGCGCACCTGGCCACCCACCGCACCACGGTCCTCCTCGACACTCACGCCGAGGCATGCGACGCGGTCGGGCGGGCCGCGGAGAAAGCCGTCGAGGAGATCGCCGCGATCAAGTCGCGGCTGCGAGAGATCAGACAAGCCGCGCTCGATCATGTTCTGACCATCGACGATGCGACCGGCATAGTCTGGCCGCCACCGCGCCCATCCCCCGAGGACCGCACTGCGCAGTTTGAACTGAGGCAGTGCATCAAGAATCTGTTGGCCGACGCCGAACGGGCCGACGAAGACCTCGCCGCGGCGATTCGCGGCGCCGACGGTGACCTGTCCGCCGCACAGGTCGACGCCCAAATCAGCCATGCACCAACACAAATGCCGCGTCCGCCAGCACCGGGCAGCGACCCCGACGCGGTCCGGAAGTGGTGGCATGCACTGACTCCAGGCGAGCAGGATCGGGTGAAAGAGTGCTGCGGTGATCGCATCCGTAACCTCGACGGCATCCCCACCGATGTTCGCGCCAAACTCAATATGCCTGTGCTGCAACGTGAAATCGCTGCGCTGCGCGACGGCTGGCTGGACGTGAACGGCTGGCACACCGACCCGGAGAAGCTCGCGGATCTGACTGCGCTGCAAGACGCTTTGGCCGCGCATCCGGGCTCGAGCCTGATCCTGTTGGACACCAGCGCCGGTAAAGTGCTGGCCGCCGTCGGTGTCGGTGACGTCGACAACGCCGAACGCGTCGGCGTCACCGTGGGCGGCATCTTCACCCGGGTCAGTTCGAGTGTCGGTCAAATGGTCGGCGAGGCCGAGGCCCAGCGCAACAAGGCAAGCCAGTTGCGGCGTTTGGCGGGTACGCCGGACTACGACGCGGTGGCTTCGATCGCCTGGCTGGGATACGACGCGCCGGACGGCCTGAACGACGTCACCCGTCTGTGGCAGGCACGCGACAACGCGGCGCCGCTCAACCGCTTCTACAAAGCGCTGGCCGCCACCACCAACGTCCCCGATCAGCACATCACCGCCTTCGGCCACTCCTACGGTTCGCTGCTGACCAGCCTGGCGTTGCAGCGGGGTGCGCCGGTGAGCGACGTCGTGCTGTACGGCTCTCCCGGCACTCAGCTCGCCAATGCCGCGCAGCTGGGAGTTCAACCCGGGCATGCCTTTTACCTGATCGGCGTCAACGACCACGTCGCCGACGTGATCCCCGATTTCGGCGCTTTCGGCCGCGCGCCACAGGATGTGCCGGGCATGACTCAGCTGTCGACCAGTACGGGGTTGGCCCTGGGCGGTCGGTACGGCGACGGTCAGGTCCACGAACGGGCCTACGGTCATTCCGAGTACCCGCGCACGGGAAGCAACGGGGAACTGCGGATGAGCGCCTACAACATGGCGGTGGTGCTGGCCGGGCTGCCCGACGATCTGATAACGCCGCGTGCAGCGGGCGTGGACAGGCTTCCCGGCGGCTCCGGCCCGTACGAATTGCCGCCCGCGCCACCGCAACACCAGTTGTGAGGGCTGCTTGGCCTACCTGTGGCGACGCGAACGCAGGTAGTCGCCCACCACCGCGGCTCCCAGGCCGTCGAGATCGGGCACCACGACTCGTCCCTCGACCCGTCGCGCCACCTGATCGATGAACCGCGCCAGGCCGGGGTCGCTACCCAACCGGAAAATCGTCACCTGCGCACCCAGCCGGGCCATGTCGTCGAACCCGCGCACGGTGTGTGCGATGGTCCGCGGATGCGGCGGGTAGTCGAAAAATACTGTCGTGCCGTCGCCGTCGAAATCCTCCAGGTGCGCGGTCGGTTCACCGTCGGTCACCACCAGCACGACGGGCTGCGCGTTGGGATGGCGGCGCAGGTGGCGTCCGGCCAGTGCGAGCGCGTGATGCAGGTTGGTGCCCTGCTCGTAGACGCCCTCCAAACCGGTCAGCTCAGCCGCCGTCACCGTCCGGGCATAACGGCCAAACGCGATGATCTGCAAGGCATCTGAGCGGAACCGGGTGCACACCAGGTGGTTGAGCGCCAGCGCGGTCCGCTTCATCGGCAGCCAACGGTTCTCCATCACCATCGAAAACGAGGTATCCACCAACAGCGCCACCGCGGCCTGCACCCGCGTCTCGGTCTCGGAGACCTCGACGTCGTCGACGCTGATCGTAAGCGGACCAACCCCCCCTTCCCGAGTCGACGTTCCCGATTGGCGCAGCACGGCATTGGTGAGCGTGCGGGAGATGTTCCACGGCTCGGTGTCGCCGAACTGCCAGGGCCGGGTGGCGCCCGTCAGCTCGCCTGCGGCCCCGGCACGACGATGGTCGCGCTCACCACGGCGTCCGGAAAGCTGTTGCGCCACATCGCGTAACGCGGCTTCGCCGAGCCGTCGCATCGCCTTCGGGGACAGCCGCCACTGGCCGTCGGAGCCGCGATCCAGAAAGCCCTGGTTGACCAGCGCACGTTCCAGCTCGGCCAGGGTGCGGGCATCGATGGCGGCCTGATCGCCCAGCTGGCGGGCCAGTGCGTCCAAATCGACGTCGTCCATGGTGGCGCCCGGATAGCTCTGCGAGAGCTGCTCGGCAAGCTGCTCCAGCTCGGCGATGTCGGCCAGCGCCTGGGTGCCTTCGCCCATGCCGAACGGGTTGTCACCGGAGAACTGCTCCGACCCCATCCAGTCTTCCCCCGGCCGCGCCGCCTGCAGATGCGCGTCCAGCCGGCCCAGCGCCTGCATCAGCGCCGGTGATCCGAATGCCTGCTGCGCCAAGGCATCCAGCTCGGCCCGCTGCTCGGGATTGAGGCTGTTGCGGAAGCGTTGCGCGGCCGCTGCCCGCTTGGCCAGCGAGTCCAGCAGCTCCTCGACGTTGCGCGGGTTCTCCGGGAAGAACTCGCCGTGCTTGTCCATGAACTCGTCGAAGTCCTGTTGGGTGTCCTCGCCGCGGGAGTGCTTGTCCAACAGGTTGTTCAGATCGTCGAGCATCTCGTTGACGCGCTGGCGGTCCGCGTCGGTGGCTCCCTCCAGCGCCTGCTTCATGCCGGCGAAACGCTGGTCGAGCATCTCGCGGCCGAGCAGATCCTTGATCTGGTCGTACTTTTGGCGCGCTTCCGGGCTGCGCCAGTTGTAGTCGGACAGCTCCTGGACGGCCTTGGCCGGCGACGCCGGCAGCGCATCCAACTGCAGCTCGCCGAACCGGGCGTCGTCGTCCAGCGCCCGGGCCAGCTCTTTGCGTTCGGCCAGCACCGCCTCGTCGAGCAGCCTCTTGACCTCCTGCAATGTGCCATCTAAGTTGTTGCGGCGCAACAACTCCCGTCGACGCCTGTTGGCTTCGGCCGCCAACCGGTCGGCCCCGGTCAGGCTCTGGGTGCCGCGCCGCAACAGCTCGGACAAGGCCCGGCGCGGCGAGGTGCCCGCCATGACGTCCTGCCCGATC
>NZ_DATJYB010000130.1:0-3863 GCF_035499775.1 Mycobacterium sp. | reverse complement strand
TCGCGCTCAGGTCGGCTACAACGAGTACAACCAGCGCGAGTTGCTCAAACTGTGGGCCGACCACCTGGATTCGGCGGTCTCGGCATGAGAAAGCCTTTACCGTTCAACGACATTCGGCATCTGCAGGCGCATCAGTTCCTGGTGGACGAGGCCTATCTGCTCGATGCCCAGCAGTACCGGCCCTGGCTGGACACGCTGACCGAGGACATTCACTACGTCATGCCGGTGCGCGTCACGACCGCGCGTGGCACCGGCTTCGGCACGTCACCGGGGATGGCGCATTTCGACGAGGACAAGTACTCGCTGAGCCAGCGGGTGGCGCGGATGGAAACCGAACACGCCTGGACCGAGGACCCCCCGTCGCGGCTGCGCCACTTCATCACCAACGTGCGGACCTTCGAGGGTGAGGACCCGGAGCACCTTTTGGTCGAATCGGCCGAACTACTGTTCCGCAGTCGCGGCGACGTCAATGAGAGCGCCCTGGTGTCCTGCGGCCGCGAGGACCTGCTGCGCTGGTGTAACGATTCCCAAACCTGGAAACTGGCGCGCCGCAGGATCATTGCCGACGAGGCGGTGTTGCGCATGCAGAATCTGGCGGTGTTCCTGTGAATCCCGAGCTGGTGCGGTTGCTGGACGGGGCCGTAGGCGAGCCCCTCACCGTCGCAAACGAATTCGCCGAGGTGCAGGTGCGCCGGGTGGACACCCGCAACGGATCGCGGCTGCTGATCACCTCCCCGCGCACCGGGCAGTGGATCAGCCTGGACGCGCTCGAGGTGGAAGCGCTGACCCGGCAGAACACCCGTACGCTGACGGCCATGGTCGCCAATTCGTATGGCCCGCTACTCCCCGACCCCGAAGACGCCCAGCCATGACCGACTGGCTGCACGGGAAGCGGGCGCTGATCGTGGGCGGCGGATCCGGAATCGGCCGGGCCGTCGTCGACGCGTTTCTCGCCGAAGACGCGAGAATCACTGTGCTGGAACTGGATCGGCACAAGTGCGACCTGCTACGCGAGCAGCTCCCTGGGGTACCGGTGGTCGAGGGCGACGCCATCACCCGGCAGGCCAACGAGCACGCGATCAACGTCGCGGTGGATGCCTACGGCGGCCTGGACACCCTGGTCAACTGCGTCGGGGTATTCGACTTCTACCAGGGCGTCACCGACATCAACGCCGACGACCTTTCCGACGCGTTCGACGAAATGTTCCGGACCAACGTGCTGAGTCACCTGCAATCGGTCAAGGCCGCGGTGCCGTGGCTGCGGGCCGCTGGGGACTCCTCGACGGGCGCCTCGATCGTGCTGACCGAGTCCACGTCGTCGTTCCATCCGGGACGCGGTGGCGTGCTGTACGTGTCGTCGAAGTTCGCCGTGCGCGGGCTGGTGGCCTCGCTGGCGCACGAGCTGGCACCGGCAATCAGGGTCAACGGGGTGGCGCCCGGCGGCACGCTGAACACCGACCTGCGCGGTCTTGCCAGCCTGGGCCTGGACGATGTCCGCCTGGACGACACGCCGAATCGGGGGCGCGACATGGCCGCTCGTACCCCGCTGAATGTCGCGCTCTCCGGCGAGGACCATGCGTGGAGTTTCGTGTTCCTGGCCTCCGACCGGTCCCGCGGGATAACCGGCGAAACCATCCACCCGGACGGCGGATTCCGCATCGGCCCAGCCAAATCGACATGACGAACCTGGACCAGCAAAGAACTTTGGTGGCGCAGGGCTGCCGGGTGGCGGCGGCGCGCGGGCTGGTCGACGGCATCCTCGGTCATTTGAGTCTGCGGGTCGACGACGACCACCTGCTGATCCGCTGCCGCAGCGACACCGACACCGGGGTGGCCTTCACCCGGCCCACCGACATCCGGCTGATCCGATTCGACGGCAGTGCGGGCGCCGACGGCGAACTCGACGGCTACCGCGTTCCCAACGAGCTGCCCATCCACGTCGAAACCATGCTGGCCGATTCGCGGCACCGCGCCGTCGCGCATCTGCACCCGCCCGCCGTCGTCGCCGCGGATCTGGCCGGCATCACGATCCGGCCGATCTACGGGGCGTTCGACATTCCGGGCGCCTACCTGGCCCGCACGGGGGTGCCGGTCTACGAACGCGCGGTGCTGATCCGAAACTCGCGGCTGGGCAAGGAAATGGTGGCGGCCATGCGTGGCGGGCCGGTGGTGATCTGTCGCGGGCACGGGATCACCAGCGCCGCGGCCACCGTGCAGCAGGCGGTGCTGCAGGCGATCAGCCTGGACGCGCTGGCGCGAATGTCGTTGCGAGTGCTGTCGTCCGGCGGCACCCTGCGGGATATCGACGACGCCGACTGGGACGACCTACCGGACTTGGGACCCGCCTTCACCGCCGACGCGGCCTGGCGCCACGAGGTCGCCCGACTGGGCTGAGCAGACGCAAAAGGTCACAAGTTCATATCTGCCGGCGACACTCGACGGGAACGCGAGGAATTGCAGCCGCAGTCCGCTTAGCCTGCCTGGGTTGCCTAATTGCCGCCGCAGACTGAGGAGTGACACGTGACCGAACTGGACCGGCGACGGTTCCTGGTCGCGGTGGCGGCAACAGTGGCGGTCACGGGGCTCTCGTGGTCCTCGGCAAACGGACCCAAGGAGACGGTGGCCCGCGCCGATGTTCTCGGAGCCGCACCCAACCCGGTCGCTCCACCGCCGCCGAGGGTGTTGCCGCCGCCGGGCCGGGGGTCGCGTGTCACGCTGCCCGGCGGCGCGGCACTCAAAGAGCTTCCCGGCAACGGCGATCTCTTGGCATGGACGGTCGATGACGGAGTCGACACCGATGTGGTGCGGCTTTACACCCAATTCGCCAAGGACACCGGGGTGCGGCTCACCTATTTCGTCACCGGCGTCTATCGGTCCTGGACGGAGAATGCCGCTTTGCTCCGGCCGCTCGTCGAATCCGGGCAGATTCAGCTGGCCAACCACACCTGGACGCATCCGGACTTGACGAAGCTGTCGCCGAGCCAAGTCGCCGATGAGCTGAAAAGTACTGACGTGTTCCTGCGGAATACCTATGGTGTGGACGCCGCGCCGTACTTCCGGCCGCCATACGGCCGCCACAATGCCGCGGTCGACGCGGTGGCGGCCGATCTGGGCTATCAGGTTCCCACGTTGTGGAGTGGCGACCTGCGGGATTCCGCAGTGCTTTCCGAAGACCAAATCGTCAAGCACGCACAACAATTCTTCACCCCGCAGAACATCGTCATCGGCCACCTCAACCACGCACCGATCACTCACGTTTACGGCCAGCTGGTCGACATCATCCGGTCCCGCAGGCTGCGCACCGTCACGCTCAACGACGTTTTCCTGCGACCGGAGATCCCCTACCGGGTGCCTCACCCGAGCTGATCGCCAATCTCCTTGGCCGCCTTGATAAGTGCGCGGGCCACGGCGGCGTACTGCGAGGGCTCCAGCCGGTTCTGCGGGGCGGCGGCATTGAGTGCCAAGCGCAGGCCCGGAGCCCGCGTCGGTATCGCGACCGCGACCGAGGCGACTCCCTCCTCGCTCTCCTCGCGATTGACGGCGTAACCGGATTCGCGGATGCGGGACAGCTCGGCCTCCAATTCGGTGCGGCTGCCGATCGAGCGTGGGGTGACGCGCTGCAGCTTCTCGTGCGGAAGTAGTTGCCGCAGCTCGGGTTCCGACAACTGCGCCAGCATCACCTTACCGGTCGAGGTGCAATGCGCCGGCATGGTGCGTCCCAACCGGGAAGCGACCCGGACCGCAGCCGGGCCCTCGACCGCGGCGACAAAGCGGACATTGGCGCCGTCGAGCATCCCGACGTGAATCGTTTCGCGCAGCCGTTCGCTGAGTGTGCGCATGACCGGCGTGGCGATCGCCGGAAC
>NZ_DATJYB010000129.1:0-16203 GCF_035499775.1 Mycobacterium sp. | reverse complement strand
CTTCGACTTCCTGCCCGGAACCACGGTGAACCGGTACTGCTCGTCGTCCCTGCAGACCACCCGGATGGCGTTCCACGCGATCAAGGCCGGTGAGGGCGACGCGTTCATCTCCGCGGGGGTGGAGACCGTGTCGCGATTCGCTAAGGGCAACTCCGACTCCTGGCCGGACACCAAGAATCCGCTGTTCGGCGCGGCCGAGGAACGGTCCATCGCCGCGGCCGCGGGCGCCGACGAATGGCACGACCCGCGCGCCGACGGGAACATCCCCGACGTCTACATCGCGATGGGCCAGACCGCTGAGAACGTCTCGATCATGACCGGCATCAGCCGCGAGGACCAGGACCACTGGGGTGTGCGCAGCCAGAACCGGGCCGAGGAGGCGATCAAGTCCGGCTTCTTCGAGCGGGAGATCATCCCGGTGACCCTGCCGGACGGAAGCACCGTCAGTGCCGATGATGGCCCCCGGGCCGGTACCACCTACGAGAAGATCAGCGAGCTCAAGCCGGTGTTCCGGCCCAACGGCACCGTGACCGCCGGCAACGCCTGTCCACTCAACGACGGCGCCGCCGCGCTGGTGATCACCAGCGACACCAAGGCCAAGGAACTGGGCCTGACCCCGCTGGCCCGCATCGTCGCCACCGGAGTCAGCGGCCTGTCGCCGGAGATCATGGGCCTGGGTCCGATCGAGGCGTCCAAGCAGGCGTTGGCCAGGGCCGGCATGTCCATCGGCGACATCGACCTGTTCGAGATCAACGAGGCCTTCGCGGTGCAGGTGCTGGGCTCAGCCCGCGAGTTGGGCATCGACGAGGACAAGCTGAACGTGTCGGGCGGCGCGATCGCGCTGGGCCACCCGTTCGGCATGACCGGCGCCCGTATCGCCACCACGCTGCTGAACAACCTGAAGACCCACGACAAGACCTTCGGTCTGGAAACCATGTGCGTGGGCGGCGGCCAGGGCATGGCGATGGTGCTGGAGCGACTCAGCTAGTTCGCGTCTGCGCCGTTGACCCCACCCCCGTTTGGTGGCGCCGAGACTGCATACAGATCGCGATTCAGCACCGAATCACGCTCTCACCGCAGTCTCGGTGAGCCCGCCCGCACCACCCGCACCACCCAAACAGCAAAAAGCCCCCGCACGTGGCGGGGGCTTTTTGCTGCTGCTCGCGCAGCTAGTTGTTCTGGAAATACCTGAGCAGCTGCAGGATCTCGACATACAGCCAGACCAGCGTCACGGTCAGACCCAATGCGATACCCCACGCCGCCTTTTCGGGCGCTCCCGCGCGGATCATCTGATCGGCCGCGTCGAAGTCGACCAGGAAGGTGAACGCCGCGATGCCGATGCACACCAGCGAGAAGATGATGGCGAGCGGACCGCCGTCACGCAGCGGACCCGCGCTATGGCTGAAAAAGCCCATGATCAGGTTGCCGATCATCAGCACCAGCACACCGATCATGGCGGCGAACAGCATCCGGGTGAACTTCGGCGTGACGCGGATGGCGCCGGTCTTGTAGACGACGAGCATGCCGGCGAACACGCCGATCGTGCCGAGAATGGCCTCGGCGATCAGGGCGCCTGCGTTGACATGGCTCGCTCTGCCGCCGACGGTGAAGTGGGCCGCCAGGAACGAGAACGTGCCGAGCAGCAGGCCTTCCAGCGCAGCGTAGGACAGCACGATGGCCGGGTTGTTCTGCATACGGCCGAAGGACGCGACCATCACCAGGATGAAACCGCCGATCCCGCCGACCATGGCCAGCGGCAGGGCCAGGGCGAGGTTGGTGGCCGTGATGAAGTACGACACGACGGCCACGGTCGACAGCAGGGCCAGCGTGATGCCGGTCTTGGTGACGACGTCGTCGATGGTCAGCGGACGGGAGGCCTTCGCCTCCTGGTAGGGGGCGTAGGGGTTGGCTTGATACGCCTGCATCTGGGCCGCGCCAGTGCCAAACTGCGCGTATCCGCCCTGCTGCTTGGGCAGCGAACGAAATACCGGGTTACTTGTCTCCCGCACTGTCGGATCCTCTCTTGTGGCTATGGCTCGAGCCGTGCGAACACCTGCTCAACGATCAGTGACCTGTCCCGGTTCCCAGCGGAGCTGGTGTTTTCTCGACAATCCGCGATTCGGCTCCAATCGTCCGGACCACGATAAACCTTACCCACCGCGGGCGAGCGAGTCACTGACGATCTAGATTGCTGGTCAAGTCTTAAGCAGCATTTCCAGGAGCCGATACCGGCGAGGGGAGACCAAAGCCGTGACTGAGGCGGTAACCGGCGAATCCGACGAGGTCCTGACCCGGGTCGACAACGGCATCGGGTTTGTGACACTCAACCGTCCCAAGGCGATCAACTCGCTCACCCAAACGATGGTGGACCTGCTGAGCACCGTCCTGATCCGTTGGGAACGCGACGACGAGGTGCGTGCGGTGGTGCTGTCCGGGGCCGGCGAGCGCGGACTGTGCGCCGGCGGAGACATCGTCGCGGTCTACAACAGCGCCCGCGAGGGCGGTGCCGAGGCGCGACGGTTCTGGCGCGACGAGTATCTGCTCAACGCCCTGGTCGGCCGATTCCCGAAGACGTACGTGTCGGTGATGGACGGCATCGTGATGGGCGGCGGCGTCGGCGTCAGCGCACACGCCAACACCCGAGTGGTGACCGACACCTCGAAGATCGCGATGCCCGAGGTCGGCATCGGCTTCGTTCCCGACGTCGGCGGGGCTTACTTGCTGTCCCGGGCGCCAGGTGCGCTGGGGTTGCACGCCGCACTGACCGGTGCGCCGTTCTCCGGCGCCGACGCCATCGCGCTGGGCTTCGCCGACCATTACGTGCCGCACAGTGAAATCGACGCGTTCACCCGGGCGATCGCCGCCGACGGCGTCGCCGGCGCACTGGCCGCCCATGCCGTCGAGCCGCCGCCGAGTGAGCTTGTGGCTCAACGTGAATGGATCGACGAGTGCTATTCGGGTGACACCGTAACCGATATTGTCGCTGCGCTGCGCGGACACGGGGGACCCGCTGAGGACGCCGCGAACCTGATCGGCACCCGCTCCCCCACTTCGCTTTCGGTGGCGTTGGAAGCGGTGCGTCGCGCCGCCAAGTTGGACACGCTGGAAGATGTGCTGATCCAGGACTATCGGGTGTCTTCTACGTCGTCGCGCTCACACGATCTGGTGGAGGGCATCCGCGCGCAGATAATCGACAAGGATCGCAACCCGAAATGGTCCCCGGCGACGCTCGCCGAGGTCACCGTGAATGCAGTCGCAGAGTATTTCGCACCCGTCGAGGACGACTTGAGTTTCTAGAAAGGTACGTCTATGACCTACGAGACCATCCTGGTCGAGCGCGACAACCGCGTCGGCATCATCACGCTCAACCGGCCCGAGGCGCTGAACGCGCTCAACAGCCAGGTGATGAACGAAGTGACCAGCGCCGCAACCGAATTGGATAACAATCCGGACATCGGGGCGATCATCATCACCGGCGCGGGCGGCAAGGCCTTCGCAGCGGGCGCCGACATCAAGGAGATGGCCGGGCTGAGCTTCGCCGACGCGTTCGGCGCCGACTTCTTCGCCCCGTGGGGCAAGCTGGCCGCCGTCCGCACCCCGACGATCGCCGCGGTGGCCGGGTACGCGCTGGGCGGTGGCTGCGAGCTGGCGATGATGTGTGACCTGCTGATCGCCGCGGACACAGCGAAATTCGGTCAGCCGGAGATCAAACTCGGCGTACTGCCCGGCATGGGCGGCTCGCAGCGGCTGACCCGGGCCATCGGCAAGGCCAAAGCCATGGACCTGATCCTGACCGGACGCAACATCGATGCCGCGGAAGCCGAACGGAGCGGCTTGGTTTCGCGGGTGGTGCCGGCCGACGAGTTGCTGAACGAGGCCAAGGCCGTCGCCACCACCATTTCGCAGATGTCGCGGTCGGCGGCCCGAATGGCCAAGGAGGCCGTCAACCGGGCTTTCGAATCCACCTTGTCCGAGGGACTTCTCTACGAACGCAGGCTGTTTCACTCGGCCTTCGCGACCGATGACCAGTCCGAGGGCATGGCGGCATTCGTCGAGAAGCGGCCGCCGAGGTTCACCCACCGATGAGCGAGAGCCCCGCCCCGGACACAGTCGAACCGGCCGCGGAGAAACCGGCCGAAGCCGCACCCAGCCCGAAAGCCTCTGAGCCACAACCGAAGCGCAACGCGTGGTGGGTTCGCCGTTACACCTTTACCGGCACCGCGGTCGGCCTGATCTTAATCTGGTTCTCCATGACGCCGTCGCTGCTGCCGCGTGGTTCGTTATTCCAGGGGCTGGTCAGCGGACTCTCCGGGGCCATCGGGTATGGCCTGGGCGTCTTCGGCGTCTGGCTGGTCCGCTACATGCGCACGAAGGATTCCAGCCCGCCGGCACCACGCTGGGCATGGGCGGTGCTCATCCCGGTCGGCACGGTCGGCATGGTCCTGATGGCGATCTGGTTCCACGTCTGGCAGGACCAGGTGCGCGACCTGATGGGCGTGGAACACCTGGAGTGGTACGACTACCCGGTCGCCGCGGTCCTGTCGCTGGTGGTGTTGTTCACCGTGGTCGAAATCGGCCAGCTGGTCCGGCGCCTGGTCGTCTTCCTGGTGGGGCAGGTCGACCGGATCGCACCGTTTCGCGTCTCGGCGGCCATCGTCGTCACCGCGCTCGTGTTTCTGACGATCACGCTGCTCAACGGCGTGGTCATCAAGTACACGATGCAAAAGCTGAACAACACCTTCAACTCGGTGAACGAGGAGGGCAAGGCCGAGAGCGAGGCGCCGAAAACCCGGCTGCGATCGGGTGGCCCGGAGTCGAAGGTGAAATGGGAGTCGCTGGGTCATCAGGGCCGCATCTTCGTCCACGCCGGTCCGAGCGTCGACAAGCTCACCGCGTTCAACGGCACCCAGGCTGTCGAACCGATCCGGGCATACGCGGGGCTGAATTCCGCGGACGGCATCGCGGCGACCGCCGAGACGGCCGCGGCCGAATTGGAACGCACCGGCGGACTGCAGCGCGCCGTCGTCGCGGTCGCCACCACCACCGGCACCGGCTGGATCAACGAGGCCGAGGCCGACGCGCTGGAGTACATGTACAACGGCAACACCGCGATCGTGAGCATGCAGTATTCGTTCCTGCCCAGCTGGCTGTCCTTCCTGGTGGACAAGGAGAACGCGCGTCGGGCCGGCCAGGCGCTGTTCGAGGCGGTCGACAAGCGGGTCAGGCAGCTGCCCGAAGGGCAGCGCCCGAAGCTCGTCGTCTTCGGCGAGAGCCTGGGATCGTTCGGCGGCGAGGCGCCGTTCATGAGCCTCAACAACATCCTCGCCCGCACCGACGGCGCGCTGTTCAGTGGCCCGACGTTCAACAACACCGTCTGGCTGCAGCTGACGGCGACCCGCGATCGCGGCTCGCCGGAGTGGCTGCCGATCTTCGACAAAGGCAACAACGTCCGGTTCGTCGCTCGCCCAAGCGATTTGGAGCGCCCGATCCCGTCCTGGCCGGGCCGGCCGAAAGTGGTTTATTTGCAACACGCTTCGGATCCGATCGCGTGGTGGACGCCGGACCTGCTGTTCGCCAGACCGGACTGGCTGCACGAAAAGCGGGGTTACGACGTGCTGCCCCAGACGCATTGGATCCCGCTGGTGACGTTCCTGCAAGTCTCGGCCGACATGGCGGTGGCCGTCGATGTCCCGGACGGGCACGGGCACAAGTACGTCGCCGACGTCGCCAACGGCTGGGCCGCGGTGCTCTCACCGCCCGGCTGGACGCCGGAGAAGACCGCCAAGCTGCGGCCGCTGCTGCACCCCGATGCCGACGCCGGCAGCAGCGGGTAGCTAAATCCAGCGACGACCGGCGCCGCTGTCGGCCAGCAGCCCAGGTGATCCACCGGCCAGCTGGTCCAGCACCCCGGCGCCGGCCAGCGCGTGGTAGCCGCCGATCACGTCGGTGGCACGGTGCAGGCCCAGGTCCAGCAGTGCCGCGGCGGCCAGGCTGGAGGTATAGCCCTCCGAGCACACGATGACCCATTGGACGTCGTCGCCCACCGCCTCGGGCAGCCGGGCGTCACCGGTCGGGTCGCAGCGCCATTCCAGGACGTTGCGTTCGATCACCAGCGCGCCGGGCACCGCGCCCTCGCGAAACCGCTGGGCCTGCGGCCGGATGTCGACGAGCACCGCGCCGCGGCGCAGTGCGTCGGGCACCTCGGCGGCGGGCAGGCGGCGATACCGGCTGCGCGCGGCGGCCAATACCCGGTCGATGCGACTCATCAGGGTCCCTCCGGTTGGTCGGTCAATTCGGTGCGCTGACGGCGCAGCGTATTGCGGTCGGTGACTTGGTAGTACGACATTGCTGTCAACGGCGGCGAGTAGGCATGCACGCTCAGGGTCGGCTGCAACGGCGCGGCAATCGCACCTGAAGCCGAAACCGGACGCGGCGCCCACACCACATCGTGCACCCAGCCCAGCGGAAAACCGGCCTGATCGCCGGCGTCGAGGCGGCGGCGCCGCAATCGCCTTCCGTCCCAGCGGAATTCGTTGAGGGAGCCGGACAGCACGGTCAGCGCACCCAGTGACCCGCCGTGGTCATGCAGTTCGGTCGAGCGCCCGGGGACCCAGCTGATGAGCCAGAGATCCAGTTCGTCGTCGCCGCGGATGCGGGTGAACCAACGCTCGTCGGGCGGCACGCCGCCCTCGGGCAGCAGGTGGTCGCACCGTCCGCTCAGCACGTCGTCGGCGGCCTGGTCGGTGGCGTTCAGCAGGTCGGGGACGCGCAGCCGGGTAGGTCCGGACGACGGGGTTGAAGGGATCAGTGGGCGCAGCGCAACGGGTGAAGACATTCGGGGAGCTCCAGGGTGAACGGATTGGGCAAGCGGCGGCGCGTCAGGGCCGACAACACTCGCAAAATCCGAACCGCTCCATCACGCCCGTCAGTGTTGCATAGATTGAAACCGTGCACTGGTGCCATTACCGCCCGCTGCTGTGCGGCACGGTGGTCGTCGCCGCCGCTTTGTCGGTGGCCCTCGCGGGCTGCTCGCGCGACGTGAGCGGCCGGGCCACCCCGGCCCACGAGCAGTCGTGGGCGGCGGCGGGCGGCCCGGGTTCGGTGCCGCCGGAAGCCATCGGCGTCTCCCCTGCCGGTGTCACGACCAGAGTCGACGTCCCCGCGGATTCGACCGAGGAGGAGTATTTCCAGGCCTGTCACGCCGCAAAACAGTGGATGGAGGCCCAACCCAGGACCGGTGAGTCAAAACTCGAGCCGTACCTGGCGATGGTTCAGACGTCGCCGTCCGGCAACGCCGGAACCTGGAACACGCGGTGGGTGGATCTGACCCCGGCGCGGCAGGCGGCCGTGATCACCGCCGCGCGGGCAGCGGCCAACGACGAATGCGGCTGAGGGCCCGTTTCGCAGTGCCAGGTAATTGCGATCCGGGTGCACAAAATTACTGCCCCGAGCTGATGACGGCAGTTTTCGCCGCGCAAAATGAACAGATGCCTGGCGGACGGGGGTCATCACCAATTCGGGTCGCGCTGGCGCTCGGCAGCGGCGGCGCCCGCGGTTACGCCCACATCGGCGTTCTCGAGGTGCTGCGGGAACGCGGCTACGACATCGTCGGGATCGCCGGCTCGTCGATGGGCGCGGTGGTCGGCGGGGTGCAAGCGGCCGGACGGCTGGACGAACTGTCCGACTGGGCCAAGTCTTTGACTCAGCGCACCATCCTGCGGCTGCTGGACCCGTCGATCACCACCGCCGGTGTGCTGCGGGCCGAGAAGTTCCTGGACGCGGTGCGCGACATCCTCGGCCCGATCACCATCGAGCAGCTGCGAATCCCCTACACCGCGGTGGCGACCGACCTGTTGGCCGGCAAACCGGTGTGGTTTCAGCGCGGCCCGCTGGACGAGGCCATCCGCGCGTCCATCGCGATACCTGGGGTGATCGCCCCGCACGTGGTCGACGGACGCCTGCTCGCCGACGGCGGCATCCTGGACCCGCTGCCGATGGCGCCGATCGCCGCGGTGAACGCCGACCTGACCATCGCGGTGAGCCTGAGCGGCAGTGAGGTCGGCGACAGCCGCGACGCCGAGCCGGGCCTCACCGCCGAGTGGTGGAATCGCATGGTGCGCGGCACCTCGGCGCTGTTCGACGCCACCGCCGCCCGGTCGCTGCTGGACCGGCCGACGGCGCGAGCGGTGTTGAGCCGGCTCGGCGCGGTGGTCCCGGAAGCGGAGTCCTGGCCGGAAACCGACGACACCGGGCCGCCCGCTGAGGATGACATGCCTGACCTGCCCAAGCTGGGCAGCTTCGAGGTGATGAACCGCACGATCGATATCGCTCAATCCGCGCTGGCGCGCCACACGCTGGCGGCCTACCCGCCCGACCTGCTGATCGAGGTGCCCCGGTCGACCTGCCGGAGCCTGGAGTTCCACCGGGCGGTGGAGGTGATCGCCGTCGGCCGTGCGCTGGCCACGAGTGCTCTGGACGCCTTAGACGCCCGCGAGGCCGAGGACGACAGCGACGCCCAGCCCGCGATCGAGGGCTGATCACACACCTAAGAACCGAGCGACCGCGGCCGCTTCGCGGCGGCCCTGCCGGCGTCCGGCCGACGCCGATCTGGGGCGGCAGCGCGGATCCAGGGCGTTCGGACCGAAGGCGGTCAGCGAGTCGTCGTCGGCGTACACGGTGAACGCAGCCCGCCCGGTGCTGGCGAACGCGGCGATCTCGGCGGCCGGCCCGGGACCGAACGGCGCCGGAGTGTCCGCGCCGGCGGGCACCAGGACCACCGCCGAATCGCAGTCGTCGGCGACGTGGATGTTGACGGCGCTGGCCACCCCGCCGTCCATGTAGCGCCGGCCCGCGATGGTAACCGGCGGCCACGCCCCGGGCACCGCACAACTGGCCGCCACCGCGTCGACGAGCTCGACACCGGAGTCGCGATCGAAGACGGCGAGTTCACCGGTGACGATGTCGATCGCGGTGATCCGCAGAACCCGGTCGGACCAGTCGTGTGACGGCAACCGCTGCGCGATCACCTGGCGGCGGACGTCCTCGGGGCGCGTTTCGGTTGTCAGCGCCACTGACCCGATCTGTTGCATCCGCCGCCGCATTCGGTTCGTTTTGTCCCCTGGCGGTGGATCAGCCAGCGCTGCCAGGAAAAGCTCGGTGATGGTGTCGATGTCGACGCCGGGATCCAGCTCGGCCGACGTCTCGGCGAGTTGCCGGTCGAACAGCACGTCAAGTGTGCATCCGCTGCTGATCTGCGCGGCCACCGCCGACCCGGCCGACGTCCCGACCAGCACATCAGAATCCAGCAGCAGCCGCGCCGCCGCCGGTGACTCGTCGGCGATCCCGCGCAGAATACCTGTCTCCCAAGCGATTCCCGCCAATCCACCGCCGGCCAGCACCAGCCCTCGTCTGGTGGCCATGGCTTAGTGCTGCGCCCGCTGGGCCGCCGGGCTGAGATCCTCGGGGCGCAGGAGCTGCTCGGGCGGGTCGGGCAGCACCAGGCTTCGCGAGATCTGCAGCGCGCCTTGGGCTTCGGAGACGTGGACCAGCTCTCCCGAGGCGAGCAGGCTCCAGCCCGGGTCGTCGTCCATGCGTTCGGTGGCGAACACCACCGACCGCCGGGTGCACAGGTGCTCGGACGTCGCGTGGATTCGCTTGGTGCGCAAGTCGAATTCGGGATCGGGCGCTGTCTGCGGGTGGCGGTCCAGCAGGTAGAGCTGGTGGGTGTCCGGGTAGCGCAGCGCCCACATGTCGGTGGCCGTGCTCAGCAAGATGTTGACCGCGAAGATCGGCACGTTCGCCGCCAGCCACGTCACGGCGTCGACCAAACCGGTGGTCACGTCGCCGTCACGGGCGCGGACCGAACCGCTGATCAAGGAGAAGACCCGCTCGGAATCGGTCTGGCCCAACACCAGGTCCTCGGTGCCGACCTCGCGCAGCCGTGCGTCGATCGCATCGAGGCCCTCGAGCACGCCGTTGTGCGCGAAGATCCGGCCGTCCTGCAGGAACGGGTGGGTATTGCGGATGTCGAGCGATCCCGTCGTCGCATAGCGCACGTGGGCGATGAAGGTGGTGCCCGTCAGCTGGTGGGCTTCGGTGGCGAAGTCGGCGTCCTGCCATGCCGCTATCGGCTCCTTGTGCAGCTGTGGTCGGCCGTTCTCGTCGAAGACGCCCAGGCCGGTGCCGTCCGGGTTTCTCCGGCTCTGCTCGGACAGGCTGTCGGGGGCATCCAGCAGCCAGAACGTCGCGGTGCAAACACGCCTACCGGCGTGCAGGCCGAGCAGTCGGCACATACCGAGGTCAGCCCACCAATTGGTCGGACAGGTTTTGCAGCGTCCCGCGGGCGTAGCCCTTCCACATCGCGCCGAACGCCGGTAGCAGCGGCGCGACCAGACCCGACTTGGCATGGATGGTCCACTGCCAGGTCACCAGGGTGCCAGTGCCCGCGGGGGCGAAGCTCCACTTGCCGTCGACCGAGCTGACCAGGGCGGCCATTGGGCCCTTGACCCCGGACAGCGTGTAGGCGAAGGACCCCGGCGGGTCGACGCTGGTCAGCTCCTCGTCCACGCTGCCGCCACCGACCATCGTGATGACGCGGGTCTGGCCCGCCGCATCCCAGTCACCCGTTTGATCGCGGACTTGCTTGATCGGCGGGAACGGCCCGTACCAGTGCGAGCAGATCACCGTCAGAGGTATGGGCAGCGTTTTGGCGAACGCTTCCTCCACGGTGACGGGTATTGCCCGCGATTGTGCGACGACGATGGACCTGGCCATGGCAACTCCGGGGATGTCAGGATAGCGGCAGAGTGGTACGAACTCTAGCCGCCGCAAGTGAATTCGTGCATAGCGGGAGAGCACATACAGGGGCCGCCATCAGCCGGCAGCTTCACCACCCGATCGTGGGCCACGCCGACGTGGACGTTGCCCGCAGTGTCTACTGCAGACCCGTGAGTTTGCTCAGACCGGAAAACGGCAGCTGGCTCCGGGTATCCGAACCAGTGGCCAACTTCACCATCGAGAGGCCATCTCTGGACTGTCCTGCCGAAGGGCGAATTCGTGCGCGCCGGGCGGTCGTCTTGAGGTTTTCCTGAGATCCCGACCTGATATTGCGTTGTGTGTTGATGAACGGCGCGGAGGGGCCGTGCCGGAAATCTGCTCAGTCCCAGCCGGTCACCCGGTCGCCGTAGAACGGCACCTCAAGACGAGAGGAAGTCCTCATGGGCGCAACACGAATCGACTCCCGACGGCTGGCGATGGCGCTACTTATTTGTTGCGGACTCATCGTTTCCGGCCTTGCATCAGCCAAAGCCGACACCGACCCGTCGGTACAACACTATGTTGACAGCCAAGGCAGGAGCATCTGCTCGAACCTGGCGGAGGGTCCCACCACCGGGGCTGTCCACGGCACAGTGGATGGCACCCAGTTAGCGGGTGGCTTCACACATCTTCAGGCCGTCGAAATCATCCGATTGTCGGTTCAGCGTTATTGTCCTGAATACGTGCCGCTGGT
Source organism: Mycobacterium sp. (assembly GCF_035499775.1). Lineage (GTDB taxonomy): Bacteria > Actinomycetota > Actinomycetes > Mycobacteriales > Mycobacteriaceae > Mycobacterium. The sequence goes on along the minus strand of NZ_DATJYB010000129.1, from coordinate 4,694 downwards.
TAAGCAGGCCGGCTACTAACAACAACTCACTCGATCATTTCTGACGATCGACGCAGATGATTCGACAACCACGCCGGCGGCCGACCCGGGATCTGAATTCACCGTCACCATCAGGCACCAGCAGGTCCTGTCGAACGACAAATTCGTGGCGCGGTGGGGTGCGCTGCTGGGAATGTCGAGAAACCGCGACTGCTCGAGCAACTCAAGGCACAGCAACGCCAAACCGCCCAGATGCGGCGAAGCCAGGGACGTTGATCAGCAGCAACTAGCCTTCGGGGTGGACTGCCAAGAGTTGCCCGAACGGGTCGCGTTGTCCGCCAACCAAATCCGACAACGACCGCAGCCTCCTGTCCTCGATGGTGAGCGGGTCGGGAATGTGTGCATTGTCGAGCAGGGCGTCCACCGTCCGCTGCAGCATCCGCTGCTCGTTGCGGAGGATCGGGAGGGGAGCCACGAGGTCTTTGAGCCGTTTGGACCGCGTGTTGTGTATGAGCAGTTTCTCGTAGAGGTAGGCCAGGTCCGACTTCAAGACCTTCTTGTCGTCGCGATAGGCCATCCCACGCAACTGCGGGGTGGCCACCGGCACGGCGTCCAACACCACGGCCGGGGGCGCCATGCCGACGGATTCGACGGCGGCACCGGGGTCGACCGCCGCCAGTATCGTCTGGATCGCCTGCGCACCCCAGCCGCCGGAAAAGTATGCGCCATAGCGCATCACGAGCTCGTCGAACAAATCCGGGTCCCGGATCAGCTGTTTTTCGTCAAGCCCGAGGAAGGTGTGCCAGAGCTCGTCCAGGCGAGCCGGCTCGTGGCTGTCGCGGAGATCGACGACCCGCTGCCGCTCGGCTGCCATCTCGGCCGTCAGCCTCGACAGGTCCGCCTCACGACGGACCGCGTCCACCGACGCGATCACGGCTGCGGCGTAGTCGACGACCGCCTCCAAGTCGTTTTGCGGCATGTCGATCAGCAGTGCCACCGCACTGGATTCACCCGACATGTCGCTGCCGAAATCGGGTCGCCAGGGGCGCCGGTAGCACCAAAGGTGCAGGACTGGGACCGCCAGCTCAATGTGGCCCAGCCCGCGGCGACGCATTCTCGCCGCCGGCTCCCTGACGCGGCACGCCGGACACACCTCGAATCCCAGATTTGTGCCACAGCCGCATTGCCATGGCTGAAGCGGGCCGAAGATCTCCTCGCAGAACAACCCCCCCGGCACCGCCGCGAAGGTGCCATCAGCGGGGCGCCGCCGAAGATCGACCGTCTCAGAACTCCGCACTTCGCCGCGTGACCGGCGACGAATCTGGTCGCTGGTCACCAGGCCGAAAGGCAGATCCGCGACCGTCTCAGAACTCCGCAGTTCGCCGCGTGACCGGCGACGAATTTGGTCCCTGGTCACCAGGCCGAAAGGCAGATCCGCGACCGACACCGTCGCCGCCTCTGCCGCGGACTCGCCGGCGCCGAACTCGTAGTCCCACTCCAGCTCCCACACCCGAATCGTGTTGTCGCCGCTGCCTGACACCACCACGTCGACGTCGGCGCTCACGGCCACCCAGGCCCCGCTGAACAGGCCTGTGGTGCGGGTGTGACCGCGCAGGGTATGCAGCAACCGCCCACTGCCCACTTCCCATACCCGTAGCGTCGAATCGGTGCCCCCCGAGACAATCAGGCGGCCGTCGGCGCCCATTACCACAGACGTCTGCTGGCCGGCCGCCTCTGCGAGTGTCTGCAGACAGCGACCGGTACTCAGCTCCCAGATCTGAATGCCGTTCTGCCAGCCGCACGACACCGCCGTCAGGCCATCGGCACTCACGGCGAGCGATCTACCCCCGAAACGATCAGTCCAGTAACCCAACTGGCTTCCGTTTCGTGCATCCCAGACACCAACCGCGTCGGACTGACTCCCGCAGACGGCCAGCCTGCCGTCAGGGGTCAACGCCGACGACGTCAGCTTGCCGGATTGGCCGCCGAATGCGTGCAGTAGTTGGCCGGTGCCCACGTCCCACAAGCGGGCGTCGCCGGATCTACCGGTGAGCGCGACGCGACCATCAGCGCTCAGCGCTATCGACCCTAAGAAGGGCGTCGGGGCATGAAGTGTCCGAAGGCACCGCCCGCTGGCGGTGTCCCAGACGCGTGCGCCGTTCTCACCGCCGGAAACCGCCACTTGTCCGTCGGCGCTGATCGCCACCGCAAACACGTGGTCGTGCATAGGGACTGGGAGTCCGGCGTGATCGGTCAGCACATGAAGGCAGCGCCCCGTGGCCACTTCCCACACCCGGACCATCTCGTCCTCCCCGCCGGACACCGCGATCCGTCCGTCTGCACTCAGCGCCACCGACGTGAGCCCTCGGTGCTCGAGAACGTGCAGTTGCCGGGCGGCGGAGTGAGCACTATGTCGTCCGATGCGTGTCACCTGGCGCCATCGGTCCACCAGCTGCGGGTCATGACGGTGTCCGGGCACCTCGCGAGCCGCGCGTAACTTGTCGGCAGCCGCGGCAAACTGGCCGTCGCTGATCAGCCCGTCGACCGTTTCGACGGCCGCGCGCACGAGTGCCGCGTTGTCGACGAGCGTCTGAGAGCTCTGTGGCCGCACGTAGCTCCATCGGCCGATCCATCGCGAATCAGACCCGAGCTCGGCAGCCAGGTGCCACACCCGTACCGTGTGATCGAAGCTGCTCGACGCCGCCGTGCGTCCATCGGGCGTCAGCACCATCGACGAGATCCGTGCCTGGTGGGCGGTGAGGGTGTGCAGGCACCGCCCGGTGGACAACTCCCACAACCTCACGGTGGCGTCCCAACTGGCGGACAGCGCAAACCGCCCGTCGCCGGTGATGGCGACCGAGGTGATGTCCTGCTCATGGCCGGACAGGGTGCCCACGCACCGACCCTGCGCTACGGACCACACCCGTAGCAGCTTGTCGTCCCAACCGCCCGAAACCGCCACCAGCCCATCGGGACTCAGTGCCACCGAGGTGACCCGTCCGGAGTGTCCGGACAAGGTATGCAGGCACTGCCCGGTGTCGGTGTCCCAGACCCGCACCGTCCCGTCGAAGCCGGCGGTAACGGCGAGCTTTCCGGCTGCGCTCACCGCCACTGCAGCGACCGCGTCGGTGTGCCCGGTAAGGGTGTGCAGACACCGCCCGGTGCCGACGGCCCACACCCGTACGGTGTTGTCGCCGCTCGCCGAGAAAGCCAGGCGGTGATCGACGCTGAACAAAACCGACATGATGGTGCCGGTGTGCCCCGTTAGGGTGTGCACGCAGTGGGCGCGCTGAAGGTCCCACACTCGAACCGTCTGATCACTTCCGCCGGAGATGCCCAACCGCCCGTCGAGGCTTACCGAGACGCAGCCGACCGCCGCGGCGGCGCGGGCGCGGCGGTCGGGAAGCTCGGCGGAGTGACACGTCAGCGTGTGCGCAGTCAGACTCTTGTCTCTGAACAGCCGGACCGTTCCGTCGCGGAGGCCCACGACTTTGACGCTCCCATCGGCGTTGACGGCGGCACAGGGATGCGTGCTTGCGTGGCTGACGGTGGGCCGTTCATTGGTTGCCAGGATTCGTCCCTCCCCCGTGGAGAGGTCCCACACCCGCGCGGCGCCATCCTCGCCGCACGACACCGCGGTGCTCCCGTCGGCGCTGAGCTGCACCGACACCACCCACCCGTTGTGGGCCGCCAGCGCGCCAACGGGTTCCACGGTGGCGGACCGGGAGGATCGAGATTCGTTCAGCGCGGCGGCGATATCGGGGTCGAGTGGCGCTCGCTCGGCGGGTGGTTCGAGGAGCTCGCGGGCGGCGTTGACGTCGCCGCGTTCCAGATGTACGGACCCGAGCAGGTAGCCGCATAGGGGGTCATCGGGGTGGCGCGCGCGCATCGCCTGCAGCTCGGCGATGAGTTGAACGTCGGTGATCAGCGCGGCGCGCCAGCGGTGCAGACCGAAGTTGTACACACCCTGCGGGTGGTGCGGGTCGGTGGCCAGGGCTTGTTGCCACAGCCGCTCGGCCTGGTCGGCGCGGCCGATGTCGAGCATTGACAGGGCTTGGTTGTTGAGTCCGTCGGCAAGCAGCTTCGCGGGTTCGGATTTGGGTCGCGGGTACGGCACGCCGGTCAGGAGGTGATACAGCTGGGCGAGTTCGTCGGCGAGTTCGCCCATACGCCGGGCCCGCGTCACCGGATCGGGATCCAGGCAGCGAGTCAGCAACTGCGCCAGAGTATCTGGCATCGCCGGAATCGCGGCGTCCTCGACCCAACTATCCTCGCGAAACGCCGCAAACGCCTCGGCGGCGGCCTGCCCGCGGCCCACAGAGGTCTCGCCAGTGAACATTTCCCACACGCTGATCGCCCACGACCAGGCGTCGGTGGCCCGGGTCAACGGGGCCGGCCGTCCGCCAGTTTTAGCGGTGTGAGCGGCTTGGGCTTGTTCGGGTGAGCAGTACGCCGCGGTCATTCCCGCATAGTCGGCCAGCACACTCACCCCTGGGGCTTCAGCGGCCTTTTCGGCGGCGACCGCACGCGCCTTGGTCGGCCCGAAGTCAGTGACTTTGGCCGTCCAGTCGGCGGTGAGCATGACGTTGAGGGGTTTGACGTCTTGATGCACCAGCCCGCGGCTATGCGCGTAGTCCAGGCCCCACGCGAACTGGATTGCCACATCAAGGATCCGGGGCAGCACCTGCCTACTGCCGCCTTCATACAGTCGACGG
>NZ_DATJYB010000128.1:0-3680 GCF_035499775.1 Mycobacterium sp. | reverse complement strand
GCACTCGGCGCGATCGGGCGCGTAGGTGCCATTGCCCATGCGGAACTCGAACACGTCAGTCGAGGTGCTCGACGTGCCGGCGTGGTCAACGTCAGTGTAGGCGCCGCTGTCACCAGTGATCGAGGCGTAGTAGGTCGTGGCCATTGGGCGTGCCCCTTACGGGTGGGCGGCTCTCGCCGCCGCGCCGTTAGTTGAAGCTGTAGTCGGCCTTGCAATTAACCACAGGCGCGCCCGAGTTGGTCGCCGTAGTCAGGATCACAACGTCGAAATAGCACATGGGGTCATAACTGAGCCCTGCCATCTGCCACAACGGTTGCCCGATGTTGGCTCCCTTGACGTTGCCGCCCAGCAGATACTCAGTCGGGGTGACGACCGAGGCCAAGGCCAAGGCGGTCTGGAACAGATGCGCCACAACGGCCCCACTGTTCGCCACCGCGACCGAGCCGTCGAGCGAGTTGTCGGAATAATACAGCGTCACGTCGCCAGTGAACGTGGTCACCGTCGCATCCAACCAAAGCTTGAGGCCGTGGAGGATCGCACTCGATTTCAGGCGCACCAATTGGTAGGTCGACCCACTGGTCTTGCCCGTAGTCGCGGTCAAGGTGCCATAAGCAGCCTGGATCGGAGACCCGTAATTGGTTGTGCGGATAGCGGGCGACTTGTCAAGGTTGGTGATCGCCGTTACCGCGAGAGCTTCTGAAGGCATCGTCAATCTCCTTTACGGAAGCGAAAGGGGTAATTTCTACCCCTCTCCCTTCAAATTACGGGGCGGTCGGATCGAACCCGCTGGTGTCGGCGCAGTTGATCTGGATGACCTTGAACAGTTGGGTGCGCGTCGCGCCCGCCGAGATCATCGAGTAGAGCTGCCACGGATGGCTGGTCAGATCGGTGCGCTGGCTGACCTTCGTGTTCACGTCGCGCCACATGCCGAGGTAGAGGCCAGAGCGGACCCAGCCGAGACAGTTGCGCAGCGTGTTCGAGGACGAGCTGTTGAGGCGCTCGCTCACCTCGACATCGAAGCCGGCGATGCGGGTGATCGTGCCGTCCTGCACAGTCAGAGACCCACCGTAGTCGCGGTTGATAATCTCCTGTTGCTTCTTCAGATCGCTCTCCTGCTGGGAGCCGATCAGCACGACCGGCCGCTCGGCCATGAGATCGACCTGGGCATGACGCATCACGCGCCAACCCTCGACGAGCTTCGGATAGGTCATACCCGTGCTGGACGAGGCGCCGAACGTGTCGGCAACCAGGGCACCGCCGCTGGTGGAGACGGTCGAGTTGAAGCTCTCGGCGGTCAGGGTCGCCGCATCGACACCGGTCTGCGCCGTTCCATTGGCCGCGTTGATCAGCAGGTCATCGAAGTAGCGGTTCGCCGCGGCAGCCGCCGCTTCGGTAATGCCACCCTTCGGGTCGACGATCGTGCGCAGTTCGTCGAACTGGTCGACCAGTACCGTCAGATCGCGATCGTTCGGGAAGACCCAACGCCGGGTGTACTGCGGGATCGTCGGCACCAGCGGCGAGTAGCGGCCGGCAGGCTGGCGATAGTTGAGGACGCCGATCTGTTGGACCGGGGATGCCGCGCGACCGACGTGGTTGCCGCCATCGCAGCGCCCGCGGATAATCGACATCTTCTGTTGCAGCAAGAGATCGAGACGGGTGGTGAACTGCATCGTCAGCAGCTCGGTCTCGTATGGGTTGTTGCCCGTGTTTGCGGTGGCCATGACCAAGCATCCACATAAAAGTTGCGGTTCGCTCGGCCGTATCCTCGGTCTCCGCGCGGGAGCCTTGTGGGGACCACTGTGATCGAGGACACTCCGGGGACTTGCCCCGCCTTACTACGCTAGCCGGTTTTCACCCCGGGGGTTTCGGGTGCGCCTCGATCGATGTGACATTTATGCCACGGGGGCTACCGTGTCAACAAGAAATTTTCCACGCCGAATTATTTTTTCGACATTTTCGACAGAGTAAGCCCAAGACGCGCTCGTTTGCCGGCTGTCCCGCTGTCGTTCTTGTGTTTTTCCATATAGGCGTGCGTCGACATACCAGCGGCAGCCGCGGCCCGCTTTTCGGCGCCCGGATGCTTGATGGCACTCGCGATCCATTTCTTAGCCATTGCCCTTACTCCGTTTCGCCCGCCCGAACGTGCGGCCCTTATCCGCGCGCAGGAACTCTTTTGCGACCGAGACCGGAGGAGGCTTCTTCCCCTCGGCGCGCAGTTTCGCTTGGCCTGCCGGGGTAGAGGCGAGGCCCATCAAGCGATGTTCTGCTCCGCTGGCGCTAGGCATCGGTAAACTCTCTCGTGCTCGGTAATTCTCCGCTGCAGATCATAATCATCCAAAGCCTGGATGACAAGATCAATCGGCATCCCGATGCACTTGTTCATGAAATCCTGCGCCTGACGCGCATCGTAATCGAACGTCGCCTGCGTAAGCCAGCGGCGGATCGGCAACGGCAGCCCATCGAAGACGCGCATCTGATGCTGCAGATCATCGTCGCGTGTGGCCTCGGGGCCACCGTTACTGGCGCCCGCAGGCATTACCATATGAACTGCCGGCTACGCGCCGTGAACTCGACGGCGCCGGGGGTTTCGTTGTTCAACCGGTTCACTTCCCGCTCGCTGTCCGTCCCGGCATTGAGAACCCGGAACTCCGGGTTCTTACCGAACACGAGGTAGGGCGGGTCGGCCATGTGCCAAGGCGCGTCATGCTGGGCGCGCAGCTCCGCGATAATCGCGCCGAAGTCCGTGGCCGACAGGTACATCCGGGTCGGCCGCTGGTAGGCCGGCATCCCCGCCGCGATGTTGGCAATACGCCAACACTTCTCGACGTACTTCGTCGTGGCGGGGTCGCCAGGTTTGTAGAGGGTGGGCGAGATCGCCGTATGGCGGTTCTCGAACATGTGCTTTTTCTTAGACACCGGCCATCACCCTCTGCAGATCGGAGAAGTACGAGGCCTCACTCGTGCCTGGCGTCAGAGCCTTGTTGATCCATTCCTGGTTCAACCGAAGCTCCTCGTACTTGGCGACGGCATCTTGGCGGGTCATGCCGGTGACCTGGCTGGTGTTGACGTTGCCGCCACCGCCTAGCATCGGCGCTTCCCGGAGCGGGCCCGCCAGTTTCACGAGCCCGTTCATGGCGCTGACGTAGCCGTTGGAGTCGAGCCCATCGAGACTGACGTTCACTCCCAGCGCCTTGAGGGCGCCAATCGCCTGGTCCGCCAGCGTCTTGTTCGTCGCCTGGTCATTACCCCAGGCGGCGGTGAGCGCAGTCGTATTGGCGGTGCTCGCCGCGGCGGCGGCGTTCCGGGAAGCCTCATCGGCCCCGTCCGTCCGTGCCACGAGTTCCTGCGCCAGGGCGCGCGCCGCGGAAACCGGCAACTTGTTCTTGGCTGCGAAGTCGCGCACGAACGAGATATCCTCCGGCTCCAGCGGGGTGCCATCCTTGAACACGATCCCCTCGAACTTGTACTCGTCCGCCGTCTTGGGAACCGAGAGGCCGACGATGCGATCGAACGCGGTCGGGTAGAGCGGATCGTTCGCGTCTTTCGGCACCCGCATAAGCTGGTCAGTCGGGACGCCGAGGAGCTGCGTCGCAGCACGGTGCGCCTGGGCCATCGAACGCGCGACATCCGGGGTCAAGGGCTTGTTCCATCCCTTGGCTGTGATCTCGGTCAGATGGTCT
>NZ_DATJYB010000127.1:0-4571 GCF_035499775.1 Mycobacterium sp. | reverse complement strand
GCGGCCGCAGCCATGACATCGGACTTCTCGACCCGAGCGTGTGTCACTGTCGCTCCGACCGAGACGGTGCCGTCGTCATCCACCTCGATGGACTCCAAGCCTTGCACCCGGCCGATGTCGATGAGATGCCCGAGATGGGTCAGCCGCAGGGCGAGGATTGGAAGAAGGCTTTGCCCACCGGCCAGCACCTTGCCGTCCCCGCCGTACGTTTCGAGTAGGGCGATCGTCTCGTCGACCGTGTCCGGTCGGTGGTAGTCGAACGGCGACATCTTCACTGCGGGCCTCCCTCCGATGTGCCTCGATTGAAGTAGTTGTACTACGCCAGGTTCTGCGTGTCAGAGAAAGCGCGAGGAAGACCAGGCCCACTCGGGGCAGCGGCTTACAGATTCGCGAAGCACGGGTTGCCTTGCGGGATGGATGCGTTGCGCGTCGAAAAGTGGCCCACGACACCGTTATCCGTGACCTGCACGCTGTCGGCATGGATGCCGAGCGGGTAGTTGTCGGTCAGCTCGCTGGCAAACGCGTCTAACGCGGGCTGCACCGACTCGCTTGGAAGCGTGAGGCCAAGCCCGTTGAGGCTGACCACCTGCAGCCCGACGGTGTTGGTCCGGACCTGGGGTTTGACGGTGATGCTGCCCACTATGCCCTGCAGCTCGATCGTGCCGTCGGACGGATTGGTCTGCACGCCGCCGAGGAAGCTGCCGAACAACGGGACCGAGTTTTGCAGGGTCCGCTTGATGCCGTCCGATGACCAGTTGATTGTGGCGTCCAAAGCCCCGATCGTGCCCTTCGGGTTGGTCCCGCTCTGCAGCCTTACGTCATCGACGCTCACGTAGACCTTCATGCCCCTGGCCCCGCGTATCTGGTTGCCCGCGGTGATGATCGAGATTTTGCCGTAGTGGCCGGTCATGTGCTGCAGCAGAAACGGCCTAGCCCCGAACGAGACGCTCGCGTTGTCGTGCACCACGCACTTGGTGGCCGCGGCGACGATGCTGTCGGCGCGGTAGCGCCCGTAGAGCTCCGCCCCGATGAGGCCGGCGGCGACGAGGGCCACCACGATGACGATGATCAGCGCGATCGACAGCGGATCGTCAGGGCGGAAGCGTCGCACCGTCGGGGCCTCAGGCGCTCGTATCGCGCCTGATGCGGAGTTCCCTCGTCATGGCTCTGTCCTACCACCTTGGTCTGAACAGCTGCCACGCCTCGGACTCGACGCAGCGTCGGCGGTAAAAAAGTGTCCCCTAGGACCGACGTCGTTGCTCCTAAGTGTGAGAGCTGCCAACCAGGCGGCGACCACACCAAGGACAACCACCATGAGCTTCCATCGTCGGGCCGGCGCGCCCGGGCCAATGCATGCCGTGACCGCACGTCCGTTTTCTGGTCTGTTCGGTGCGACTGTCGTCGCGGCCGCGTCAGTCACCGCTGCCTCGTCCCTGCCATCCGCTACCGCGGCTCCCTGCTCCGACGTCGACGTGGTGTTCGCCCGGGGCACCACCGAACCCCCTGGCGTCGGGGGGGTCGGAGGGTCATTTGTCAATTCGCTGCGTTCGCGATTAGGGGGGAGGGCCGTCAGCGTATATCCGGTCAACTACCCCGCGAGCAACAGTTTCGGTAGTTCCATCCCCGCCGGTGCCAATGACACGAGCGCTCATGTCCAGTCCATGGCGGCGAACTGTCCCAACACCAGGATGGTTCTCGGCGGGTACTCGCAGGGTGCGGCCGTGATGGACGTCAGCACCACGCAGATGCCACCCGGTGTCGCCAACCACGTCGCCGCCGTCGCTGTCTTCGGAAATCCTTCGGCATCAGGCAGTTTCGTGCGGACATCGGCCAGCGCGATTCCCACCATCGGCCCGCTGTACCGCTCGAAAACGATCGACATGTGCATGCCCGGGGATCCGATTTGCACGCGCGGTGTGAGCATGGGGCCACATGGTCAGTACATTCAGTCGGGAATGACGAACCAGGCGGCGGCGTTCGCCGCGGGCCGGCTGTAGCGCCGAATCAGTCGTCTTCGCCGATGCGCTCCGAAAATCGCACCTTGCCGAATGGTGCGCCGATACACTTCTAACAGTCACTTTGGCGGGAGTGGGTGAGTTGCGATGACATCGATATTCGACCGCAACCGGACACTGGAGCAGCGTCGGCAGGCGGTTTCCAATCTCTACGATTTCCTGGTCAAAGGCGGTATCGCAGACATGACGCGAATGCCGTCGGAGGTGATCGACACCGGTCGCACACGAACCTTGCATCGCTACTTGCCAGCGGACGGCGGCGGCGGGCAGCAGCGAAGCGACCCTGAAATCAACACCGCACGCGATGTGCCGGTGCTACTCGTGCCGCCGCTGGCGTCGCAGGCCGCCTGCTTCGACCTGCGGAGGGGGTGCTCGCTGGCCGAGCACCTCGTCACATCCGGTCGCCCGACCTACCTCGTCGACTATGGCGACATCGCGTTCGCCGACAAGGACCTCGGGCTCGAGCATTGGGTGAGCGGGGTCATCCCGGAGTCGGTGAAAAAGGCGTCCGAGGACAGAGGCGGACAAGAGGTGCATCTGGTCGGCTGGTGTATGGGCGGGTTGCTATCGATCCTCACGGCGGCCGCATATCCGGACTTGCCGATCAAGTCGGTCGCGATGGTCGCGAGCCCGTTCGACAACAGCAAGAACCCCATGGCCGCGCCCCTCCAGATGATCGGCAAGGTCACCGGCGGGCGGATCCTGGGCACCACCTTCAGGGTGTTTGGGGGGATCCCGGCGCAGATCGTCGGTCCCGTGTTCAAGGCGACGTCACTGCCGACCTATATCAAGAAGCCGGTGAAGCTCTTCCAGCACCGCGATAACCGCGAGTTCCTCGCCCAGGTCGAGGCGGTCGACGGCATCATGAACAGCATGTTGGCCTACCCAGGCCGGGCGACATTACAGGTCTATCAGCGCCTGTTCCACGGCAACGAGCTGGCAAGCGGCAAGATTCAAGGTCCAACGAAGCTCGTCGACCTCGCCGATGTGCGGGTGCCGGTGATGAACGTCGCCGGTCGGACCGACGTGCTCGTGCCGGTCGGGACGGCGCACCACGTCGGCGAGTTGTTGCCGAATTCACCTGAGGTGCGGCTCGAGACGGCTCCCGGCGGCCATCTCGGCGTGCTCACCGGCGCCAAAGCCCCGGAAACAACCTGGACCTACATCGACGATTTCCTCGATGCACACGCGAATTGAACCCGCGGCGCCGTGCCTCCACGCCATCCGATTTTCGGGCGGCGGTCTTACGCCTACGACCCTTTGATGAAGTCGGAACAGCGTTCTCCGATCATGACTGCGGGCGCATGGGTGTTGCCGCGGACGATGGTCGGCATCACCGAGGTGTCGGCGATGCGCAGGCCCTCCACGCCGTGTACGCGCAACTTCGGGTCGACGACACCATCGGCGGGTGACCCGATGCGCGCGGTGCACGCCGGGTGGAACGTGTGTTGCACCGACGTCCGAATCCAGCCTTTGATCTCGTCGCGGGTGCGGACGCCATCGCCGGGGGTGATTTCGGCTCGTAGGACCCCGCTGTTCTGCGCGTTCGCCGCGACTGCGCGGGCGAACTCGACGGCGTCGACCATCTCGTCAAGCTCGGATTCCTCCGAGAACATGTTGTAGGTGACTGCCGGCTTGCGGATTGGATTGTTCGAACGGATCCTGACCTGACCACAACTCCGGGAACCGATGTAGGACAGCGCCATCGTCGCCGCCGGGGCATCCCACGATGTCTGCCCGTGGTTGTAGAAGAAGGCGGGCGAGAGCAAAATCTGGAAGTTGGGTGCGGGCATGCTCGCATCGGTGCGGCAATGGATCGCGCCCTCGGCGATATTGCTGGTGAGCTTGCCCCGCCGCAAGGCCAGCCACTGGGCGAGATATTTGGGGTCGTTGGCGTCGGAAATCCCGGTGTACCCGTCGGCAAGTTCGTAGCAGACCGAGGCCAGCGGGTGCTCCATCAGGTGCTCGCCGACGGCCGGTAGATCGACCACCGGCGTCACCCCGACCGAGCGCAGGAAGTCGGCTGGACCGATTCCCGAATGTTGCAGCAAGGCCGGGGTGTTGAAGGCGCCACCGGAGAGGACTATTTCGGCGCGCGCGCGGATTTGCTCGGTCCGACCCTTCCCGTCGGCAACCTCAACCGCGACCGCGCGGCCGTTTTCGATGACGATTCGGGTTGCCAGCGTGTTCTTGCGAATCGCCAGGCTCTTGCGACGCGCCAGCGGCGCCAAGAAGGCTTCGGCGCTGCCGAAACGCATCCCGCGGTGCTGGTTGACCTGCATCTGGCCGGTGCCGTCCATCTGCTTACCGTTGAAGTCGTTGTTGCGGGCGACTCCCTGCGCGGCCGCGGCCTCGATCAAGGCGAGGGTGACCGGGTCGACATTGGTGATACGGGTTACCTTCAACGGCCCGGTGGTGCCGTGGTATTCGTCGTCGAACTCGTCGTTGCACTCGGAGCGCTTGAACACGGGGAGGACCTCGTCGTAGGACCAGCCCGGCGCTCCCTGTTCGGCCCATTCGTCGTAGTCGAGCCGGGGGCCGCGGATGTAGATCATC
>NZ_DATJYB010000126.1:0-8673 GCF_035499775.1 Mycobacterium sp. | reverse complement strand
GTCAGCGGGGCGATCGGCTCACGGCTCCGCTCGGCCTGGGCCAGGTCGGCGGCCACCTCGTCGCGGGTCGCAACAGAGAGCATTTACCGAAGTCCCTTCGTCCGCGTGACCGGGCCAGTAGCGCTCGACCCGGGCAATTCTATAACGTGTTCTACATGACAGCACAGGAGTACGACGTCGTCGTGGTCGGAAGCGGCGGCGCCGGCATGGTAGCTGCCCTCACTGCCGCACACCGCGGCCTCTCGACCTTAGTCATCGAGAAGGCCCCGCACTTCGGCGGCTCGACCGCGCGCTCCGGCGGCGGCGTCTGGATTCCCAACAACGACGTCCTCAAGCGCGACGGTGTGAAGGACACGCCCGAAGCGGCCCGCACTTACCTGCACGGCATCATCGGCGACGTCGTGGAGCCGGAGCGCATAGACACTTACCTCGAGCGCGGGCCCGAGATGCTTTCGTTCGTGCTCGACCACACACCGCTGAAGATGTGCTGGGTGCCCCGCTACTCCGACTACTACCCCGAGGCGCCGGGCGGCCGGCCCGACGGCCGCTCGATCGAGCCGAAGCCGTTCGACGCCCGCAAGCTCGGCCCCGACGAGGCCGGGCTCGAACCTGCGTACGGCAAGGTGCCGCTCAACGTGGTGGTCATGCAGCAGGACTACATGCGCTTGAACCAGCTGAAGCGACACCCGCGGGGCGTGCTGCGCAGCCTGAGGGTCGGCGCCCGCACCATGTGGGCCAAGGCGACCGGTAAGAATCTCGTCGGCATGGGCCGCGCGCTGATCGCGCCAATGCGGATCGGGTTGCAGCAGGCCGGAGTTCCGGTGCAGCTCAACACCGCGTTGACCGACCTGTACGTCGAGGACGGTGTGGTGCGCGGCGTGTACGTTCGCGACTCTGAATCAGAGACGGCCGAACCCCGGTTGATCCAGGCCAGACGCGGAGTGATCCTCGCCTCCGGCGGCTTCGAGCACAACGAACAGATGCGGGTGAAATACCAGCGTGCGCCGATCACCACCGACTGGACGGTGGGGGCCAAGGCCAACACCGGCGACGGCATCATCGCCGGCGAAAAGCTCGGCGCCGCACTGGATGTCATGGAAGACGCGTGGTGGATCCCGACGGTGCCCCTGGTGGGCGCGCCGTGGATCGCTTTGTCGGAACGCAACTCACCGGGCGCGATCATGGTCAACATGTCGGGCAAGCGGTTCATGAACGAATCGATGCCCTACGTCGAGGCGGGTCACCACATGTACGGCGGCGAGCACGGCCAGGGCCCCGGTCCCGGCGAGAACATCCCCGCCTGGCTGGTGTTCGACCAGCAATACCGCGACCGGTACTTCTTCGCCGGACTTCAAGGCGGACAACGCATTCCGCGCAAGTGGCTAGAATCCGGCGTCGTCATCCAGGCCGACACGCTGGAGGAGCTGGCAGCCAAGGCCGGTCTCCCCGTCGACGAATTAATGGCGACGGTCCAGCGCTTCAACGGCTTCGCGCGCTCCGGCGTCGACGAGGACTTCCACCGCGGCGAGAGCGCCTACGACAAGTACTACGGCGACCCGACCAACAAGCCGAACCCCAACCTCGGCGAGCTCACCCACGGGCCGTACTACGCCGCCAAGATGGTGCCCGGCGATCTTGGCACCAAGGGCGGCATCCGCACCGACGTACATGGGCGCGCGCTGCGCGACGACGGCAGCGTCATCGACGGCCTTTATGCCGCAGGCAATGTCAGCGCCCCGGTGATGGGACACACCTATCCCGGCCCCGGCGGCACCATCGGGCCGGCCATGACATTCGGCTACCTGGCCGCACTGCACTTAGCTTCGGAAGCCGGCAGGTAACCGTCATGCCGATCGACGTAGAGACCGCGCTGGCCGCGGAGCTGGATCCCATCGAATTCTCTTGGTTCAGTAGCGATGTCCAGCTCTACCACCTCGGACTGGGTGCGGGCTCGGATCCGATGGATCCCCGCGAGCTGCGCTACCTGGTGGACGACACCCCGCAGGTGCTGCCGACGTTCGGCAACGTGGCCGCCACCTTCCACATGACCACGCCGCCGAGCGTCCAGTTCCCCGGCATCGATATCGAGCTGAGCAAGGTGCTGCACGCCAGCGAGCGGGTGGAAGTGCCTGCGCCGCTGCCGCCTTCGGGCTCGGCGACGGCCGTCACCCGGTTCACCGACATCTGGGACAAGGGCAAGGCCGCGGTGATCTGGAGCGAGACGACGGTGACCGCGCCCGGCGGCACGCCGCTGTGGACGCAGAAGCGTTCGATCTATGCCCGCGGTGAAGGCGGATTCGGTGGCGAACGAGGCCCGTCCTCGTCTGATGCCGCACCGGACCGCGCCCCGGACCTGCAGGTTGCGGTGCCGCTGCTGCCCCAGCAGGCGCTGCTGTACCGGCTATGCGGCGACCGCAACCCGCTGCACTCTGATCCCGAATTCGCTGCTGCCGCAGGCTTTCCGCAACCCATCCTGCACGGCCTGTGCACCTACGGCATGACCTGCAAGGCCATCACCGACGCGCTGCTGGACGGTGACGCGACAGCCGTCGGCGCCTACGGCGCACGCTTCGCGGGCGTGGCGTTCCCGGGCGAGACGCTGCAGGTCAACATCTGGAAGGACGACGGGCGTTTCGCGGCAACCGTTGTCGCGCCTTCGCGCGACAACGCCGTCGTGCTGTCCGGAGTGGAGCTGATCCCCGCGTAGCTCTCCTCTCCTCGCCGAGCGTGCGTCCAGCCGCACACCCGCGCACGACTGTGCGGCTGGCGTCACGCTCGACGAGCCCAGGCGGCGGCGACACGACGGATAATCCCGGGCTCCTGGTCCCCGGCCACCACTCGTATGTCAATCCAGCCCTGCCGCTCGACCTTCTCCTGCCGCCGAACGTCCCACCTATATCGCCGCGTATTGGTCCGATGCTGTTCGCCGTCGTACTCGGCGGCGATTTTCAGGTCTTCCCAGCCCATGTCGAGGTACGCGAACACCTCGCCGAATTCATCGCTGACCGGGATCTGCGTCTGCGGCCTGGGGAAGCCTGCCCGAATGAGAAGCAGCCGAAGCCAGGTCTCCTTCGGCGACTGCGCCCCGCCGTCGGCCAACACCAGCGCTTCACGAGCCCGGCGAATTCCGCGCCGACCGGGATACCGCTCGGCGAGAAGCTCACCCTCGGAGACTTTCAGGTCGGTCGCCGCCAGTAGCGCGTCGATGGCGGCTACCGATTCGTCCAAGGGATACCAGCACCCCAAGTCCAGCGCCGTCCGAGAAGGCGTCGTAACCGGCAGACCGTCAATCAACGCGATCTCGTCCTGCGATACCCGGTCCGCGTGGGTCTTGATTCCGGGCGGGGGCCGCCGATTGTCATGGACCAGTTCCACGGCGTGCGCGTCGTCGACCCATTTGCTCCCATGCAGCGCGGCCGCGGAAAACCCTGCAACCACACCGCGCCGTCCGCTCCACAGCCATCCCGCTCGAGCACGAAACTCGTTGTTGACCAGGGTGTTCCGCTCGAGGTAGACGTTCGGAAACAATCGGCGGTATCGCGTGGCGAGCTGGGTTTTGGTCACATCGACGGCAACGAGGGCTTCGCTGCCAATAAACGGCTCAGGCACGACCGCAGCGTCGCACGCAACAGCGACACAGTCACTTCAGCCATCTACAGATATCGCCACATCGGATATCGCCAAATCGCCGACTGTGACGCCAGCCGCACACTCGCGCCCCAACGTGCACCAGGCCGCACGCTCGGCGTACATCTTGCTTGAAGCAACAATGCAGTTTACATTAGCCACTGTGTCAAAAGGGTAGGTGTGGCGCCGGTGGTAGGACACAGCGTCTACGACCAGCGCGGCGACGGCGCATGAGCGCGAGGGCAGAGCGAGCCTCCGGCCCATCGTCGACTCCTGTCGCCCCTCCGTTGAAAGGGTCACGAATGCAGCGGTTTTCGCTCGGACGCCTACTCACCCGACGCTGGATGCTGGTGGTCGCCGTAGCAGTCCTCGCGCTGGCCGGCTTCACGGTGTATCGCCTACACGGCGTCTTCGCCTCCCAAGATGTCACGTCAACTCCTCGCGGCCCCGGCGGCGACGTCGCCCCGTTCAACCCGAAGCACGTGGTTATCGAGGTTTTTGGACCACCAGACACGCAGGCAACCATCACTTACCTGGACGTGAACGCCCAACCTCAGCGCGCGGACGCCGTCATGCTGCCCTGGGCCTACGACACGACCACCACCCAACCGGCAGTGTTCGTCACCGTCTCCGCCCAGGGCAACCGCGACTGGATCGGCTGCCGGATCAAGATTGACAAAGACGTCAAGGACGAGAGAACGGTGAACACCTTGCACGCCTTCGCCTACTGCATGGACAAGTCCGGATGAGCACTCACAGCGTCCCGCGACATTCGATCCCAGCGCTCATCCGCCGGTACTCGGTGCTGATCGCGTTCTTCTGGCTCGGCCTGGCGGTAGTCACCAATGTCTTTGTGCCGCAATTGGAGAAGGTCGCCCAAGCGCACAACGTGTCGCTGAGCCCCCACGATGCGCCGTCGCTACAGGCCAGCAAACGCATCGGCAAGGTGTTCGGAGAGTTCGATTCCGACAGCGCGGCGATGATTGTGCTCGAGGGAGATCGACCGCTCGGCGCCCAAGCGCACACCTACTATGACGGCTTGGTCAACGAGCTCGCCCAAGACACGAAGCATGTCCAGCACATTCAGAATTTCTGGGGAGATCCGCTGACCGCGGCCGGCTCCCAGAGTTCCGACGGCAAGGCGGCGCTGGTACAGGTCTATCTTGCCGGTAATCAGGGCGAGTCGTTGGCCAATCAATCTGTCGATTCGGTGCGCAGTATCGTCGACCACACATCACCGCCGCCGGGCGTCAAAGTCTATGTCACCGGTCCCGCGCCACTGGTCACCGACCAGTTCGAGGTGGGCGGCAAAGGCACCCTAAAGACGACGCTGATCACCATCGGGGTGATCCTGGTGATGCTGTTCTGGATCTACCGTCGCGTCAGCACTGCGGCCCTGGTGATGTTCACCGTCATGATCGAGCTGACCGCTTCCCGGGGTGTTGTCGCCGTTCTCGCGAACGCCGGCATCATCGAACTGTCGACGTACTCGACCAATCTGCTGACTCTCCTCGTCATCGCCGCCGGCACCGATTACGCGATCTTCATTCTCGGCCGCTTTCACGAAGCGCGCTACGCCGGGCAGGATCGGGTCTCGGCATTCGAGACGATGTACCACGGGACCGCGCACATCATCTTGGGCTCGGGCCTGACGATTGCCGGCGCCGTCTTCTGTCTGAGCTTCACGCGGCTCCCGTATTTCCAGAGCCTCGGCATTCCCGCGGCGTCCGGCGTCCTCATCGCAGTGCTGGCGGCCCTGACCCTGGCGCCCGCCATGTTGGTGATCGGACGGCATTTCGGCCTGTTGGAACCCAACCGTCAGATAAGCACGCAGCGGTGGCGACGTATCGGCACAGCCGTCGTGCGCTGGCCCGGCCCTATCCTGCTGGTGACGATCGCCGTGGCCCTCATCGGTCTTCTTGCCCTGCCCGGGTACACGACAAGTTACGACGCCCGCCCATACATGCCCGCCAGTGCTCCGGCCAACGTCGGTTACGCAGCTGCGGCGCACCACTTTTCGCAGGCACGGCTCAATCCCGAACTGTTGATGATTGAAGCCGACCACGACTTGCGCAATCCCACCAACATGATCTTGCTCGAGCGTGTCGCCAAGGCAATATTCCATACCGACGGCATCGCCGAGGTGCAATCGATTACGCGCCCGCTGGGCACACCACTGGAGCACACGTCGATCCCGTTTCAGATCAGCGCGGGAAACGCGTCTCAGATCAACAATCTGCCCTTTCAACAGTCCCAAAATGCCGACCTGCTCAAACAGGTCGCGGTGATCAACAACTCGATAGATATTCTGCGGCAGCAGTATGCGCTGCAACAGCAGTCCAGCGCCGTTACCGACGAGCAAGCGAAGGCATTTCAGCGGACGGTCACCATAGCAAAGGACCTGCGTGACAAGATCGCCAACTTCGACGACTTCTTCCGTCCGTTACGCAGCTATTTCTATTGGGAAAAGCACTGTTTCGACATACCTGTCTGCGCCGCGCTGCGGTCGTTGTTCGACGCCCTGGACGGCATCGACGCACTGACGGACGAACTGAACACCGTTTCGGGCAGCATTGTCAAACTGGACGCGCTGCAGCCGAAGCTGCTTGCGCTGATACCGCCTCAGATCGGGAGCCAAGAAGCCAACCGCGACCTGGTGATGAGGAATTACGCCACCGCCTCCGGGCTGAACAACCAAGCGGCAGAGGCACTGCAGAACGCCACCGCCCTCGGCCAGGCATATGACGCGTCGAAAACCGACGATTCTTTTTATCTACCTCCGGAAGCATTCAGCAACCCCGAATTCCAACGCGGCCTCAAGTTGTTCCTGTCGCCGGACGGCAAGGCTGCCCGCATGATCATCACCCACGACGGCGATCCGGCAACGCCCCAGGGTATTTCGCACATCAACGCCATCAGACATGCCGCCCAGGAGGCCATCAAGGGCACACCCCTGGCCGGATCCAAGATCTTCCTCGCCGGTACAGCGGCCACCTATAAGGACATCCAGGACGGCGCCAGATACGACCTCGTGATCGCCGGAATCGCTGCGCTCAGCCTCATTCTGCTGGTCATGATGGCCATCACCCGAAGCGTCGTCGCCGCATTGGTCATCGTAGGTACCGTGGCACTGTCGCTGGGCGCATCGTTCGGGCTTTCCGTGCTGATTTGGCAGGATATCTTCGGCATCCAGTTGTACTGGATTGTGTTGGCGCTGGCCGTGATCCTGCTGTTGGCCGTCGGGTCGGACTACAACCTGCTATTGATTTCGCGGTTCAAAGAAGAGATCGACGCCGGCTTGAAGACCGGCATCATCCGGTCGATGGCCGGCTCCGGCGCGGTAGTGACGTCGGCCGGTTTGGTGTTCGCGGCGACCATGGCCTCTTTCGTGTTCGCCGACTTGCGGATTCTCGGTCAGATCGGGACGACGATCGCCCTCGGCTTGCTGTTCGACACGCTGATTGTGCGTTCGTTCATGACGCCGTCCATCGCAGCGCTGATCGGACGATGGTTCTGGTGGCCGCTGAGGGTGAGACCCCGCCCTGCCAGTCAGATGCTTCGGCCCTATGGATCACGCCGAGCCGTCCGCCAACTACTGCTGTGGGAGGACGACGACCCGGTTGCTCCCGGATCACCCTCGCGCTCGGCACGGGCCGCCGGCAGTCCGCATACCTAACAGCTGATATCCGCGCAGTGCTGGACGAAATCGAAGGAATGGCAATATGGATCTCGGACTCTGGGGTTATCTCACCATCCTTGCCGGGGTGTCGGCAGTGGCCTGCGCCGCATGCGTTTTCGTTTACATCGAAAGGCTGGAAAAACGGGTGCCCGCACCCCTGGGCGAGCACGTCGGTGCCCACAAGGCGGTTCTGGCCAAACTTCGCAAACGCGAACCACTGACACAGGACGAGTACGACTACGCGAGTGAACTGGTTGCCGACGCCCGATCACCGCTCGCCTATGCGATACCCGCCACCCTGTGTCTTGCCGGATCGTTCTACGTGGTCGGCTGTCTCTACCAGCTCCATGTCTACGGCGGGAACCCCTCCTTCCGAACGTTCATTGGTGGACTCCCCATCTTGGGCTCCATAAACCTGTTCGCTCAACTGCGCAGAGTCGCGCGACTGAACAACCGCCTGAGGGATGCTGTGATCGCTACCGAGGCGGGGACTGTCAGTGTCCGTTCCGCTCAAGGCGAGTACTGACGGGGCCCTCATGCGACACGATCGAGCCAGTGGTGAATCTGTGCGGCCCGCCACGGTAGCCGACCATCCACCCGTCGCCCCAGAGTTGATCGAGGCGGCGGTGCGGGCCGCCGAAGCCCTGGAACGCGACATCGCCGAAGTCTCGGTCAGCGACATCGCCGCCGAAGCCCACATCTCCCGCAGTACGTTGCTGCGTAGACTCGGCGGATCGCGCAGTTCGCTCGACGCCGCGGTCCGTGCCGCCGGCATTGATCCCGGCGGCCGCCCCCCGGTACGCCTGCGAGCGCTCACTGCCGCAGCGGCCGTGGTCAGTGAGAACGGCTTGGCTGCCGCCACTCTCGAAGCAATCGCCGACCGCGCGGGGTGCTCGGTGTTCAGTCTGCACGCCGCATTCGGCGGGCGCGACGATCTCATGCGCGCAGTGTTCGACCAGTTCAGTCCCATCCGCGATATCGAGGAATATCTGGCCCGGCCGCAGGGCGATCTGCACTCTACGGTGCACGGCTTCTACCGCACTGTCGCCAATGCACTGAGCCGCGAACCCCGCGTCGCTCCAGCCATGTTGGCCGAAGTGTTCTCGCGACCGACGAGCACCGCAGTGCAGTCATTGGCCGGCTATGCAGCACCGCGGATGTTGGGCACGCTCGGAGTTTGGTTCGATGCCGAGGTGGGAGCGGGACGCATCCGCGATCAGCCGGTAATGGTGCTGGCCCAACAACTCCTCGGGCCGATCATGATTCACATGCTGATGCGTCCGGCCTTCCCCGAAGTTCCCGGCATCACCCTCCCAGACGTCGACGTCGTGTGCGAGGCCTTCGCCGTTAACTTCATTCGCGCTGTG